>CAYXEB010000034.1:16383-18746 GCA_964463835.1 uncultured Hellea sp.
GTCTTGCGGCGCTGGGTCTTGAATTTCCTTTTGCGTGACAACCGCTAGTTTTTCTTCAAATTCGGGAACCTCAATATCCGGCGAGGTATCAATTTCAGGCTGAGTTATAGATTGTGCCGCCTCTATGATTGGATCGGGAGCATGCTCATAGACTGGCTGTGCTTGCACGGGAGTAAATGGCTCCTCTGGGATCGCAGGCGCTTCTTGGGCCGGCGGTTCGACATAGGCGGGCTGATCAGTTGGTACAGATTGCTCTGCTGCATAACTTGTTTGGGCATAAGCTTGTTCGCTGTCCGCAACTTGCTCGCCCAGAACTGGAGCGGCGGCGTCTAGGCCAGGTTCAGGATTAGGCGCGTCAAAAAGATATGTCACATTTCTGGCCATAGCAAATCCATTGCCATCAGCTTGTGTGTACTCCATCCAATCATAAACGTTCTCACCCTCGGGTGTTGGATTGCGGGTTTCAAAGCGGTTTGAGAGCCCGGGCGGTTGCGGCGTTGGCCAACCCGTGACCACATTTCCACGCCAATCATCGATATTGCCGCCATACATTTGCAGGAAAGCTGCGTTGACAAATAACACGCGACCCATTGAGTCTCGTTTCAGAGTTGGGTCGGGCCAAGTCCACATTTGTGCTGCAAAAATATCTTCCGGTGACATAGTCATTCCCTCAAATCCCACGAAAGGGTTTAATCTTTGCTAATATAGCCCCGTTAATCTAAATATAGTCTTACCAAAACAGAGTATTTTCAAGAAATGTGTAATTTATCACAATTGCACTTCTGCGCGCATTTTACCTAATTATCGTTTAGGCAGCGGTCAAATAGAGGAGCGCGAGCGCGAAAACGAACTATTCATCTTATTTTTGGAAGATAAACCTTTGCGGGCCCGTCGGTGAGAGAGACTTTCGGCGATATGAAGCCGGTGAATATTTTCAGACTCGGATAAATCTGCGAGCGTGCGCGCTAATTTCAACACGCGGTGATAGCCTCTTGCGGTCAGCCCCAATGTCTCCGCCGCCTGTGTAATGAGTTTCTGCCCGTCATTATCAAGCGCGGCGACATGATCTAGCCGATCTTGAGAGAGCTCAGAATTTGTCAAACCGCCATTGCGCTCAAGCTGTATTTGTCTGGCCCTAACAACACGGCGGGCGACATCCTCGCTACCCTCGGCCGCGGGCGGTAGCGCGAGATCAGCGGGCGTAACAGCGGGGACATCAATTTGAATATCTATACGGTCCATAAAGGGACCTGAAACGCGGCTTTGGTAGTCCTGTGCACATCTCTCCCCGCGCCGGCAAGCAATGCCGTCCGCCCCGCCGGTCCCGCAACGGCAAGGGTTCATCGCCGCAATGAGCTGAAATCGTGCAGGATAAGTTACATGGGCGTTCACCCGCGCTACCGAGATTTCACCGATTTCTAACGGCTGACGCAAACTATCGAGCACTTGCGGCGTAAATTCTGGCAGTTCATCTAAAAACAATACGCCGCGATGAGCCAAAGACGCCTCTCCGGGCTTCGCTTTCACCCCGCCGCCAACCATCGCCGCCATAGACGCCGAGTGATGGGGCGATCGAAAAGGTCGCGCCCGAGATAATTGCCCTCGCTCTAACAGCCCCGCCACCGAGTGTATCATCGACACATCGAGTAATTCCTTAGCGCTGAGCGGGGGCAAAAGCCCTCTCATGCGCGCGGCGAGCATGGATTTGCCTGATCCCGGCGGGCCAACCATCAAGAGATTATGCCCGCCCGCCGCCGCGACTTCGAGCGCGCGCTTAGCCGTTTCCTGCCCGCGTACATCGCGCAAATCGAGCGTATCGTCACTCGTTAGAATTTCCCCGGGTTGCGGACGCGAGAGTATCTGCGTGCCTTTAAAATGATTAATCAATTGAACAATATTTTGCGGCGCAAGAAGAGGCAGATCCCCGGCCCACGCCGCTTCTGCCCCATTGGGCTCGGGGCAGATTAAACCCAGACTTTCTGAATTGGCCAAAACAGCCGCCGGAAGCGCGCCCGGAACCCGCGCAATCGTGCCGTCCAACGACAGTTCCCCAATCGCGACATAGCCCTCTATAGCGTCAATCGGCAGCGCGCCAATCGCAGCCAAAAGCCCCAAAGCAATTGGCAGATCATAATGCGCGCCCTCTTTGGGTAAATCGGCAGGGGCGAGGTTCACCGTAATACGTTTGCCTGGCAAACCAATGCCCAAGGCGTTAAAGACAGACCTGACCCGTTCACGCGATTCGGCCACCGCCTTATCCGCGAGCCCTACAATATTAAAAAACTGCCGCCCTGAAGATGTGACTTGCACTTGCACGTCCACGCGGCGCGCCTCTGCGCCTTCAAACGCAACCGTATTTATGC
>CAYXEB010000035.1:0-18694 GCA_964463835.1 uncultured Hellea sp.
TCGAACATTTACCTCATGGCGGCGTCTGCCCAATGTTAGGCCCCATTCCGGCTTGCATCGTCGTTTTCCTCGGATATTTGCTTATCCTTCTATCCGCTATATTTCTAAATAAACCGGCATCCAAAAAGCTTTTTTATGTGGGATGGACACCTGTATTTTTGCTCGCCTTTATGGGCGTCATGGTCGAAATCGGAGTTTTGCTTGGATTAATTAAAGACCATATTTGTCCCCCAGGCGCTTTAGGTATACCGCAATGTGTCTTCTCATTAGCCATGGTCCTTATTTGTCTTGGTTTGTTTATAGTCAGCCGAAAAGCTAGGAATACCGCATGAGCGAGTTTATCCAACAATATCAACTGGGCCTATATTTTTGCTTCTTTTTCCTCCCCTTCTTGCAAGAGGACGTCTCCATCCTTGGCGCGGCATCTGCTTGCGCCAGCGGGCTAGGAAATCCAGTCCTAGGTTTCCTATTTGTCGGCCTTGGTCTAACTACGAGCGCATCACTGAAATATGGGCTTGGCCGGGCGGCGACAAGCCGTGTGTGGGCAAAAAAATACGCGCAAAATCCCAAAATATTAAAGGCGGGCGATAGCGTAAAAGGAAACCTCGGAAAATCACTTTTTACAGCTCGATTCGTCTCCGCGGTTCGCATTCCTTTCTATATCGGCGCAGGTTTTTTTAAAGTCAATTTTGCCAAATTTCTACTATTCGTCACATCATCCGCCTTCATCTATCTGGCACTTGCTTTTGGTTTATTTCATGTCTTCGGAGAAATTGCCGGAGATAAGATGAAAGTCTATCTCCCAATTTTGGCAATTGTTTTCCTTGTGATATACTTCATCTTTTCGAAACTAAAAGCGTCCAAAGTAAGTGATTGAAAAGGTCTGGAGAGATAATCTAATGACGACTTTGAGACAAAATTTACTGAAATTACTCTTTTCGTTACGGGGTCTATGGTCTCTTCTCCTACTCCCATTGATTACGGCCTGTTCCACAATTCATAAACTGCCGGCAACACCCAACCTCTATAGTTCTCAATCCCCTTACCCCGCGCAAAAAATAGCGGCAAGTGAGAAAGGAACGACATCAAAAGTTTATTATATTACGGACAGAAAAGCGCTCGCTACAGACGGAGTTCTAAATGGATATGACAAAGACCGTTCTCCGTCTATGGCCTTTGGCGAAGCTTTGGTCGCATATGACGACGACTTATCCTGGGAAGACCTAACGCAGATTAGCCAAACGAGGCAGGAGCGCCCGACAGTTAAGGTCGAGATCAAATCCATTGAAGAGATTGACCGATTTCCAGAAACACCGCTCGTTTTTAGCAAGGGGCCAAATGGCCTTGAGGTCGACCCACAACAAAAATATGCTTACGAGCAAAGTATTCTGAAGACGAAATCAGTCATCGCCCAGAGATTAAAATCTGCCAATCAGGAAGATATAATTCTCTATGTCCATGGATTTAACAACGGCTTTAATGATGCGGTATTGGACCTAAATGATGTTTGGCATTTTAGTGGAAGGCATGGCGTCCCAATCGCTTATTCTTGGCCCTCGGGTACTGGAAATATATTAGGGTATTTTTCGGACAGAGAGTCCGGCGAATTTACAGTGTATCATTTAAAAGAAACAATTCGAATTTTATCCTCAATGCCGGAAGTAGATAACATTCATATATTAGCCCATAGCCGCGGCACAGATATTACAACCACAGCCCTAAGAGAGCTCGTCATAGAATCCCGAGCGGCAGGGAAAAGCCCCATCAAAACTCTTAAGATAAGAAACCTCATGATGGCCGCGCCAGATTTGGATTATGGCGTCGTCACCCAACGCCTGATTGCTGAAAAATTTGGACCCGCTATAGGACAAATCACAATATATATGAATGAAAGCGATAGTGCATTGAGTGTTGCTCAAACTTTGATGAAAGGTATTCGGTTTGGCAAATTAACCGCGCAGAAACAAAGTCAGAGGGAAGCCGAAATATTCCAAAATATTACCAATGTTTCCTTTGTTAATGTAGAAGGCGTGTCAGGTTTTTTAGGACATGGTTACTTTAGCAAACACCCTGGCGCTTTATCGGATATCATTACGGTGATTAAAACCAGCGCCCCTCCCGGCTCAGCAGAACGTCCTCTCACAAATATCGAAGCTAATTTCTGGAAATTAGATTTATCATATAAGAATTCACCCTCGCCAGAATCATAAAGCCATTTACGCCTGTAAATCCTAGCCCGCGACCTTAAAAGCTAAGATGAATTTACAGCAATATAAATTTAAACTTAAGGCCATGGAGCAAAAAAGACGATGAATGCAGTTTTCGATCAAACCGAATGGTTTCCCTATTTATGCGCCCTCATTGGCCCTTTTATCCAAGAAGACGCAGCCGTACTTGGCGCAGCTTCTGCCTCCGTAAGCGGCATCGGTACCCCCTTGGGAATGTTTATCGCGATTACGATTGGCTTGACGGTAAGTGATTTGTGGAAATACTGGTTAGGCCGCGCCGCCATTACACAGCCGTGGGCCAAAAAGCACGCAGAAGGTCCACGAATTGCAAAGGCGAAGGACAGCATCGTTCATAACCTTGGTAAATCGATTATGGTAGCAAGGTTCATCCCCGGCACACGTATTCCGCTTTATATTGCCGCGGGTTTCTTTAAGGCCTCTTTTATAAAGTTTGCTATCTTCATCTTCTTGTCCGCCTTAATCTATATCGGCATAGCATTCGGGCTATTTAGTTTATTGGGAGAAGTCGCCGGCGAGGAAGCCAAAAAATACCTCCCCATCGTCGCGATAGTTGGTTTTGGCTTTTTGCTCCTTGTCAAAAAGATGAAGCGTCAACCCGAGTAAATTCAAGGACGGCGTTTCGTTGGGTCAGGCCGGGTATTCCTCTTCCTTGAAAACGAAACTTGCGATGATGAGGCCTATAACACCGACCGTAATTGCGCTGTCAGCTATATTAAAAACCCACCGAAACCCAATATCCGAAAAATCGATAAAGTCGGTTACGGCGCCAAATAAGGCTCGGTCTATACCATTTCCAATGGCCCCGCCAATTATAAAACTCAAGGACAAGCGATTCAGCCAATCCTTGCTCTGTGTAAGCGCATAAGCAAGCGCGCCGCTCATAACCAGCGCAAAAGCTGTGAGAAGCCAACGTTTAAGATTTGAGTCACCTTGCAACTGTCCCCAACTGATCCCCGGGTTGCAGACCAGAGTGAAATCAAACAAATTCATGATTTCGTGCTTAAACCCAGGCGATAAATTGATTTCGCAAATATTCATTGGCGCATTGAAAGACTGAATTATCGCATATTTACTCCATTGGTCAAAAGCCACGATAATAAGGGGTAAAATAAAGGCGTATATAAGGAGAACCCGTTTCATAGCGCGCATCTGCCGCAAAGCTCGGTTTAACAAGGTGCTCATTGGCTGGTATTCCTACTATAAACTAACGAATCTTTCATTGGCTTAGAGTTATTTACTCGTTACAACAAGTCAGATTCGATAGCCGCGGCTCTCTATAATAGGGTAAACAATTATGACAGCTTTAACTTCCAGACAGAAATTGTTCGGATCTATTAGCTTAATTGCGGTCATGTTCTCTGCACCTATCTCATGGGCCCAAATGACGATTTCAGAAGAAGTCACCACTGAACAGGAAACAAACGGTCAGGACCTAACAATTGATGCAACTGGTTCGGTTATAGTTACAACTGAAGGCCCTGCTGTCACTTTAAATTCAGATAATGCACTCTCTAACGCTGGTGCTATAACAATTGCAGACGTTGATAATGCGACAGGCGTTAGTCTCGAAGGCGGCACAAATCGTAGCTTTACCAATTCGGGTTCCATTAGCGTCATTGAAGACTTCACAAATACGGATGATGATGAAGACGGAATACCCGACGGCACTTTCGCCTCTGGCGCTGGGCGCACAGGCATTCTTATTTCTGGAGCCTCACCTTTTGAAGGCAATGTCGAACTCGCAGCCACGTCCGCTATAGCCGTAGAAGGCAATGATAGTTTTGGCATAAATTTGGACAATACGGCGATGGCCCAAATCGGCCTAAGCGGCAATTTATCCAATGCGGGATCGATCAATGTTTCCGGAGATAATGCAACGGGCATTAATATTGGCGCGGGCTTGAATGGAAATTTTGAAAATAGTGGAGCGGTCAACACCTTGGGCGCAGGCGCGCAAGCCGTTAATGTGGCTGCCGACATTCAAGGCGGCTTTGTAAACGCGGGTAACATCACAAATACCGGTTTTAGATTCACGACCCGCCCAGCCCTATCGACTGAGTTTACCGCAGGCCGGGACCTATTGAACGAAGAGGACCTTTTACAAGCCGGATCAGCTATAAATATCGGCTCCAACGTCTCCGGCGGGATACTTTTTGAAAACCGTATGGCGGATGTATTAGATGTTGATGGAAATCAGACATTTGATGCAGATGGAAATGTAATCCAAGCTTTAACATCTTCAAGTAATGTTCAACAGTTTGGATCCGCGCCGGCTGTCTTAATCGACGGGAATGGCTCACCTCTCTCCATTGGTCTTGTCGCGGCTATAACGGATCCTAACAATGAGAATTTTGATGGTAGCCTGCAATACGCCTTCATTAATCAATCAATTATCTCCGCTAACGGTGTTTTTGATGATGTTGATGCAAATGTGGTCGAAATCACAAATGCAACACTTGAAGGGGGGCTCAACAACACAGGTACTTTATCAGCCTCCTCTTTTGTCGCGCCAACGCCAATAGCTTCAACTTTATCGTCAGGCACTGGCCTCGCAAGAGTGATTTTATTTGGCGATTCTGCAATCGCCGATCAAATTAATAACTCAGGCATTATAATAGCATCTTCTTCAGAAGCAGCTGACGCCGTTTTTCAAGATAGAGACAATATTCCAACCCCGCGTAACGTCACTGCGACAGCTATTGAAATTGAGTCTTCGGCGGTCGTCAATGCACTAGAAAACTCTGGTAGTATCAGTGCACTCCTTACGGGTCGTACAGGAGAAGCAATAGCAATTATTGACAGGTCTGGTACTTTGAATCAGATAAATAATTCTGGATCAATTATTGCGGCGGGTACAAATTCAGATCCCTTGGAGACAGAGGAGACAAACTTCTCGCTTATAGCTATTGACGTCTCCGCCAACACCGACGGATTTACGTTTTCTCAGTTTGCTGGCGAAACCGTATTAAACACCGTCCTTGGAGATATTCGGCTAGGTTCTGGTGACGATACGGTTAATCTCGGTTCAGGGGCCATAGTCGGCGATATTAATTTTGCTGAAGGAAATGACAATTTCTTACTTTCTGGCTCATCATCATTCCTTGGTACAATACAAAACCAAGGTGGATTAAATGTCAGCGTCGCTGACGGCAGCACCCTAACCCTCGGGACCTCAGATTCGCTTTCTGTAACTTCTGCCAATTTTGACGGCACCTCAACATTTGCACCGACACTAGACGGAACCGCCATTGATGCAGACCCAATACTAGTAGCTGCTGCAAATGACGGAGCGTCTATTAATGGATTAGAAGCTGGTGACATCAACTTCGACGATGGTGCCTCGATTGCACCAAATCTTACAAATATAGTTGGACTAGAAAACGTCACATTCGCACTCGCCAGAGCAGAGAACAGTCTCACTGTGGGTGACGTAAATACCTTATCATCAGTCAATGCTCCATTTCTTTATAATACCAATTTCCAAATCGACCCCAATGATCCTAATACGCTTCTGGTAACTTTAGACCTTAGAGACCCGGATGCCTCTATCGCTGATGGTGGTCTGGGCTTAGATCCGGTGCAGTCGGCAGCTTTCGCATCGACCTTTACGGCGCTAAGCTCAAATACAGAGCTTGGAAACGCCTTTTCCAATATCACCGACGGGACAGCATTTAATCAAGCCCTCAATCAACTCTTACCAGAATTTGCAGCCGCGGCTCGACAATTTGTTTTTTCAAATGTTGACGGCGCTACCGGCGCTGTGAGTAATCATTTGGATACTACGCGCCGGTCGCAAGAAAAACCGGGCGGAGCGTGGATTCAAGAATTTGCCTATTTTGCTGATAGAGAGCTTGCTGGACTTTCCGAACAATATCGTGGATCTGGATTTGGATTTACAGGCGGGCTAGATACGGCCGTCGGTCCCTTCCATGCCTTAGGTATCAATGTCGGTTTTGCCTCCACTGAAATTGAAGACGTGGTCGGCATTGATGAACCTCTAGATGTTGTAACCCTTCAAGCAGGCTTATATGGGGGCTTGGAGATTGGCAACTTAAGTATCGATGCTTATGCGGGCGGCGGCTATAACGATTTCGAACAAAATAGAGAAGTACGTATAAATACTTTCTCAGGAACAAGCCAAGCAGACTGGTCAGGCACGCATATTAACGGTTCCTTACGCGCCGGTTATGATTTTGATCTTAATGATAAGTTTTGGATTCGTCCCGCTGTGAGTGTGGATTACCTTCGGCTATCAGAAGACGGCTATACCGAAGAAGGTGATGCAGGCATTGCTATCGGTGTAGATGATCGCACATCAGAAACAGCCGGCGCTACAGCGCTGATTAACCTGGGCGCTAGGTTCCAAGGTGAACGCACATGGATACGCCCCTCAATTCGGGCGGGTTTTAGACACGATTTCATTAATGATCCGATTGAAACCAACTTTAGATTCGTCGGCCTCACAGGAGCGGATGGACAAACGTTTAACAGCGCAGATTCTCTACTCCAGTCAGCCTTGTTCCCAGATGATGGTATTATCTTAGGGTTTTCTATCGCGGCGGGTTCCGCCTTTAGTTCTATCGGTTTTGATTTTGACAGTGATATTCGAGACGGCTTTATCCGCCATACAGGACGCGTTGTTGTACGTCTCCTCTTTTAAGTCAGTTGAGCCAAGAAACGCTCAACTTTAGCCCTTATCTTAAGGGCCTCATTGATGAATATGGTCTTCCAACTGATGAAAGCCTGCATAGCGCTTTAGAGAGCATTAGTCTGATTGACCCTCAATCCCCAACGGCTCCAGAAACGCTCTTGAAGTTAAAAGAACGCTTCGCCTTAGCGTGGAGCGAAAAAGCGCTTTGCACCAAGACGGATTTTAAAACCTTAGGCTTATTACAAAGTAAGTTTGCCGATTTATCTATTGATATGGCTTTGCAAATAGCCTGGAACATAGAGACGAAACCCCTCAAACTGCCTAAGCATTCGGGACATTTACCCGGTCTTTTTATACTCGGCCTCGGCAAACTGGGCGGGCTGGATTTAAACTTTAGTTCTGATGTTGATCTCGTCGCATTTTATAATCCAGAAAAACTTTTAATCCCCGAAAATATTGGGTGGGGTTACGCCGTCAATAAAATCCTAAAAACAATGAGCCAAATTTTAAAGCCTCGCAATAGCCCGAGTTTTATTTGGCGTGTGGATTGGCGATTACGACCCGAGTCTTCCTCAACCCAGCTCGCTATCTCTATGGATATGGCGCAAGATTTTTACTTTTTCAGAGCCCTTCCCTGGCACCGATTAGCGCTTATGAAAGCGCGTGTTATTGCAGGAGATAAAGACACAGGCCAAGCTTTCCTAAACACCATAACACCTTTCATTTGGCGACAAAATTTAGATTTCCGCGCCCTTGATGAACTCGCGCATTTGAAGTCGCGCATAAATCTAGAACATCCAGCCCTCAGGTTTCAACGCGAATCCACCGCGCCTATCACGGATAAACTTTCTCGGTTTAATGTGAAACTTGGCGCTGGCGGTATACGCGAAATTGAATTTATCGCTAATGCCAAACAGCTCATTTGGGGCGGGAAACAATATGATTTAAGAACGCCCAACACCTTAGACGCTCTAAAACACTTAGCGCATCTGGGCTATTTAGAGGCGTCTGTCAGCGAGCAATTACAAGCCCATTATATACATTTGAGAAAACTGGAAAATGCTATCCAAATGCTGGATAACGAACAGACCCATATCGTACCGCAATCCCAGCATTCTATTGACAATCTTTTGGGATTATTGAAGCAAGAGGATTGGCAGCTATACAGTCAGAACACCACCAAAATTCGTCAATTTGTGAACGAAGAATTTAGCAAAACATTTAGGCGAAATGACGGCGTTATGAGCGAAACAAATGCGTTTAATAAAGACCTGGAAACCTTGTCTGAAAGCACTTCAGACATCGCGAAAAGCTGGCTTGAAGGCTTTGCCTTACCGCAAACGAATACAAAAAATAAGCTTAAATTTCAATCACTTGGAAAGTATTTATTAAAGCTCATTTTTGAAACTTCAGCTTCCCCTGAAACCGCAATTCACAAAGTCAATGATTTCTTTTTAGCTATTTCAAGATCAGACCAATACCTACATTTACTATCTTATGATCATAAGCTCCTAAACTCCTTGATACCACCTTTACTCTACTCCCAGCATATGTCGGTGCTGCTGAAACAATCCCCGCATATCATTGATGCCTTTTTATCCCCTACGCCCGACATGAGTACAGAGTTCATTTTTAAAACCGAGGATTATGAAACTCGGCTTGAACGCCTTCGCCGCTTCGTCAATGAAACGCTTTACTTGACCTATGCCGACTTTATGTCGCCTAAAGGGACCTCGGCCAAAATGCACGGCCAGCTAACAAAACTCGCTGATAAGACAATGCAAGCTGCCTTAGATATCGTGGCCGATGACCTTGGCCTGCCTACCCTTCCTATGTGTGTCTTAGGGCTAGGAAAAATGGGCACCTCGCGCATGGCGCCTCAATCTGATCTGGATTTAATTTTTATATTCAAAGACGACACGGATACTGACGACGCTCATAAAATTGTACGTCGTCTCAGAACAGTTTTGACGGCTAAGTTAACTGAAGGTATAGCCTATGAGTTAGACATGCGCCTTAGGCCTTCAGGACGCTCAGGCCCGCCTGCCGTAATGCAATCTACATTTGAAGACCATCACAAAAACCGAGCCCATAATTGGGAACACATTGCCCTAGTACATTCTCGTATTGTTGCGGGTAATTCTGGATTAGGGAATAATATCTTGGCCATACGCGACGCCGTGTTAGCTCGTCCTCGAGACACGGCCCAATTTCTTGCTGACGCCCATACAATGTGGCAGCGCATATCTGAGCAACGTCTATCAGATACGCCGCCATCCAAGTTCAACTCAAAACTAAGGCATGGCGGCCTAATGCAAGCCGAATATAGCGAAGCTTGCGCCGCAATTTTAGGAGAAGACATCATGCCGCTTTCCCAGCCCATTGCGCATTGGTCTCATATTCAATTGTGGGAGCGTTTGCTGGGGCTAACGGA
This sequence comes from uncultured Hellea sp., assembly GCA_964463835.1. Lineage (GTDB taxonomy): Bacteria > Pseudomonadota > Alphaproteobacteria > Caulobacterales > Maricaulaceae > Hellea. Next base: position 9,335 of record CAYXEB010000035.1, read on the forward strand.
GCAGCCTCTATTGAATACGCCGGAATTTTATCAGCAAAACCTTCTTGATCAACTGGGGTGCAAATCCCTCTCCGAACTCGCCGAATATCAACATCAAAACACACAAATAGTGACATCATATTTTGATAAAATAATTGCAAAACCTCATGAATATAATGAGCCCGAAGGCCGGATTACTTGGAAGAATTGATAAAGTTCTTGCTCCTTATCCTTTTTGATTCATAGTGGCCACTGATTCACTTATTTGAACCTCTCAAGGAATAAAAAACACCGCATGGCCGCATCCAAAAAGAAAGACCTCTTCGGAGATAAAAAAATGGCCGCGAGCGCTGCCTATTCCGCGAAAGATATTGAAGTCCTTGAAGGTTTAGAGCCCGTCAGGCTGCGCCCAGGCATGTATATTGGTGGCACGGATGAACGCGCCCTTCACCATCTCTTTGCCGAGGTTATTGATAACTCTATGGATGAAGCCGTGGCTGGCCATGCCTCAAGAATTGAAGTTCTCTTAGAAAAGGACGGCTTTCTTTCTGTGTCTGACAATGGCCGCGGGATACCCGTTGACCCGCATCCAAAATATCCAAAAAAGTCAGCCTTGGAAGTAATTATGACCGAACTCCATTCGGGCGGAAAATTTAAAGGCGACGCCTATGAAACATCCGGCGGGCTTCACGGGGTGGGCGTCTCCGTTGTAAACGCCTTGTCCGACTTTTTAGAAGTGGAAGTTGCTAAGAACAAAAACCTTTACAGCATGAAATTTCAACGCGGAAAACCGATTGGAAAATTAAAGGACTTAGGCTCAATAAATAACAGGCGTGGCACGAAAGTTCGCTTTCATCCCGACCCTGAGATCTTCGGCCCTAAAGCCAAGTTTAAGGCCGCAAAGCTTTTCCGGATGGCTCGGGCGAAAGCTTACCTCCAACCAGGCGTAGAAATTCGCTGGAAATGTGACCCGAAGCTCGTTCAGGAAAACGACCTCGTACCGCATGAGGCAGTCTTCCATTTCCCCGCTGGCCTTGCAGATTACTTGTCTGAAACTCTCGGTACAAAGGCGACAATAACCAACGAAATCTTCGCTGGGCGCTCTAAAAAAGATAGTGGCCACGGACGGGTCGAGTGGGCCGTGAGTTGGACACCTGCAGGCTTCGGAGAAGCCGATAGTTTTGTACGCAGCTATTGTAATACCGTTCCCACAGCAGGCGGTGGCACGCATGAAGCAGGCTTAAGAGCCGCTATTACGAAAGGCCTCAGGGCATATGCCGACATTACCGGCATGAGTAAGAAGTTTTCCCATGTAACGCCAGACGACGTCATGTTCGGCGCGGGCGCGCTTGTCTCCTGTTTTTTGTCTAACCCTGAATTTCAAGGCCAAACCAAAGATCGGCTCTCAAACACAGAAGCCACCCGGATCGTCGAGAACGCCGTCAGAGACCCCTTTGACCATTACCTAGCAAGCTCCCCTAAAGACGCAGCAAAACTGCTTGAATGGGCCATAGAGCGCGCTGATGAGCGCGTAAAACGCCGTAAAGCCAGAGACGTCAAGCGTAAAAGCGCAACAAAACGATTGCGCCTGCCAGGTAAGCTTGCGGATTGTTCTCAAAAAGGGTCAGAAGATACAGAGATTTTTATCGTTGAAGGGGACTCAGCTGGCGGCTCGGCCAAGCAAGCCCGCGACCGAAAAACGCAAGCTATTTTACCGTTAAAGGGCAAGATCTTGAACGTCGAGAGCGCGACCCTATCGAAAATACAAGCAAATGCAGAAATTTCGGACCTTTGCGTAGCGCTCGGTGTTGGGCTTGGTAAAAAGTTCGAGCTTGATGATTTACGCTATGAACGCGTGATAATCATGACTGACGCCGATGTCGACGGCGCCCATATTGCGGCTCTACTGATTACTTTTTTCTATCGCTATACGCCTGGGCTTATTGATGCTGGACGGCTCTATATGGCGATGCCGCCGCTCTACAAAATCACCCAGGGAAGTAAAACAGAATACGCCATAGATGACTCTCACAAAGAGGAATTACTCGAAACCGTTTTTACAGGGCGGGGTAAAATTGAACTTGGCCGTTTTAAGGGGCTTGGCGAAATGAATGCACCCCAGCTCAAAGACACAACAATGAACCCAAAAACCCGCAATTTAGCCAAAATTACAATCGACGACGAAAACCTCCCAAGTACGGAGTCCTTAGTCGAAACATTGATGGGTAAACGCTCCGATTTGAGATATCAATATATCCAAGAACACGCTCAATTTGTCGAAGACGTGGATATTTAAGGCGCCCCACAAAAAAACCGACCTGAAACAGATCGGTTTTTAAAAAATTTATGCAATTAGATTTAGGTCGTTATACGTAGATTTGATAAGTTTACACCGATTTGCCTAAAGGCATTGCGAAGGTCCGTACTGTTTGACGCATTAAAAAAATTATCATTGCTGGACGCACAACCTCTTAAAAGATTACGTGTGTTCGCGCCATCAATTTCATAAGCGATTGTATAGATTGTAATATTGTCGCGTTTAGCATTTTCGCACATTTCTTCTGTTGTACGGTCTGCATCACGTTGAGATTGACCTTCGTGCCCAATACCAGATTGTGAACGTGTATTGTCTCCATCTGTCATAACAACCATAATATTATCAGTGTTACTAGGGTTAGTCGCGTTATTGTGTGCAAAAGGCGCTCTTGGCGTTAAAGTTCTCCATCCCCATGCAATACCTGCAGGCATATATGTCCAACCGCTAGCATTTAGGTTATTGATTGCACGTTTAACGCTGTTCGTATTCTTTGTCAGAGGCTGTATTTGTGACGGGCAGTTAACGCCTGCAAGCCCCGGGATCGCAGCATTCGATTGAATACGTGTATTGAGCGGAGCCTGACGAGAGCCTACACACCCAGTCCAATTATTCGGGGCCAGGCCACCTGTTTGCGGAAATGTAAGATAGTCCTGATTTGCTTGATTTGTGCCGACATTGACATATTGCGCAAATGGAACGACCGAGATGCTTAGTTTATCTTCTGGCGAGGAAGATTTCAATTGATCCACAAGCTCATTACCAGCAACTTTAAGCGTTGCGATTCTAGATCCACCCATCGACCCAGTCGTGTCCAAGACCAATGCTAAATTTAGATTGCGGCTTGAGTATTGAGCGCTTGAATGCACTCTTACGTCTAGACCGTCTGTTCCGAAAATATTTGCGAAGAATGTATCTTGCTTGTTCGTTGCAACGACCGTTACAGCGTCGCCGTTACGCGTGATACTTTCAAGGTTAATAGCTACCCCCTGTTGCCCTGGGTAGGTAAGATTAAAATACTCTTGCGCGGCTGCGTTAAGTTCTGCTTCACCTTCAATTTCGCCTCTTGCGGCTAGAAGGGCAATGGCGTCGGTCGTATCTTGCAGTCTTTGCTTAGCGTAATAACCGTTACCCACATCAATACAAATGGCCAATCCTCCCACTAACAACGCCATCGTCACAGCACCAATTATCGCAAAATTACCTTTTTCATCTTTTTTAAAGCGGCTAGCCGTCGAGAAAATCTTAGATATTAGATTTAATTTGAACTTTTTCATGGCACTCTCGCTAGTAAAGGACGGTACGTCCGGATTTACGAGGAGTGATGCAGGCTTTCTGCCATGAGGGGAATTTTGTACAAAAATAACCCACACAGGATAGTTTTATGGTTAATCAATGCTTAAAAACGATCGGTCTAGGTTCAAAATAGTAATTTAAGGACGTTATAGTTTTATTGTTCGGGCAAAATTTGAACGCGGTAAGGGTGATCTACGTTAAAAATTCGTTTTGCTAATGGTTTCAAATCTTCAACTGTCATGTTTTGATACGCTTCGGCTCTTGACCTGTGCCGGTCGAGTCTTTCAATATCGGTTTGACCCTCAGCAATCACGCTCATCCAGTAACCATTGCTTTCTAGGCTTGTCTCAATAGATTCTAATGTCGGCTTAATCGCGCGTTCAAATAAATCGGCATCAAATTCGCCGGCTTTAAACTCCTCTGCAATCTGATCGATCTTTTCGCTAATTCTATCTATGTCTTTAGGATTTAGCTCCATAGATACGCCCACATACCCATAATCAGGATAGGTACGCGGCGAGAAATTAAAGGCCGATGGGGAATAACTAGCGCCCTCCTCTTCTCTCATCACCTCAGTTAACCGAAGCTGAAAAAGCTGCGTCAACATTGAAACTTGGCGCGAGCGTAAAGACTGCGTCCCATCCGGCGCGGGCCAATATATACTGAGCAAGGCCGTATCACTTTGGCCAGCATGTGTAAGCTTTACCGGCCGGGGTGTTCCTTTTGGAAAAATCAATTTCCTTTTAGACGCATCAGACCGAATATGGTTTGGCGCGCGCTTGGGAAATGCACCAAAAGTTCTACCAACCTCGGAAATGACCGTATCGATATCAACATCTCCCACAATCCCGAGTTCAATGGCGCTATCTTTTAAATTGGGAGCAAGCCAAGCTTCAAGATCTTCCATTGTGATATTTACGAGGTCCTCCTGCGCGGGAATCCCAAATCTAGGGTCACCGCTACGAATTAAGCGGTCGACATCACGCCCGGCAACGCCTTGCGGCGTGCTATCTAATGTCGGATAAAAGGAATCTATATATTTATCATATCTGGTTTTTGCCTCAGAACGGTAACCAGGCTCAGTAGCATAAGCCGCCATTAAGTTTAGCTGATCGCTTAAATTATCTGGAACAGTCGCGCCAGAAATAGACATGCGTTCGGGACCAAAGCTAATCGACGATCCGACTGATTTTCCGGCCATTAAAGTCTGAATATCATCCGCGCTATGCGCCTTCAGTCCTGCCAGAGCTAGCATATTTGGCGCAAACCATTTAAAGCCCGGTAGGTCTTGCGGGAAGAATAGCTCCCCCGCCCCCATAGCGACGCGAATAGATATGACGTCTTTTTGGTAGGGCGTCTTTTTAATATTTAGCCTCACATTATTCTCAAATATGATGGTTTCAAATTCAATATCTTTAACCGTGTCGCGCTTAGCTATTTTTCCAGGTGTTCCAAATTCCGTATAGGCAAAGGCTTTGGCTTCAACGGTCTTAAGAGGCTCAACCTCGACCTCTCGGCTGGCATTAAAGGCATCGATTAAGGCCTGCTCGCCGTTTTCGATAACGAGACTTGTCGAAAGATAGAGCTGAACCTCATCAAGGTTGCGCCATTTTTCTTTAAAAGCCGCATGAACCATCTCAGGCGTAATGTCCCCGACATAACCCTCAAACCTCTCAAGGTTTTCCGCAGGGTCCGTCGCAACACTATCCGCGCTAAAATTTCCCATTATGCGCCGAGCTAATGACGGTGTCCGGCGAGTGGGCGATGTCTGCACAGCAACCTCAAGCCCTTTTTTGGTATTGGCAATTTGTTCATCCAGTTCAGCTTGTGTAAAGCCAAATTCATAGGCCTGACGCAGGGCTTGCTCCCCTTGCGCGAGGGCATTTTCCCAATTCTCGGGCTGAGTACTCATGGACAAGGTTGAAATAGAACGAATATCATAAGCATTTGAGCTAGAACTTGAGGCGCTTATGAACACGGCCTCTTCGCTACGCGATATTTTTGCCAACCGGCGCGATAAGATACGGTTGCCGAGCCCCTCAATGAAACCCTTTCGCCGACTTTCCGCCGTATCATCCCGTAGAATAGGTGCGTTCATCACACTTATGGATACAGAAGTTTCTATCTCTGGGTCGACATAATATTCAGCTTCTAATTTGCGAGAGCCCAAAACGGGAATGTCAATATTTGCTTTAGCTTGGCCAGAGGCGGTCCAATCTGCGAAAAAATCTTCAATTTTTTCAATAGCATAATCGGTTTCAAAATCGCCGACTAAAACAATAAATGTGTTTTCTGGGCGGTAATATCCCTCATAAAACGCTCTGAACTGCTCGGGCGTAACAGTTTCTATTGCCTCTTCCGTTCCAATTGGAATACGGTTCGGATATATCGAACCATCTAAAAAAAACTCCAAAGAATGTATGCCCGCCTTATAGGCTGGATTATTTCTCGCACGTTTCTCGGCCAGAATAATGCCGCGTTCACGATCTATCGAGTCGGGCGCAAGAGTAAGATTGCTGGCCGTCTCGCGCATGATCATCAATGTTTCATCTATAATCTCATCATTCACCTCTGGGATTTCTAATTGATAGATTGTTTCGTCAAAACTCGTCGACGCATTTGTATCAGCCCCAAAGGCTAGCCCAAATCGCTCCAAACGTTTGACCATCTCGTCTTCGGGTATGTTTTTAGATCCATTAAAGGCCATATGCTCAAGAAAATGGGCCAAACCGCGCTCATTTTCCGCTTCATTCACAGATCCTGTGTCAAATCGCATCAATAAGCTCGCTGTATTCGATGGCGTCTCATTTGACATAACGGCATATCTGAGGCCGTTGGACAGACGGCCATATTCAATACCCTCTTCAGCAGCGAGATCACTGTTGTCATGCGGAAAATAAGATATTTCAGTTGGATTTTGACACGCAAAAAGGTTTGCTGCAAAGAATACAACCAGAGCGTTTTTATATCTCAACATTTGAAACTCAGTTCTTGGTAATAATCGTTTGAATTGCTGACCTTATTTGCCAATTATCGCAAGGAAATTATGCATTTGATGCCTTGGCCTACCCGCTAATATGAACGCTATATGAACAACACAATAGCTTATTAACCTCATGCAGTCCAAGGCCTTGCAATTGATACCCAAATAGCCCTATGTGGCCGCTCTATTAGTAAGAACTGGGCTCATATTCTGTCAATTATGCCGACTGCAGACACGCATAAATCCGTCGAGATTAACGTCTTCGACTTTGATGGTACCATCACGACCAAGGATACATTTGCGTTGTTTTTAAGATATTACGCAGGAACGCCCAAGTGGGCCGCTAAGATACTGATATTACTGCCTATTTTTAGCGCCTACGGACTTAAAATTATCGACCGTAATGCCGTCAAAGCTCATGTAATTAGACGGTTCTTCAAGAATGCTTTGAAAGACAAGCTTGATTCAAAGGCAGAGCAATTTGCCACTGACGTGATTCCTAACTTAATTAGGCCGCAAGCGCAGGCCTGTTTGAACACTAAAAAATTAAACCCCGAGTCATTATATATATGCAGCGCATCTATCGCGCCTTATTTGCGGGCTTGGGGCCGCACTCAAGATATCCACAATATTCTCGCAACCGAGCTCGATTCGGATGGAAGTCGCTACACAGGCGAGATAAAAGGATGGAATATATGGGGAGAAGGCAAAGTTCGCCGCATTTTGGCCGAATTTGCACCTCAACCCGTCAGAATAATGGAAGCTTATGGTGATAGTAGAGGAGATCGGGAGTTATTACACGCCGCTAAGGCGTCTTACTACCGTCCTTTTCGCCTATGACCATTTTAACCATTGAAATTCCCTCGCAACCAATTAAGAGGGTATTAACGCCTAGTGAATCTGTAAAGGATTCGCTAAGCTATGAGTTATCTGCATGTCGCAGGTATATTGTTACTGGAGAGTTTGGGGGTTTTATAAATGAAACGTACTCTACTATTGGCCGCATCGGCCGCGGTTTTAGCCGCACCAACTATCGCTCAGGAATTACCGCCAGGTAATCCGCTACCGGGCGAGTGTTTTGCTCGGGTCATCGTGCCCGCGCAATATGAGACTTCAACTGAGCAGGTCGTTCTACGACAAGCCGGAGAAGAAATTAAAAAGATACCAGGACGTTTTGAAACCGTTACAGAACGTGTCCTAGTTCAAGAAGCAAGCTACGAGCTCGTGCCTGTTGGCGCAGGTGGTTCGGGCGGCGGCGGCGGCACTGTTCGCTGGGGTGGTAAATCTTACCGTCTCGGAGCCGACCTAAGTGTTTATGACTCACGCGGTCAACTCGTAGGTGTTCTTGACTCCAGCGGAAACGTTGTTGGCAACTCTAGCACTGCAGCAGCAGGCGGCGCCGGTTCTGGCGCGATTGTCGCGCGCGGCGTGTCTGTCTCATACAATAATAGTGGATCATCACGCGGTGCGTTAAACTCGACTTTCCGTACAGTTTCTGAAACTGTCGTTGTTCAAGAAGCGTCAACTGAGCTCGTCGCTATTCCAGCAACATATGACACAGTTACTGAAACTGTTGTTGTGCAGCCTGCTTCATTCGAATATGTCGCTGTCCCTGCTGTATACGAAAGTTACACAGACACAGTAGTTGTTCAGGAAGCTAGCACAGAGCTTGTGACTATCCCCCCTGTATTTGAAACAGTCACAGACACAGTTGTCGTTCAAGAAGCCTCAACTGAACTGGTAACAATCCCTGCAACTTATGAAACTGTCTCTGAAACCGTCGTTGTTCAGCCTGCTACGTCAGAATTTGTTAGCATTCCTGCGACTTACGAGACTGTGACTGAAACTGTTGTTGAGCAAGAAGCGTCAACAGAGCTTGTCACTATTCCGGCAACTTACGAAACAGTGTCTGAAAACATTGTTGTTCAAGAAGCCTCTACAGAGCTGGTCACTATCCCGCCTGTATATGAAACTGTTGCTGAAACTGTTGTGGTTCAAGAAGCCTCAACAGAACTTGTAACGATCCCTGCAACTTACGAAACAGTCTCTGAGACTGTTGTCGTCACGCCGGCATCATCAACATTTGAAACGATCCCAGCGACTTTTGAAACAGTCTCTGAGCCTGTTATTGTTCAAGAAGCGTCAACTGAATTAGTTACAATTCCTGCAACATTTGAAACAGTTGCTGAAACTGTTGTTGTTCAAGAAGCAGGAACAGAATTGGTAACAATTCCAGCGACTTACGAGACAGTTTCCGAAACTGTTGTCGTTCAAGAAGCCAGCACAGAGCTTGTGTCTATTCCAGCAACATATGAAACTGTCTCTGAGACTGTCGTCGTGACACCTCAGTCAGTTGAATATCAAGTATTGCCAGCTGAGTATGAAACATACACAGATACAGTTGTTGTTCAGGAAGCCAGCACAGAGCTTGTGTCTATTCCAGCAACATATGAGACTGTTTCTGAAACAGTTGTGGTTCAGCCGCAAACTGTTGAGTATGTAACAGTTCCTCCTCAATATGAGACTGTAACTGAAACTGTTGTCGTTCAAGAAGCGTCAACTGAGCTTGTCTCAATTCCGGCAACATTCGAAACAGTGTCTGAAACTGTTGTCGTAACGCCTCAATCAGTACAATATGTTAGCATTCCAGCAACATATGAAACTGTTTCTGAGCCAATTGTGGTTCAAGAAGCGTCAACTGAATTGGTCACAATTCCAGCGACATTTGAAACAGTCTCTGAGACTGTTGTCGTTCAGCCAGCTGGTGTTGAATATGTCAGCGTTCCGG
>CAYXEB010000036.1:0-18616 GCA_964463835.1 uncultured Hellea sp.
CAACTCATGCCTGCCCCACAACAAATACCGGCGCCACAACAAATGCCGGCGCCACAACAAATGCCGGCGCCACCTATTCAAGGCATGCCGGATCCACAATCCCCGCAATATCACGGGCAAATGCAACCGCCGCCTCCGCAAATGCAGCCTATGCAGCCAGGTGTTATGCCTGCGCCATCCGCTATGTCGGTGGGCGTAGCCGCTGAATTTAACAAGGAGGGCGGAGATCGGGCGCTTCCACAAATTTCTATACATGCGTTTTGTGATCGTCAGGAAACAGCTGCCGTTATTAACGAAACCACGCGTGATTGGCGAATGAAGCGGACTAACGTTAAAATTTATATGGGCGGATTACCCTCCGCTATCGAATTTTATCATAAAGAAAACACGCCAGGGTTAATCTTAATAGAATCTGGTATGCGCGGCCCTGAGCTTTTTTCTCAATTAGAAACACTAGCGTCTGTTTGCGACGAAGGCACGAAAGTGGTCATGATTGGGGCGGCTAATGATATTCGCCTTTATAGGCAATTGATGGAAAAGGGCGTGAGTGATTATCTTGTTCCGCCGTTCCACCCCATTAATTTGATTAGATCTTTAGGCGAGCTTTACTCTGACCCCGAAAAACCTTTTATTGGACGCGTCGCGGCCTTTTTTGGGGCAAAAGGCGGCGTGGGGTCTTCGACAATTGCCCACAATATTGCTTGGTGTTTGTCTGAAAAAATCCAACAGGAAACGGCGCTGATAGATTTGGATTCGTCTTGGGGAACGACAGGTTTAGACTTTGCCTATGACGCGACACAAGGTTTGGAGGAGGCTCTTTCGCAACCAGATAATTTGGATGAGACCCTAATAGACCGAATAATGATTAGGCATACACAAAAATTATCCATTCTACCGACATCTGGGGCGTTATTACCTAATAGTGTGCAGGATCCTGAGGCTTTTGAAGCTGTTGTAAATGGCGTGCGGTCCATTAGTCCGCTATCAATACTGGATATGCCGCATCATTGGATGGATTGGACAAGCCAAATCTTAACTAATGTCGATGATATCGTTATCACCTCCACGCCCGATCTTGCGAGTTTAAGAAATACGAAGAATCTTATCGACTTTTTGCGGGCTAAACGCCCTAATGATGGTGATCCGATTTTAATACTTAACAAGACGGGTATAAGTAAGTTGAGCGAAATTCCGGTTAAAGAATTTGGTGCAGCGGTAGGTTTAGAGCCAGCCCTTGTTCTTGGGTTTGACCCAGATACTTACTTACAAGCTGCTAATGAAGGTAAAATGCTAACGGATATAAAATCTGGAGCACAGGCAGTTAATGGTTTCAATTATATCGCTCAACGCCTCAGAACAGGGGAGTTTGGGGTTGCGTCTGGAGCTTCAACTTCAGGAAATAGTGGTTCATTAATGAGCAAACTTTCAAGCAAGGGTAAAAAGGATTCTGGTGAAAAATCAGGACGCTCATTTTTGTCGTTCAAGAAAAAAGAGGCCTAATTATCTATGTTTGGTAAACGCTCGGAATCTGCTGGACCTGCTGTAAAAACTCAGCCTAAGCTTCAGCCTGAAACACCTAAACCGGAAGTTAAGGCAGCGGCCCCTCAGCCCCGGCCTAAGGTTAATCAAAATGGGCCTTCCGAAGAGTATTACGAAACTAAGGCAACTATATTTAACGCTCTATTTGAGACCATAGATGTATCGGCCTTGGCGGGTATGCAGAACGATAAAGCTCGACAAGAAATTCGAACGATTGTTGATGAAATTATCGCTATTCGAAATGTCAGATTATCTGTCAATGAACAAAACCAACTGATTACGGAAATATGCGATGATATTTTGGGGTATGGACCGTTAGAACCCTTGTTAATGCGGGACGATATCGCTGATATTATGGTCAATGGTGCCAAGCATGTCTTTATTGAAACCAATGGTAAAATGCAGAAAACGAATATTCGTTTCCGGGACAATGAGCAATTAATGAATATCTGCCAACGCATTGTTTCGCAGGTTGGCCGCCGTGTTGATGAAGCTAGCCCTATATGTGATGCGCGCTTGCTTGATGGTTCACGTGTCAACGTTATTGCCCCGCCTTTGTCAATCGATGGCCCCGCCCTCACAATTCGGAAATTTAAGAAAGATAAGCTGCGTCTGGAAGACCTCGTCAACTTTAAATCGATTTCTCCAGCGGGTGCTAAGGTCCTTCAAATTATCGGCGCATGCCAATGTAACATTGTTATTTCTGGTGGTACGGGTTCTGGTAAAACGACACTATTGAATGCTTTGACAGGGTTTATCCACCCAGATGAGCGGATTATCACCTGCGAAGATGCAGCGGAATTACAGCTGCAACAGCCCCATGTTGTTCGTTTGGAAACACGCCCGCCCAACCTTGAAGGCAAGGGTAAAATTACCATGTCGGACTTGGTTAAAAACTGTCTGCGGATGCGTCCAGAACGGATTATCGTGGGTGAGGTACGTGGTCCAGAGGCCTTTGACCTTCTGCAAGCTATGAATACAGGCCATGACGGGTCCATGGGAACACTCCATGCTAATACGCCGCGTGAAGCTTTATCACGTTTGGAATCTATGATTACAATGGGCGGTTTTTCATTGCCCGCAAAAACAATTCGGGAAATGATCACAGGGTCAGTGGATATTATTGTTCAGGCGGCGCGGTTAAGAGATGGTTCTCGGCGTATTACAAAAATTACGGAAGTTCTCGGGATGGAAGGCGAGGTTATCGTTACGCAAGATCTAATAGTCTACGAAATGGACGGCGAAGACGCTAACGGTAATATTATTGGTGAACATAAATCCACAGGTATTGCGCGTCCTGCTTTTTGGGACCGTGCGCGTTATTTCAACCTCGAAAAAGACCTCGCTGAAGCACTCGATGAGGCGGGTAGTTAAATGGACCCGAATACGCTTTTAGCCTTAGTTGTTGCCGGTGGTGTCGTTGTCTTCGGATTTCTATTACTTGGCGGACCAGCGCCAAGCGGTGGCGCGCGCGTAAAACAGATATCTGGTCAAAAGTCTGGTTCTCAGAATTTTTTGGACAGACTTAAAGTCGAAGACAGTGGCGGCCGACGGAAACAGATTGAGGAATCTTTAGGCAAAATCGAACAAGCGCAAAAGACGAAAAAAAAGAAGATCAAGTCCCTCTCATCAAAGCTTGTTCAAGCGAATTGGAAAACAAAACCCCAGACCTTTATGATTATTTCAGCTGTGCTTGCGATTACTCTTGCAGCGATTCCATTTTTAATTTTGAAGCAAAAACCGCTTTTATGTTTGGGTGTTGGGATTGTTGGCGGTGTTGGACTGCCGCGATTTATGTTAAATGGAGCGATTAATCGGCGACAGAAGAAATTTATTGGCGGCTTTGCTGATGCCATGGATATCATCGTACGCGGTGTTAGAACGGGTTTGCCTCTCAATGATTGTTTAAAAATTATAGCACATGAATCGCCCGACCCTCTGGGCGCGGAATTCAGAACGGTGGTTGAAGGGGAGAGCTTAGGAATACCTATAGAAGTTTGTCTCGAGCAATTATACGAACGTATGCCCGTATCTGAGGTCAATTTTTTTGGTACGGTTTTAAATATTCAAAAAACCACTGGAGGAAACCTCGGTGAAAGCCTCTCAAATTTGTCAAATGTTTTGAGAGGACGAAAGTTACTCCGAGAAAAAATTAAATCTTTGGCCGCTGAAGCGAAAATGTCGGCAATCATTATTGGGTCCCTTCCCGTAGTTGTTATGATTTTAATCAGTATTGCCTCGCCAGAATATATGAGTGAACTTTACACCACTCCGCGTGGACATAAAAACATGATGATTTGTGTGGTCATGATGATCTTGGGCACGATGATGATGCGCAAGATGATGAACTTCAAGTTCTAGAGAGATAAGAAGATGAATCCAGAATCAGTAACTCTAATCCAAAATGCTTCATATCTTGTAATTACTGGGTTAGTTTGTTTAACGCTTTATACAGTCCTAAACCCTTTACTTGAAGGTGATAAGCTTAAAAAGCGGATGAACTCTGTTTCCAGCGCACGAAATGATATGCGTAAAGCTAGATTAACGGAACTCAACAATGACAAAGGATTGAGATCAGAAAACAAGGGCGTTGTTAGAGATCTGGTTGATAGGCTTAGCCTTGAAAAATTGTTGGAAGCGACAAATTTAAAAGACAAGTTAGCTCAAGCTGGACTCCGCGGGCAGCGCCCGATTTACACATTTTACTTTTTTAGGTTTTTACTCCCCGCTCTCGGATTGGTTTTTGGGTTGATATTTTTTGTCGGACTCAACATCGCGGGTTGGGAAATGATTCAGCGCATTGGGGCTACAGTTTTTGCAATTGCCTTTGGATATTATTTGCCCGCTATCTGGGTTAAGAATTTAGCAAATAAGAGACTAGCGTCTATTGTACCCGTTTTTCCCGATGCCTTGGACCTACTATTGATATGTGTAGAGTCTGGTATGTCAGTAGAGTTAGCCTTTGCACGGGTTGCAGAGGAGATGGCCGAAAACTCGGTTGAACTTGCAGAAGAGTTTTCTCTTACAACTGCCGAATTGTCTTATTTAACTAGTCGTCGCGCGGCTTATGAAAACCTCGGCCGTCGAAATAACCATCCAGGTATTCGGTCAGTCGCAACAGCTCTTGTTCAAGCGGAACGCTATGGTACGCCGCTTGGGAATACTTTGCGGACTATGGCCAATGAAAATCGCCAGATGCGGGTACTAGCTGCGGAGAAAAAAGCCGCCGCGCTCCCGGCGAAGTTAACGGTTCCTATGATTTTGTTCTTCTTACCTTGCCTCTTTATCATTATTCTAACGCCGGCGGGTATGCGTATGGCATCAGCTCTAGGGTCTTAATTTTTAGAGTATGCCTTGAAATGATAGATTATGCGTCGCCACGACCGCACTCTAATCATATACGCACCGGATTTTCGTGCTTTTTTAGTTTAGTATAAAAAACTAAGTAAAAAGACTAGCGGCGTGACCGCGCGGCTTGTCGCCTTTGAGGGTAATTTGCGTAACCGTTAGTATTTTGAGGTTGAGCTGTTTGCGGATTACGCGGAGCAACGTAAGCGGTCTGAGCCTGAGCCTGATATTGAGGTGGATAGTTTACAGGTGCTTGCGTTTGCAATGAGCGTCTATGCGGGAGAGGCCCGCTGGCCTGCGGTCCCACCGTGTTTGCTATTCGGTCTAAGACGGAGGCCCCGGGTGTGCCGGCTATACCTGCTCCGTTAGGGTCGAAGGGAACCGTAACTTTATTCCGAGTGGAATTTTGCGCCGCAAGACGCGCGGCATCAGAAACGCTCACGGGGGCTGATTTTCTTGGTGCTTGAGCGCCAGCTAAGTTAGAATTCGCTCTTAAACGTGTCTGTGGTGCTGCCTGTGAATAAGCAGACGCCTGACTGTAGTTTCCTGCCCGTTCAGAGGCCGGAATACCAGAATTTTGGCTAGGTTGCTGGTAAGTTGGCCTGTTTTGATAGGCTTGTGGTTTCGTATATGAAGGCTGAGGCGCTCTTGGGGCTTGCGCGGTTTGACGCGGGCTTTGCGGCGCAGACAGTCCTCTTAGCGCAGGCTGATTATTATATTTTTCGGCTTCGGCCTCTTTGCCTTGGAGCTGTAAAACGAGCGCAAGGTTTTGCCTGACCCCTTGACTGGCCCCAGGTACAGATACGGCGCGGCGTAGCCACTGTTCTGCGGCATCAGGATTGCCGGAGAGTGCATAACTCAGACCCACATTTGCCATTATATTGGGATCATTAGGCGTAATTTTTAAAGCCCGGGCGTAATGCTTACGGGCCAAATCATAATCTTCTTGTTGATCTAAGGCGGCGCCTTTTAAGGACCAGAGCCGCGCATAGCCAGGGGCAATGCGTAGGGCGTCATCTATTGGTTTGATGGCTGCATAGGCTTGTTCTGACGCGATAAGCGCGGCTGCAAATTCGGCGGATAAATAAGGATCACGCGGATAAAGCGCCCGCGCCGTTTGAGAAATTTCTACAGCTCGTCCTGGGTTGCCAAGCTTTCTAACCGCAGCCGCTAATTTGATAGAGCTCTCCAGATCGCCTGGATTAAGTTCATGTTCTCTTGACCAAAAGGCAGCCTGAGCAAATAATTCTTGCGTTTCAATATTATCGCGCGTTTGGCGTGAAGCAGGTTGGAACTTTGAGCTTTCCAAAGACTGAACGATTTCTTTTTCACCTTCGGAATATCCCGGAGCGATGGCGCAGCCAGCTAAAACACCCGTGCAAGCCACAGACGTTATCAAGGCGCGAAACGATATATCAAACATAAAAAACCCTTCACCAAGCCACGCAGCAAGTTGCGCAATAAGATTTCGTTAATATTTGTAAACAGAGACAGTTAACGATAGGTTAGCATTTCAACGCTTTGAGGTTTGAATGTCAGCGATTTTTACAACACAAGATCAGGTCACAGCAAGTGAAACGGTCGTCCCTATCTATATTTTACGGCCAGCTGACTGGACCGAACTAAAAGGTACATTTGAAAATTTCGAACAAGCTTACGCACAGGCAAATAAATTTAAGGCATCGGCGGGCCAACTCCTAAGACTCCCAAACATAAATGGAGATATTTCTGCGATTCTACTTGGGACGGGTGAGGCTGAGAAAGATGCGGAAGGGCCTATTCGCGCAGGGTCACTATCTGCAAAACTTAATGCTGGGTTTTATAAATTTGAGCATCTGCCAGAAGACTGGACAGAGACATTGGCCGCTATTGGCTGGGGGCTCGGGGCCTATAAATTTGACCACTACTTGAAAGCAGATACGGTGTTTCCGACGCTAATCATGGGCAACGGGGATAAACTTACCGAAGTCAGGGCTATGACGGATGCGAGTCGCCTTTGTCGTGATCTGATTAATATTCCTGCGAGCGATATGGGCCCTGCTGAGCTGCATCAAGCGGCTACTGATTTGGCGCAAGTCTATGGCGCGAGTTTAACGAGCTTCATTGGAGATGATTTACTTTCGGAAAATTTTCCGATGATTCACGCTGTTGGCCGCGCCGCGCACGAGCCGCCGCGCTTGGTCGAATTTGAATGGGGGGATCCAGATCATCCACGTCTCGCCTTAATCGGAAAAGGAATTACCTTTGATACAGGCGGTTTGAACATTAAGAGTGCAACGGGCGCGCGCATTATGAAAAAAGATATGGGCGGCGCGGCCCATGCTTTGGCTTTATCAAAAATGATTATGGCCAATAAACTTCCTATTCGCCTGCACTGCCTCATAGCTATTGCTGAAAACGCGATTTCAGCTGGGGCCTATCGCCCGGGCGATATTTTACAATCGCGTCAGGGGTTAACCGTTGAGATTGATAATACGGACGCCGAAGGTCGATTGGTTTTAGGAGATGCTCTAACAAAAGCTTCCGAGTCTGATCCCGTCTTGATGATAAATTTCGCTACCTTGACGGGCGCAGCGCGTGTGGCATTGGGGCCGACATTGCCGCCATTTTTCTCAAACCGCAAAAACCCTGTTGACGGCGTGATGGCGCAAGCTGAACGGCAATATGATCCGGTTTGGCCAATGCCGCTTTGGCAGCCTTACAATAAGATGCTGAACTCGCCGATCGCGGATATGAAAAATGCGGGCGGGGGCTTTGCGGGCTCGGTCACTGCGGCTTTGTTTTTAGAACGCTTTGTTAATGACCGTCCTTGGATGCATTTTGATGTCTATGGGTGGACACCCACCGCGCGGCCCGCTCACCCGAAGGGCGGGGATATGTTTGCCCTACGCGCGCTATATCATTGGCTCAAGGCGGGCGGTCTTAATGGAGACTTTTCGGCATAATGTCGAAATAAGCCGCGTTTACGCCGTTTTTCGCTAACGCCGCGCGATTTCTTGAAATCAAAACTTGACCCTGTGAATCAGTCTGTGCGAGTCTATCTTTAATGATTAGCTTGAAGGATGAGTGGGCCGCATGAAATCTAAGATGTCAAAACCGTCTCGAAAAGACTCTCTGGCGCTGTGGCACCGTGTAATTCTGGCCTCGGTGACAATGGATACGCCAGATTTATCAAGCCGGCAAATGGCTATTTTAATGACCGTTTATCTTGAAGATGATGCCCATACAGTTCGTTCATTAGCTGACAAACTGAAGGTAACGAAAGCTGTGATAAGCCGGGCGCTGGACACATTGACACGATACGGCTTTGTTGAGCGCGCCCCTGACATGAGAGATAAAAGATCTATTATTGTAAAGCGTACGTCTGGCGGTATTTTATATCTTCAGCGTTTTGCCGATATAATTCAGTCGCAATCCGAAGCAGAAATTATATCGCTAGCGGCATAATGGGCGGCGATTCGCGCACCCATATCCCAAAATCATATGGCCCAAAAATAGGACGCTATACCGTTAGCTCTCCTAAAGCGCCCTTGCGCCGCCGTCCAAGCCACAAATCAAGTCTTGAGACAGAATTATTATGGGGTTGGCAATTTGATGTTTATGGCATCAAAAAAAGCTGGGCTTGGGGGCAATCTCAAAGTCCGGTTAAAGGGTCCAAACAAAAAGGATATGTAGGGTATATCGCGCTTAAAGATTTAACCGATAAATCGGTCACTTCTAATTACAAGGTCAGTGTTTTGAAAGCGCCGCTATTTTCCAAAGCTGATATTAAAAGCCCTATAAAGGCTCATTTACATTTGGGCGCGCTTTTGAAAGCCAATAAAGACTCTGATAAATTTTTCAAATTAGGACCGGGGGAGTATATCCATACTAATCATCTGCGCGCGCGAACATTACCTCCAGCTGAGACGGACTTTGTATCCCTCGCAGAGCAACATAGCGGTCTGCCTTATATTTGGGGCGGATTAAGTTCCGATGGATTAGATTGTTCTGGCCTTGTGCAATCTTCTCTTAGAGCCGCCGGGAAGGACGCCCCGCGAGACGCCGATATGCAGCAAGAGAGCTTAGGCCAGCTTTTGCCGATTAAGCAAAGCGGGTTAAAACGTGGAGACTTAGTCTTCTGGAAAGGCCATGTTGGGATAATGACATCGTCGCGGGCGATGATACATGCCAATGCTTATCATATGTGTGTGAAAACAGAACCGCTGGCGCAAGCCGCCAGACGTATAAAAGCCAGCGGCGGCGGTCAGATATCTGCTATTAAAAGGTTTTAAGCCACCGATCCCTAATGGCCGTCATCCATTTTTTTGGCGTCTTGCATTTTTTCAGCGTCTTGTAATTTTTTAGCACCTTCAATGGCAGGCCCAGACATCTCTTTTTCCGACATGTTATCTTTTAGCTCCATAGCGTCTTTAACTTCAACGCTGTCAACTTCAACGCCGTCTTCAATTTCTGCGCCCTCTATGATTTCCATGCTGTCACCTTTGACCATCACGGGTTCTGATTTTTCCATTGCCGCCACAGCTGGTTTTGGACTCGGGGTATCTGCGGCGACCCGTAAATATTCGATAATAGCGGCTCTCTTATCGGCTTTTTTCTCGCCGATGAAGTTCATATTGGTACCCTTAAGATACTTCGTTGGTTTAGCAATAAAGGCGTCAAGGGTTTCATAATCCCAAGTCAGCTCAGCGCTCGACATAGCGCTGGAGTATTTGAAGTCGCCCCGAGCCCCGGATTTAGCGCCAACAATATTCCACAGATTAGGTCCGGTGCTATTCGTGCCGCCATTATCTGCATTGTGGCATGACGTACATTTTTTAAAGGCTTTTGCGCCAGCCGTGGCGTCCATAGCTGCAACCCAATCAGCTTGCGGGAAGGGCAGGGGTTCTTTTTCGCCTGAGCCGCCCTCTTGGACAATCGGGCCGACTTGATAGACGGGCGTATCTGGCACGCTTGAATGCATAACAAGATGCGGAACTTCGCGTATCATCATAACACCTAAAGCGGTCGCTAAGACTGCGCCTGCTATTTTGTTAAACCCAAGTTCGTCCATCTGACAATCCTCTGACCTATTACCTATCGATTCTTACAATCGGCTTTTCGAGGCCTTTTATAAACATATGCCGTAAAAGCAAACGTAAAACCGCTTGCGGCTAAGGGTCGCAAAGGCTTAAAGGACGCTCACATTATCTGAGCGGGATAAAGAGCTTTATGTCTAACGTTATTGTTTTCCAGGGAGAGGTTGGTGCCTATTCACATTTGGCGTGCCAGGACTTCTATCCACACATGACGCCGCGGCCTTGTCCAAGCTTTGCTCAGGCCTTTAACGCGGTAAGCGCAGGTGAGGCAAGCCTGGCTATGATACCGGTAGAAAACACGGTGGCGGGCCGCGTATCCGATATTTATCACCTTTTACCTGAGGGAGGACTATTTATTATTGGAGAGAAATATTTGCCAATCCGTCATCAACTTTTGGGCGTTAAAGGTGCAAAGCTTGAGGACATAAAAATAGCCCGTTCTCACCCCATGGCCTTGGGACAAGTCAGAAAAAGGCTAGCCAATGAAGGGATTGAGCCTTTGGTTGATACCGATACGGCCGGCGCAGCGCGCGCCGTATCTGAGCTCGGAGAAAAATCTATTGCGGCTGTGGCCTCGGTCGTCGCCGGTGAAACATACGGACTGGATATATTAGCGGCAAATATTGAAGATGCATCTCATAACACGACGCGGTTTTTAATCCTCGCTGACAGCCCAGCCGAACTCCCCAAAAATGACCAACCAGTTGTGACAAGTTTTGTCTTTAAGGTGCGCTCAGTCCCCTCGGCTCTCTATAAGGCACTTGGCGGTTTTGCGACTAATGGCATTAATATGACGAAATTAGAAAGCTATATGGTCGGCGGTTCTTTTTCGGCGGCTCAGTTTTACGCCGATGTCGAAGCTCATCCCGAAGATGATGCGATGAAACATGCGCTTGATGAGCTCTCTTTCTTTACGGAAAGCGTTACAATGCTAGGGACTTATCCGGCTGACACCCTACGCCTCAAGAGCACTTAACGTAAGCGTGATTTGGAGCAGGACCTTATCATTCCTATATAGAGCCTATGAAAGCGTTCATTTTGATATTCGTTATTATGTTTTCGGCGGCGGCTCCGGCTTATGCGGATAAACCAGCTATCTATACCTCTTGGCAGAATAATTTGGCAATTAGCGGTTATGATACGGTCAGCTTTTTCTCGGGTAAGCCTTTGGCGGGTAAACCGGAGTTCACCTATGTCTATGACGGGGCGGAGTGGCGTTTTAGTACACGCGGCAATCTTGAGCTGTTTAAAACCAACCCAGATGCCTTTATGCCCCAATATGGTGGCTATTGTGCCTGGGCGGTCGCGATGGGTAAATTGGCAAAAGGCTCGCCAGAGCATTGGAGCGTTGAAGACGGAAAGCTCTATGTTAATTTCAATGCCCGCATCCAGCGCCGCTGGGAAAAGGATATCACGGGGTTTGTTCGTAAAGCCAATGACGAATGGCCTGCTATTCTCAAAGACTAATTAGCCGTTTATCCAGTGCCGCAATAATTGATGAGCGATTGTGAAACTAGGCGGGCGTAGAAAAACTTCGCTCTGTTTCGCAAAGACGGCTTTCACTTCATCTTGCGAGAACCATCGCGCTTCTTCAAGTTCGTCTTTATTGAGCGTTATAGTCTCATTATCCGCCTCGCAGGTCACGCCTATCATAAGCTGGCTTGGAAAAGGCCAAGGTTGACTAAAGATATATTGAATATTGCCAACTTTGATGCCGACCTCTTCATAGGTCTCTCGAATTGTCGCCTCTTCGATGGTTTCCCCTGGTGATACAAAGCCAGCTAAGGCTGACATGAAGCCTTCGGGCCATCCTGGGCCGCGGCCGAGTAACACTTTATCGCCTGAGAAAATCAGCATAATAACAACGGGGTTTACGCGCGGAAAATGCTCGGTTGAACAGGCGTGACAATCGCGTTGCATGCCCCCGCCATTACTAACTGTTGGCTCACCGCATTTCGCGCAAAAGCGGTGGGTGAAATGCCAATCCAGCAAAGATTTAGCCCGCCCAGCTAAGGCGAGATCGACTTGGCTCAAGCGCCCGGCAATGGCTCTCATATTTTGAAAGGCATCTTTTGACGCAAAACTTTCGGGGCGCGCCAAAGCCGCTGCAAAAATGGGGACTTTATTATCCAGACCTAAAAATATCGGGCCGGGGTCTTGGAGGTCGCGTCCAATAAGGGTTGAGGGGTGAACAAGTTTCAGATTGCCTTGCTCCGTTATCGCTGGGCTGCCTTTTAGGAAAAGGAGGCATTGGGCCTGAGGGTCGGTGACAAACTCTTTGAGGTCAGCGGCTCTTCTACGGGTTTCTACATGATCAATCGTGCCGCCAGCAAAAGGCATTGTAAATTCTATGCTCATAAAGAAAGTCCGTCTTTTTTATGGGGTGCTGATACCGCGTTTAAGAGCGCTTAGCCAGAGCTGAAACTATCTTCGCGTCACGCGCATGGGCATATTGTTTTCAGCTTGAATGGTTATGCGGAGTTTGGGCCATGGCGGGCTATCATCAGTGTAATCAAACCGATAACGTTTGGTGAGCATCGCCATTAAAATGGCAGCTTCCTGCATTGCAAAGCGCTGTCCGATACAAACGCGGGCGCCTAATCCGAAGGGTAAATATTGAAAGCGCCCGATTTTCGTTTTGGCGTCTTCTAAAAACCGAACGGGTTTAAAGAGGGAGGGGTCATCCCATAAGGCTTCGTGGCGATGGAGTATCCACGTATTGACGAATAATATCCCCTTTGCAGGAATGGTGACAGTTTTAAACCTATCTTGGTCAATGGCTTCGCGGACGATAAATGGCGCGGGCGGGAAGAGCCGCATTGTCTCTTCAAAACAGGCCATTGCAAAAGGCATATGGTTGATCCATTTTTCAGGGGCGAGGCCCTCCATGTTAAGCGCGTCAATTTCTGCCTCAAAACGATCGCGGCTATCTGTGTCATTGGAGAGTAAGTAAAACAGCCAGGAGAGCGCCCGCGCGGTTGTTTCATGTCCCGCGCCGATAAAGGACAGAAGATGATCTTCGATTTCCGTATCCGAGAAAGGGGCTTTATCCTCTGCGCCGCTATGGTCAGGGTCGCCAACATTTAAAAGCCGCGTGAGAAAATCGTCAGGGATGTCTTTTCCTGACTGTTTTTCTGATTTGCGTTTTTGCAAAACCTTACCGATCATCAGGCGTAAACTTTTGATGGCCTTGAGGCCTTTCATGCGACTTAAGCGGGGTATCCAATCAGGCGCTTGGAACAAATCGAGAGGATCTGGCCGTCCGACATAAAGAAGAGCCGTCGCCACATCATTGATGACGTGGCTTTGCTCGCGGTCTATATCGCCAGAGAACAACGTATCAGAGAGGACAAGATAGGTCAGGGCTGAAAACTTTGCTGAGAGTTTGGACCGAGCCTCTGGGGCCTTACTCTCTGGATTGCCCAAAAATAAATTATCCATCTCGCGCGCTATGGTGGTTTTCATGACTTGGGCGAAGCTTTTAACATTACGCGGGGTGAACATGGGGGACATGGCATGACGCGCATGTTTCCACTTTTCTCCTTCAGCGGTAATCAACCCGTCCCCTAAAATAGAACGTAAAAGTTTTTGTCTGATGACGTTAAAGCGGTAATTGTCGCGGTTGTCGATGAAGCAATGCTTGATAACATCCGGGTCGTTTATAGTGGTGAAATGATTGCCGAGCAGCTTATATTGCGTCACAGGGTCTTTAAATTGACTATGATTAAAGCTCTCGAGCGGATTGCGAACCACTTTGGAAATTGTTGAAAACATATCGTGCCAGCGATATTCGTTCAGGTTTCGGGGGTCAGGCACAGGAACGGCCGGCATGAAATATCCCTTTTCAAAGCGTGGTTCCGGACGGTGCGGTCTTTGACGGGCCATATACCCTCCAATCATCTTATGTTAGGAAGCCTAGACGTAAAAGGCAATGCCCGCCTGCGTGCGCGATAGACATAGAAAATGAAAGACAGCGGTATAATGATGAAAATCGCAACATATATAAAGGGGCATTGGCAGTTGTTGGTTATGATTGGGCTCGTGTTCTTTTTTTGGGATCACAGGATAATGTATCCGCTCAAAATATTTGTGATTTTTCTGCATGAAGCCTCGCATGCTATAACGGCCTTGTTAACAGGCGCGCAGGTGCTTGAGCTTTCACTCAGTCCGCAGCAAGGCGGTCATGTAAAAGCAGCGGGCGGAAACGGATTTTTGATTGCCTCTGCGGGCTACCTCGGGTCTCTCTTTTGGGGAGCTGCGCTTTTCCTATTAGGGCTTCGCACAAGGCTTGATAAACTCGTGGTCGGAATGATGGGCGTCTTAATGTTAGGCATTACCGTGCTATATATTCGGGACCTCTTTCCTTTAGTCTTTTGTATATTGACGGGGATAGGGTTGTTACTCAGCGCCTATTTTTTCTCCCAATCTATTAATGATTTATGGCTTCGGGTTATGGGGCTCACCAGTATGATATATGTGCCTTATGATATTTTTTCAGATACGTTGGCCAGATCGCATCTCGTTTCTGACGCCCGCATATTGGCGGAAAATTACGGCGGGACGACCATGGTGTGGGGCAGCTTATGGCTATGCATTAGTATGGTGTTTTTATTGTTCATCGCGAGGCAAAGCTTGAAATGGCCCAGCAACATAGACTTTCGAGGGACTAAGTCAGTCACAAAACCTAATCCTCAGAAATAGCGCCTAGCCTATGGTCCGCTTTGTGATAGATAGGTTATCACTTATTAATAAAAGAGATAAGGAACGGGATATGCGTCATATTGCAGTTATGTTAGCGGGCGTCGTGCTCATGGCGTGCCAAGCCCAGCAACCTGATAACCAGACACCTAAAACGAAGAGCGCTCAAGCCAAGCCCGAAATTTCAGCTGAATATATAGCAAAGGTACATGAGCAAACCCTAACTCTGGATACGCATATCGATATTCCGCTTACCTATATGACGGAGATTGATCCGAGCCAGTTAACAGACTTGCAAGTCGATATTCCTAAAATGTCTAAAGGCCAACTCGATGCGGGGTTCTGGATTGTATATACGCCGCAAGGCGAACTCACCGAAGAGGGCTTGGAAGCGGCTCAGGAAATTGCGGGCACCCGGATTGCCGCGATTGATCAGTTCATTGCTGAAAATACCAAACACGTCGCCTTGGCGAAAACCGCTCAAGATGTTCGCCGCATTACCAGCGAAGGCCGCAAGGCGATTTTGATTGGGATGGAAAATGCCTATCCCATTGGCGACGCTATCGACACGGTGTCCTACTACGCTGAGGCAGGCGTGCGATATATGGGCATTACGCATTTCGGGCACAATCAATTTGGCGATAGCTCTAATCTAAACTTTGTTCGAGATAAGGGACCCAAATGGAACGGCCTTTCCCCTCTAGGCATTGAGCTTATTCGCGAGATGAATGAACACGGCATTATGGTGGATGTCTCTCATGCGGGCAAAGCGACGATGATGCAGGCCGCTGACCTTTCAAAAACGCCGATTATCGCCAGTCATAGCGGGGTGAAAGCTGTCGCGGACACAGCGCGTAATCTTGATGATGAGCAATTGCGTAAAATCAAAGCGGTTGGTGGCGTCGCGCAAATGGTCGCGCTGGGCTCTTACGTGAAGCTGCCCACAGAAGAGCAGGCCGCGGCCCGCAAAGTACTGGACGACGAATTCGGAGATCGGGCGAGCTGGGATCAAGCCAAACGCGATTTATACGGCGAGCGCCGTGATGAGATTACCGCCATGGCACGTGAGGCTGATGTGGCCGACTTTGTGAACCATATTGACCACGCCGTGAAAGTGGCGGGCATTAATCACGTCGGCATTGCGTCTGACTTTGACGGCGGGGGCGGCATTAATGGCTGGCAAGACGCGCGTGAGACCCTAAATGTGACAGCTGAGCTGTTAAACCGAGGTTATTCAGAATCCGATATCGCCAAAATATGGGGCGGAAATCTGCTCCGGGTCATGGAAGCCGTCGAGGCCGGGGTAAAGTAATGCCCTGAAAAGTCAGGGCATTCTTTGTAAATTAAAACTAGCGAGCCTTAAAACTAAGGCTTGCCTAGTTTACTTTAAACATATCATCTATTGGTTGACCTGCGTGGTAAGGAACGACGCGGTAGTGGCTTTCCGCGAGTGATTTGTGTCAGAGCGCGAGGTTTACCCGGTTTGCCGTCAACACAAGCAATAATAGCCACATAATCAACACCAGTATCATCTTGGACAACAACATCCATGAAACCGTCTTGTTTGATTTGCTCTAACAATGTCGTTGTTCCGCTATGATCAGCGCTGTTAAGTTTTAGGCGATCAAGACTGGCATAATACGCACCTGTGTTGGGGTCTTGTTGAAAAATGAGGCCTTGGCTATCCGTCTTTGTCAGGAACTGATTTACCCGGCTTGAATATGTACGGTACATGGCATTATTTGACGGGCCTGTATTGACGTGATCAACATAGTTTCCAAAATACATTGCGTCATTATGATCCAAACTGTCGCCGTTGGCTTTAAGGTGAAAGACCAGCCAACCACTATTTATAGAGGCGGCGTTAGGGACATTGATGGTTTCGAGAAAAAATTCATTTGAATGAAGTTCGTCATAATCCCGGGTAATTACCGTTAATACCAGGTCGATTGGCATAAGTTGTAATGCTGGAAAGGGTTGTGAGCGCCGCGCGCGTAGAGGTGGCTTCACTACTCCCGCTTTGATAGCTATCACCATTTCCACCCGAGAAGACTTGCCTTTGCAAATTCTTATAAACGGGTTTGCCGCTTAGATCTGTTTGAGCGCAAGCTTGGCATTTTGCGTTTTGAGACAGTTTTTCAATAATATTGGCGGATGCCGTAGAGTTTACAGTCATAGCTAAGGCTATACCCGTAAGGATTTTGAGTTTTAATAAATGTGTCATGATATTACTCCGTTCAGACATTATCCGAACAGACGCCCCGTTCGGTAAGGTCCGAATTAGGGCATAAATAATGTACTTGCTGTGGCAGAGATCACGAGAGATCTATGTCACTCGGGCAAATTATTCCCCTTGAGAGCGTTTTGGAGCAGATAAAGGGACATGAAAGCGGAAAAATGGGTAGAAACTCAATCCTCATAAATAGCGCCTTATCTATATTCTAGGCACAGCCAAAAAAACAGCAATTAGGCTGTTGACGGGAGGTGAATCCCGACCTATACGCCGCATCGTCGATGGATGTGCTGTCTACGGGTCACCGTAGAAACCTCATTTAAGGCAAAAACGATATTAATAACGGCCCGATTTGTGGGATATTTCCACGAAATAGGCCGTTTTGTTGCAAATGACCTGTCATTTCGAGTGGTTCGAGGGGCGGGATGTTTGCTCTTTGTGCAGGAAAAAAGGCTTTTTAGTATGCCAACTATTCAGCAGCTCGTCCGGAAGCCCCGGAAAGATAAACGTAAGCGGAACAAGGTTCCGGCGCTTGAGGCTTGTCCTCAAAAGCGTGGCGTATGTACACGTGTCTATACAACGACACCGAAGAAGCCGAACTCGGCCCTTCGTAAAGTGGCTAAGGTACGTTTGACTAACGGATTTGAGGTTCTCTCATATATTCCGGGTGAGGGCCATAACCTGCAAGAGCATAGTGTTGTGCTTATTCGCGGCGGCCGCGTAAAAGATTTGCCGGGTGTGCGTTATCACGTCCTTCGCGGTGTCCTCGATACGCAGGGCGTTAAAGATCGTAAGCAACGTCGTTCGAAATACGGCGCGAAGCGTCCTAAGTAAGGGTAGAGTTAGATGTCACGTCGTCACCGCGCAGAAAAACGGGTAATCCTTCCTGATGCTAAGTTTCAGGATTTGATCCTCGCGAAGTTTATGAACGCCATCATGCTTGATGGTAAGAAGTCTACAGCCGAAAGCATTGTCTATGGGGCTTTGGATATTGTTGAAAATAAAGCTAAAACAGAGCCAATTCGTGTATTTCACGATGCGCTAGAAAATATCAAGCCAGCCGTTGAGGTGCGTTCGCGCCGCGTCGGTGGTGCGACTTATCAGGTGCCTGTGGAAGTGCGTCCTGACCGTCGTCAGGCTTTGGCCATTCGTTGGTTGGTGTCTGCGTCTCGAAGCCGGAATGAGAACACAATGCGTGAGCGCCTCGCTGGCGAACTCCTTGATGCCTCAAACAATCGCGGCACTGCCGTTAAAAAACGTGAAGACACGCACCGTATGGCTGAAGCCAACCGTGCCTTCTCGCATTATCGTTGGTAATCAAGGAATTAGAGACCGATCATGGCACGCGAATACGATCTTAAAGACTACCGTAACTTTGGTATCATGGCCCACATTGATGCGGGTAAAACAACATGTACTGAGCGTATTCTTTACTATACGGGTAAAAACCATAAAATTGCTGAAGTTCATGATGGCGCGGCCACGATGGATTGGATGGAGCAGGAGCAAGAGCGCGGCATTACGATTACATCAGCTGCAACGACCTGTTTTTGGGCGGGTAAGCGTCTAAATATCATTGACACTCCAGGTCACGTTGACTTCACGATTGAGGTTGAGCGCTCATTGCGTGTTTTGGACGGCGCTGTTGCGCTTCTCGATGCTAACGCTGGTGTTGAGCCGCAAACAGAAACTGTTTGGCGTCAAGCTGATAAATATAATG
>CAYXEB010000037.1:0-18450 GCA_964463835.1 uncultured Hellea sp.
GCGCCGGGCATAGCGCATCAATCGGCTGGCTAACTTTGGCGTCATTGGTGTTTTATAGCTGGTGGAATATCAAATTCTTGCCCCTCCTGCTAATCTCTATCAGCGCAAATTACGCTTTGTCGCATAAGCTAAACACGCCTAACGGGCGAACTTGGCTAATCCTCGGTATAACTTTCAACTTAGGCCTTTTAGGAATTTTCAAATATACTGACTTTTTCATTCGTACAGGCAATACACTTTTCGGAGTAGAGGCGGCGGAAACAGGGATTGCCCTCCCGCTTGCCATCTCCTTCTTCACCTTTCAGCAAATTGCTTTTCTTGTTGATAGATTTCGGCGAGAAACAGAGCCAGCTCACCCCGGTTATTATCCCTTATTTGTTGCCTTTTTCCCGCAGCTTATCGCGGGCCCGATTGTCCATCATAAAAATATGGCCGCCCAGTTACGCGATACAACACCCCAGAAAGACATAAGTTTTAATATGGGCGTGGGTCTGTCAATTTTTACAGTCGGACTTACCAAGAAATTACTGCTCGCCGACAACTTTGCGCCCTTTGCCTCGCAGGGGTTTAATATGGCGGCCAATGGAGACCCCATAAGTTTCTGGAGCGCCTGGGCCGCGACCTTTTGTTATGCCTTCCAGATCTTTTTCGATTTTTCAGGTTACTCCGATATGGCTTTGGGTTTGGGACGCATGTTTGGATTTCAATTGCCGATTAACTTCAATGCCCCTTATAGAGCGCGCTCAGTAACGGATTTCTGGCGGCGATGGCATATTACTTTGTCCCATTTTCTTAGGGATTATCTTTATATTCCTCTGGGCGGAAATCGCCGCGGGCCCCGGCGCACCATGATAAATTTGGCATTAGTCATGTTGCTGGGCGGTCTATGGCACGGGGCGGCTTGGACATTTGTTGTCTGGGGGGGATTGCATGGGCTGGGACTCATCTGGTGTCGTCTTCTCAGCCGATATTTTCCAAATGGTTTATTTAAGCGCTTCCCGCAACTCTCTGTTTTAACAACCTTTTTATTCGTCAGCGTTTGCTGGGTATTTTTTCGGGCTGAGAGCTTTGATGCTGCCAGTATCATGCTCACCGCAATGTCGGGCGTGAACGGTTTAGGCGCCTTTCCAGATGATGACCCTTTTATCGCCATCGCCGTGGGCTTATTTATTGTTTGGGTGCTTCCTGATACGGTTTCAATATTTGAAAAATACATTGAACCCGAAGCCATAAAAATGGCGGATATCAAACTTCAAAAAGGGCTACGGTGGGGACCCTCACCGATCTTCGCAATCTTCACAGCCATATTGTTGTTTTTATCAATCACAAATATTTGGTCTGTATCCGAATTCATATATTATAATTTCTAACCATGAAACGTTACACTCTTATATTGCTCTCTTCGCTTTTCACCTTCCTGGCGACGATCAGTTTGTTTAATCTCATTATCGATCCCTACGCTGCAACGGACTGGGTAAAATTAGACGGCATCAATGCACACAAAACCCGTGCCCAGGAAGACGGGCGGCGAGTCACTGTCAGTCACCAAATTCTAAAACGCCCAGAAACATCTCTCATCATAGGGTCCTCCCGTGTCGTTGATGGGTTTGGAGAAACTATGGATCACTGGCCTGGCGGTCTTTATAATGCAGGCATTCGCGGATCCAATGCATATGAACTGGCGCATATCGTGGCGCTGGCGAAACAAAAAAAGGACCTAAGATGCCTCGTTATTGGGGTCGATATTTCCGAGTTTTCTAGCGGAGAAAAGTTTAAATCAGCCTTCTTATTGAGCCGGTTTCCAGATGGGTCTCAGTGGCTATCGCTAGGCCGCATTATGCTTTCACCTTATACACTGACACGCGCTGTTCAAACTTTGGGAGATAATATACGAGGAACAGCCCCTAAACCGCCCTTTCAAGATGTTTACGAAACCGGAAAACAGCGAGCGCGTTTTACAAACTCCGTAAAAGGCGTCATGCAAAGTCATCAATCCCTAACGGTTTCCCAGGAGCGCATTGACTATCTGTTTAAAGCCTTAGACGTTTTGGCCGAGCGGGGCGTCCAAATTATAGGGTATTTGCACCCCATTCATGCTTGGTATGAAGAACCCTCTTTCCAAGCTGGTCAGGAAGAAGCCTCATTGCAGTTACGCAAGACCTTGCTTTCCCATTTCCAAATGTTATCTGAAAAACACGATCCCAAAGCGCCTTGCACGCCAGATGAAGAGGCCAGTCTTTGGGATTTTAGTGGCTTTCAACCGCCAAGCACCACGTCTATTCCGACTAAATTACAAACCAAATCTCACGACTACTTTCATGAACCTGCGCATTATTTACCACGCCTGGGCAACGTCATCCTGTCTGTCATGCAAGGAAAATCAAAACATCAAGCATCGTTTGGCGTGAAACTTACCCCGCAAACGATTGACATAAGCACAGAGCAAATAAATGTACGGCGCGCGGCCTATATGAAAACCGTAGAAGGACAGCAGTTGGATAAAATCATTCAATCCCTCTCCCCTCGCCCAGAACCTATCAATGCACAAGCCTTGACACAGGACGATTGGGATAATCTCGCGCGCCTCTTAAAAAAGTAAGGCGTTATGGGTGAGCCAAGATCCCGCCGCGCTGCGGAGTTTTCACCCCTGTTGTGCGCGGAAAAGAAAGTGGCAAGTCACGTTTTGACCGCACCGCCAAATAAGCAAAGGCTTGAGCTTCTAAAGCATCAGAATTCCAGCCTACATCTTCAGCCGTTAAAACGTCACAGTTTAACGATTCAAGAAGCATAAGCCGCATGGCTATATTGTGACGCCCGCCGCCGCAAATAATCAAGCTTTCCGGTTTTTCCTTCAGCTTTGAGAGAGTATGAGACACAGCCAAACAGGTAAAAGCCGCAAGCGTTGCCGCGCCGTTTTCAGCGTTCATGCCTATCATATCATCTAAAACATCAAAATCATAACGGTCCGCAGATTTCGGTACGGGCTTTTGAAAAAATTTTCCACCGAGCCATATATTAATGCGTTCAAAGTCAGGTATGCCTGCCATGGCATGTTGCCCGCCTAGGTCAAAAGACCCAAGGCCTTTACTCTCAATCCAAAGGTCCAAAGGCCCATTACCAGGGCCCGTATCAGAAGCGGCAATCACGCCCTGTTCGGTAATACAAGTCACGTTCCCCACACCGCCAATATTTAAAACAGAAACAGGCAAAGACAAAGCAGCTAAATCCGCCAGAGCCTTATGGTATATCGGCGCAAGAGGCGCGCCATGCCCGCCCGCCTTTACGTCAGCCGCACGAAAATCATAATAAACGGGCACGCCCAAAGCGCTGGCGAGTTTTTCTCCATCTCCAATCTGTAATGTCTGGCCTATAATTTGACCTTGCGGCGGCCGATGTATCAGCGTCTGACCGTGAAATCCAACTAAGTTTAAAGCGTCTATCCAATCAGGGTATTCATCTCGAAGACGTTGATAAGCTTTCATATGGACATTATGTAAAACCATCTCGGCCGTTTCGAAATCTGGATAAGGCCCTTTAAATTTCCATTTCAAGGCTGCCAGTGTTGCATCTTTAAGCACAGTTCTTTCGGCCAGAGAAAAATTCACGCAAATATTCGGGCCAAACCGAAAGATTTTCTCGCCATCAGTTTCGATAAAGGCGGCATCGACGCCGTCCAAAGACGTCCCGCTCATAAATCCTAAAGCTATGTGTTTTGCCGCGTTCAGTTCTAATCCTTTGACACTGATATTGGCCCTGCTAGAAGCCAGTTCTAAGTTAACAAATAGGCATGAGTCGTGAGTAAATACCAATCCGAATTAATGACAACTCTGGTTGATCGCGGATTTCTCTATCAATGTACTGATGAAGACGGACTTGATAAGGCCGCTTCAGACGGCGTTGTGACGGGATATATCGGATTTGATTGTACAGCGCCAAGCCTACATGTGGGCTCACTCGTTCAAATCATGATGCTTCGTCACCTCCAACGCGCGGGTGGACGCCCGATTGTTTTGCTAGGCGGCGGCACAACAAAAATTGGTGACCCGTCCTTAAAGGATAAAACGCGTCCGATTTTAACCGATGACATCATTGATAAAAACAAAAAGGGTATCAAACAGGTCTTTTCAAAGTTTATTGATTTTGAAGGTCCGAACGCCGCTATTTTAGCCGATAACGCCGACTGGCTTGATGGTTTGGGTTACATTAAATTCCTGCGTGATGTTGGCTCACTCTTTACCATCAACCGTATGATTACGATGGAGACGGTTAAGCGCCGCCTTGAGAACGAACTCCCTATGACCTTCTTGGAATTCAACTACCCACTTCTGCAAAGTTACGATTTTGTCGAACTTTTCCGCCGCTATGGCTGTACGCTACAATTAGGTGGGTCTGATCAATGGGGCAATATAACCACAGGTGTTGACCTCTCGCGACGAATGGAAAACGCAGCCTGTTACGGCTTTACAACGCCGCTAATAACGACTGCCTCAGGCGGCAAGATGGGCAAGACGGCTGAAGGCGCGGTATGGCTTAACTCAGACCCAAGCTTTGGTGACGACTACTTTCGTACACCCTATGAGTATTGGCAATTCTGGCGCAATACAGATGACGCCGATGTCGGGAAATTCATGAAACTGTTTACCGATCTTCCTTTGATTGAAATCGTAAAATACGAGGCTATGGAAGGCGCGGATATTAACACCGCTAAAATTCGCTTAGCCAATGAAGCCACCGCCATGCTTCACGGTGAAGAGGCCGCCAAGAAAGCGGAAGCAACCGCTAAAGAAACCTTTGAGAAAGGCGGCGCAGCGGCAGGGCTTCCTACTGTTGATATAAGATCATCAGAACTTGATGGCCTTGGCATTTTGGCGGCCACTGTTATGCTGGGTCTTGCCTCATCAAATGGTGAAGCAAGACGCCATATCAAAGGCGGCGCGCTTAAGATCAATGATATTAAAGTTGATAGCCATGAACGCCAAATCGTAAAGGATGACGTTGTAGAAGGCGTTGTCAAGATATCAGTGGGCAAGAAAAAGCACGCATTGCTAAAACCCATTTAATTTGGCGCGACAGACTTAATTTCTGCAATTACATCGTCGGACAAATTTTCTCGTTTTGGTTTAAAAATCCCGCGTAAAAAACCTGGGGTCAAAGCCGAAAGTGGGTTAACCACAACTTGCGTTTCATCAAAATCGCCTTGAACTAAATAACTCAGCGCAAATATACCTTCACCTTTTTGTCCAACAAATATATCTCCGAGAACTGGGATTTCGCTGAGTAAGGAATTGGCCGTATAGGCTGGCACTAAGGTTCCATCGACATCTAAAAGCCTGTCCTTAAACCTAATCTCACCATCGCCCGTCATGCCTAGAGCTGGGCCCGATACGCGGGCATTTCGGATATGAAGCTCTCCGTCTTTGAGCGAAAATGGCACATGGAACGTATTAAAACTCAGACCAGCTCCCCCGAGCGTATCAAAAATACCCGTCAAAGACCCTATAGATAGCATATGCGCTAATATAGGCGCACGTACGAGTTTGAACTCATCAATCTCAGCAACACCATTTAATGTACCAAATTGTCCAATGGGTGGTAATTGAGCCGTGATTTTTAGCTCACCGCCTTCAATATTATCCAATCCTAAAAACGCGCGTGCCGCATCTGCTGCACTTGGGATAGAGACATCCACATCTCGAGTCTGCCCTGTTTCAAAAGAACGCATCTGGATATTAAGGGGCCCCTGATCCGTCTGCCCAGCTAGGCGCGCATTGGTGATACCAAGGCCATTATGTGAGAATAAAACATTGGCATTATTGACAACATAATTTTCGTTAAGGGCTATTTTTTTTAGATTAGCGGTCAACAATACAGGGACATCAATAACGCCTTTTCCATCAGATAAAGCGTTTGACACTAAGTTGGATACATTCAGGAAATCACCTACAACGAAAACTGACAATTTCTCACTTAGATTATCGGGCTTCATTTGAACGCCAGCATCAATTAACCCGTCAATTTTTACCGTTGGAAGGTCCATATCAACGAGCTTAAACTTATTCGCAAAGTCTACGCGTCCTGCGATAGTCAAACCTGGTGCATGGATGTACATATTTTCGAATTGGATACCGCCATCACTCTGTCGTTTTAATTGTCCTTTAAATTCCCCATTCGTTCCTTTTGTCTTTGTCCAATATTGTCCAATTTGAATTCCAACATCTGTCAAATCTGCTGAGATATCAGCTGCCGTCAGGTCCAAACCGTCACCAAGTGCATTAACTTCCACCTTGATATCACCGTCAAAATATTCCCGAAACCCGAGACCAAAGCTATCAAGAGTATCCCTGTCCATTTTCCCGACGATTTGATAGCGCGATGGCGTTTTACCAAAGTCGTATTTCTTGTCCCAATTAAGCTGCGTGGCCCAAGGCCCAATATTGACAGGCCCATTTAAATTCATACCTGCATTATTAGCCGTTAAAATGATGTTCCCATCCTTCATATTATAAGACCCAATTTGAACAGGTGCTGTCACATTTGAAAATTTTCCGTTAATATCAAATTTTATTCTGCTTCTTTCGAACTCGACCAAAAGTGGCCGTGTGACCCTCAAATCTATGACGCCAGTTCCGCCAAATGTTTCGGGCACTATGCCAAATTGCGATGGATACTCAAACGGCCTCTGATCTATTAAAGTCAACATATCAGAAGTCTCTCCATTACCGTTTACAGTGATAATTAGATCACCTCCTTTGGGTAACAAACGCGGAATTTCTACAAGCGCCGTGGAAACTTTCAAATCACCAACATTACCGCCATATGCTTCAACGCGGGCGCTATTTCCGTTAATTGCGCCCCGCCCAGTCACATTTTGGTAGGAGGTCATCGTCTGGATATAGCGAACCTCACCATCCGAAATATCGAAATTTAGGCTGACATTATCGTCTTTGGGGATACCTGAGCGCAAGGTCTCTTCATCAAAAGAGGCGTCAAATTTTAAGTTATCAAATGATCCTTTTAAAACTGAGCGTTCAATCCAATCCCGCGCGCCTTTGGCAAATTTAACAGGCCAAACTGCCAATACATCTGACGGGGTCAAGGTACCGTTCGCATGCCCTTTTAACGTAATTTCGTTCCATTTGCCCGTCTCATTCTGAGCAAGGGTTCCCGCTATGTCATATTCATAATTACCCAAATCGACGAGAAGCCGCTCAAAGTCTAACCGTCTGGCATCAAGGTCTAGCCGCCCCAACACATCCATTTTTGTAAAATTTAAGGGAGCGGAGAAAGTAGGCCTACGTTCAATTTTAACATCTTCAAATACCAAATCAAATATGGGTGAACTATTAATATTTCCATCTGTCATTGCGCCCAATTCACCTAATGTTCCAGAGCCCGAAAAAGAAAGCTTTTCTGAACGAAGTCCAATAGCTGTTATATCCATTTCTTGAGATTCAGCGGAAAGTCGCGCGGCCAAATTTGCCCCGTTAAACTTTGTTTCAAATTCACCAAATTTTATACGGCCAGGACTAGTCCAGATGTCAATATCCGCTGTTTGAAGGCCTTGTTCACGGTCTACTTCTAAATCGGCTTTAATTTCCAATTCAACTTCACACTCCTTTAGCCAAGAATAGCGCCCACGCTCCGGAGACAGGTAAGACGGGTTTAGGCCTGAGGTTACAATACCCAGCGTATAATCTTTGAGATCAGAACTTGTCTTAAATTTTAACTCCAAGGGGATGCTGACCTCATCCTTTTGAATATTAGATGTCATCTTAATATCAACATCATCAGGGCCATGCGTAAAGCCTATATCGGTATCTATAAGCATCAGTTCCAGGCCGTCAGCATTATCGATGATGAAAGCGGTGGCATTTGTAATTGTGACCTTCTCGACACCGCTAATGTCAGCCTCGCGTCTTTGGTTTTGATCTGTGCCTCTCCATACAGGCCCAAGTTTTCCGACCGTATTAGGCGTCCCAAGACCGGCTACAACACTTCCGTACTTATCACGTTTCCATGTTACGGTTCCGCCGTCGATGAAAACCCGTTTGGGTATCATATTCCCTTTATAAGCAGCTTGCATTGGAATTTCAGTTTGAAGCCGAGGAATAGTTTCTATCTCCGCCCCTTCTTCATCCGTCACAATGACATCAGTTGCCTCAAAAAGAATTGTATTGGAGGCTGATAGCCAGCTTAAACTCATATCCCCTATCTGAGCATCAGAGCCATTAAAAACTTGAGAAAACCACATCTGTGCATTTGGTTTCAAGCCCGTTACGTCAACAGATTGGCGCGACATCAAAATATTTAGCGCAAAAAACCAAAGGCAGGCGACGCCGATGAAAACGGCCGTAAGTTCAGCGGTTAATCTGAAAACTCTATAAGCTATATATTTCGAAAGTCGTTTCCATTGCTTTCGTTGAGCCTTCCCTTCTATATTTTCCGTGGACAAACCAATCTCCATTTTAATAAAACGGTCTTTGAACGTCTTGCGATGGCGTGTGACTTCGGTCATAGAATAGGTGTTGCATAAGCGATGAAATCTTAAAAATCCCTATCAACATACATAAATTACTGATGTTTAATACCCATAAGGACAAAACATGACACTTGAAATTGGTGATAAAGCTCCAGACTTTTCAATCCCTTCAAACGGCGGCGGAACCGTTTCCTTATCGGATTACAATGAGCGTTATCTTGTTCTCTATTTTTACCCTAAAGATGACACGCCAGGATGCACCAAAGAGGCCATTGGTTTTTCTGAAAATAAATCAGCCTTTAATGAGCTTGGCGCTGACATCCTTGGCATTTCAAAAGATACCGTGGCAAAACATGATAAATTCACTGCTAAACACGAACTCACCATTGCCTTAGGGTCTGATGAAGAGGGGAAAGTCATCGAAGATTATAGCGTTTGGGTCGAGAAAAATATGTATGGTAAAAAATACATGGGTATCGAACGGGCAACCTACCTTATCGGACCTGATGGAAAAATTTTGGAAATTTGGCGTAAAGTCAGAGTTAAAAACCATGTCGAAACGGTTTTGGATACCTTAAAACAATCTAGATTATAGTATGGGCGCTATGCAAAGTGCCCTTGCGGTCTTAAAGGCAGCTACAACAAACGACAAACACAATGCTGTTTGTGACTTAGCAGATAGATGGCAATTAAGACGAGAC
Organism: uncultured Hellea sp.; assembly: GCA_964463835.1. GTDB lineage: Bacteria > Pseudomonadota > Alphaproteobacteria > Caulobacterales > Maricaulaceae > Hellea. Next base: position 9,181 of record CAYXEB010000037.1, read on the forward strand.
ATTGGAACCCCAATTTCATCCCCGCCAGACACACCTGGCCGGCCAGAAAGCCCTAACCTTGTGCCCCCGGCAGAAGTGCCCAGACGCAGACTTGGCTCTAAAAACGGACGCGCAGCCTTATTACACGCGGTTGCGCATATCGAGTTTAACGCCATTGATTTAGCGGCAGATATGATCGTTAGATTTGGGCATCATTCTTACATCCCAGATGAATTACGGTCAGATTTTATTGGCGACTGGATTTCTGTCTGCCACGACGAAGCGCGGCATTTTATGATGATTGAAACCCGCTTAGAAAACTTACAAAGTTCATATGGAGCATTTCCAGCGCATAATGGATTATGGGAAGCCGCGGTCGCAACCAAACACAATTTTGCCGCAAGATTGGCTATTGCGCCAATGGTACTCGAAGCTAGAGGGTTGGATGTCACACCAGCCATTATAGAAAAACTTAAGAAAAACGAAGACTTAGAAAGCGCAGAAATATTAAAAACAATTTATAATGACGAAATTGGACATGTCGCTATTGGCGCAAAATGGTTCCGAATATTTGCTGAATTAAAGCACAAAAACCCAGAAAGCTACTTCCATGAGTTGGTTGGCACATATTATGCAGGAAAATTAAAACCTCCTTTTAATGTTCAAGCAAGGACTTTAGCGGGCTTAAAACAGGGCTTTTACATGCCCCTAATATGAAATTTTGGTCACAAACTCTTTTTTAACGAGAAATATGGTAAAAACTTAGGAATTTAACTTGAATATTTTGTTAGAATTATGGTGTAAGGTTTCAATAATTGAACGGATGGGGATCCATGTTAAATGACGTTTTTGGGGAGTGGCGAAAGCAAATCCTCCAGCATTTTCCAGAACGCCAGATTTATCTGAGGTCTGGCGGCGAAGTAAAATACTACGTCTTTGGAACAAGGATACAGATAGCGATTGTCAGCGGCTTATCAGTTGTTGCCTTTTGGTGCCTATTTACCATGTTCAATCTGATATGGGGTTACAACCCCATGCGAGCCCCATCTCAGGAAATTAAACGCGTTGAGGCTCACTATCAACGTCTTCTAGCGGACGCTAAGGCAAAAGAGAGCAATGCGCGCCTCATGCTCAATGAGCAGCGCCAAAGTTTCGAACAAGTCGCAAAGAGCATGGAAGAGAAGCATCAAACAATCTCTCAAATCTTGAAAACAACACCAGCGAGTAAAGTTGATATCGTATCATCAGATTCAGAACCTACAAAATATGCAAGTAGCCGTATCTTAATGGCTCCAATCGTCAGAGACAGCATTCCTAGAACTTCTCGAAAAACGTTGACCAATAAAACTACAATGGACACAGGGCTCGATATTGACAGGTCTATTAATAATCTCGACGATTCTCAAAATGCTATCCTTGTGTCTGCAGAAGTCGAAACTTTAGATAGAATCGAACGCGGGCGCGCCATTATCGATACATTGGATTTGAATGTTGATACGGTATTGAAAGAAAGCACCTTTGGCAAAGGCGGCTTATTTATTAATCTTGGAGATAAAACCAATATCGCCAACGAAGGTGAATTTGGGTCAAGAATAGCTAGCATTAAAGCCCGTGTTGCTGAGGCAGAAGCCCTAGACAATGCCTTGTTGTCTATTCCGTTAGGACATCCCGTGGGCGCTAAGACATACCGGACGAGTTCATATGGGCTGCGTAAAGACCCTTTCACAAAGCGTCCAACTTTCCATGAAGGGCTCGACTTTGGCGGACAACGATTAACTCCAATCGTCGCAGCGGCGGATGGTAAGGTTATTTTTTCTGGTAGAAATGGTGGATATGGCCGGAGTATTGAGATCGACCACGGACATGGTTTTGTAACGCGCTATGGACATATGCATAAACTCAATGTTAAACGCGGACAAATCGTAAAAAAAGGCGATAAGATTGGCGGAATGGGCTCAACAGGGCGAAGTACCGCAACTCACCTTCATTACGAAATTCATTTCCAAGGACGGGTCTATGATCCCGACAAGTTTTTAAAAGCAGGCCATTATGTTCAGTAAAAGTAATTCACCGTCGACGCCATCTGCGCCAGAGGTGAATATAAAAAAAGCGAACACACCACGCGCCACAAGTGCCGTGCCGTCGATTCTCGGTAGTGACCTGACTATAACTGGCGATATAAAATCCGATGGCGATATTCAAATCGACGGCCGGCTCGAAGGTAATGTCAAAGCTGGGAATGTTACAATTGGTGAGCAAGGCGCAGTGAACGGTAAAATCACCGCAGAAAGTGTTCATATACGCGGTAAAGTCACGGGAAAGATTAGTGCTAACTCAGTTGACCTCTCGGAGACAGCCAATGTTCAGGCCGATCTTGTGCAAGACCAACTGGTTATCGCAAATGGCGCCTTCTTTGATGGTAAATGTACCCGAAAATCTGGGGCCCCTAATCTCAAAGCAGCCAAGGCTTAGTAAACGATTAAGGCATATCTTCGAGCCTTGCGGTTAAAGCAGCAGCCATAAATAAATCCAAATCACCATCTAATACAGCTGATGTATTTGATGTCTCTACATTGGTTCTTAAGTCCTTTACAAGCTGATAAGGCTGGAGGACATAAGATCTAATTTGATGCCCCCAACCAATCTCGGACTTATTGTCAGCTTGTTCTTGTGCCTCAGCTTCACGGCGCTGTAATTCCGCTTCATATAAACGCGAGCGTAACATGTCCCAAGCCATAGACCGATTTTTATGTTGAGAGCGATCACTTTGACATTGCACGACAATACCCGTGGGTTCATGGGTAATCCGTACCGCCGAGTCTGTTTTGTTAATATGCTGCCCCCCTGCTCCAGAAGCCCGGTAAGTATCAATCCGGCAATCAGATTCATTTATGTCTATATCGATCGTATCATCAATTTCTGGGTATACCCAGACGGATGCAAAGCTCGTATGCCGCCTCGCATTAGAGTCGTAGGGAGATATTCGTACGAGCCTATGAACTCCAGATTCAGTCTTAAGCCACCCAAATGAATTATCGCCTTTAACACGGATTGTTGCCGATTTGATACCAGCTTCATCCCCAGACTGCTCTTCCAGCACATCAACTTTCTTGCCATGAGCTTGAGCCCAGCGCGTATACATACGTAGTAACATTTCGGCCCAATCCTGAGCTTCCGTTCCGCCGGCGCCGGGGTGAATTTCAACGAAGCAATCATTCCCATCAACTTCACCCGATAATAAGGCTTCTAGTTCCGCTTTTGCAGCGACTTCTTTTACAATAGTCAACGCCTTGGTCGCAGCATCTAAGAGCTCTTGATCATCGTCCACCTCTGCCAATTCTGCGAGCTCGAGGTTATCTGACAAATCCTTAGATAATGTCGCAATGCTTTCAAAAGCGCTCTCGAGGCGAGAACGCTCCTTCATTAATTTCTGAGCCTTTTGAGGGTTATCCCAAAATGATGGCTCTTCGCTTAAAGCGTTAAGTTCGGCCAAGCGGCGTTCGGCAGGTTCCCAGTCAAAGACGCCTCCTAAGCAGCTCTATCGACTGCTCTATGTCTTCTTTCATTTGTAAAATATCAGCCCGCATAGTCTTGTTTAATATAGTCCGTCATCAAGATCTTCTTCCTCTTCCGCAGGAGGTACAGCGGGCGAAGGTGGTACTTTAGCTGGCGTTATTTCGATACTAGGTTCCTCGAGTAAGGGCTTAGTAACGTCTTCAGGACTACTCTCTATCGGCGCTTTAGGGCCATCCGTTTGAGCAGAATCGACCGCCGTATTGTTTCTCTCTACTGCATTTTTGTCTGCCTCGCCCGTCTCAAATTCTCTAGCAGACTCATCATTCTCTGTGACAGCCTCATCATCTGGCACCTTTTGTCCGTCGGCATCATTCTCAGATTCTACTCTAGCTTCCGCTCTTAAGCTCGGGTCTTTCGCGGCGTCCGCTTCTTCATTTTCTATCGCTTCTTCACTTTCTATTTCTATCGCTTCTTCACTTTCTATAATGTCTTCGAGCGTGCTGTTTGTCGCTACCTCTTCTTTGTAATCATAGTCGTAAGAACCAAAACTATCCGTTCCAGTACCGTATCTTATTGTGGACTTTAAAGCCCCGATCTTGGGCTCTGTACCAGGCCTATAGGCTTCCAAGATAAAGTTTGGCGCGCCAATATATGAAGGCTCCCCTGTATCTCTATTCACGGGGGATAACGTCACGCCTTCGGGAATACGGAACGGAACTTTTGGTTCATTTTTCAAAGCTTCCCGCATGAAATCACGAAAAATAGGCGCGGCGGAAGAGCTGCCCGTTTCTTTTCCCATTTGCTCAGGATTATCCATCCCGACATATACGCCGGCCACAAGATCAGGCGAGAAGCCCATAAACCAATTATCGATAGAGTCATTTGTTGTCCCAGTTTTCCCAGCCATAGGGCGGCCTAAGACAGAAATTTTTCGCCCTGTCCCATTATCGACAACACCTTTAAGCATAAATGTAATCTGATAGGCCGTAACCGAATCAATAACAGTCTGCCGGTTGTCTGGCAGCTCCGGCGGCGCTTCTCCAAAATAATCGTCCTGTTGACAATTTTGACAGCTATTGTCGTCGTGAATAAAAACAGTTTTGCCTGTTCGATCTTGAACACGGTCAAGAATTGTCGGCGTTATGGCCTTACCGCCATTAACCAATGTCGAATAGGCGCTGGCTAATCTCAGCAAAGTCGTCTCACCTGCCCCTAAGGCCCAAGCCAATTCAGGTTTCGTCTCATCATATATACCAAAGCGCCGTCCATATTCGTTCACAGGGGTCATACCAATGTCATTGGCTAGGCGCACTGTCATAGCGTTGCGTGACTTTTCAAGCCCAAGGCGAAGTGTGCTAAGGCCGTAAAACTTCCCCGTATTATAATTAGACGGCTTATAAAACCTCTCGCATTCGTCCTCTTCCGCGAGCTCTTCTTCGCTAAGTTGTTCTCCGTCAATGGGAGCCGGCCGAAAATCTATTTGTCCGTCTTCTTGAACATCTCGAAGCTCTAATGTGCCTGATTCATTTTCCTCACACTCAATATCTTGTCGTTCAATAACAAATGGCGCATCCAGAACTTGGCTCGACGGTGTAAACCCATTATCTAAAGCCGCCGCATAAACAAATGGTTTGAACGCAGACCCAGGTTGACGTTTTGCCTGAGTAACTCGGTTAAATTGGCTTTGTTCAAAGCTATAGCCTCCAACAAGAGACAAAACACGGCCCGTGTGAGGGTCCATTGCGATAATGCCCCCGTTCACTTTAGGGATTTGCCTTAGGTTATACTCGGTTTTAGTTTTTGATTGCGGTTTGCGCTGCACTAAAATCACGTCCCCTGTCGCAACAGCATCAGTTATTTTTTTAGGTTTGCTGCCGACCTCACCTTTTGCCAGAGGTTTAGCGGCCCATACGATATCTGAGATATTTAGCGTTCCCTTTTGGGCCGCTTTAGCAGCTTCTTTATCGGCTGGTTCATCCGACTTAGCCTCTGTTTCATCATCTACAAATCCAATTTGCGCAACTTTATCGTTCGCCTCTAGGACAAGCCCCACACGCCAGTTCCCGATGTCTTTAGGCGCATCGAACTCAGATAGTCGTTTTTTCCAATCATCAAAATTATCAAACTTCGATAGCGGACCGCGATAACCGTGTCTGCGGTCAAAAGCCTCAAGGCCATCGCGAAGCGCTTTACGCGCCGCAAGCTGCATGCGCGTATCCAATGTTGTTCGAATAGACAGCCCGCCCGAATAAAGTTCATCTTTACCATAGAGCTTATATATCTGCTTGCGGGCCTCCTCTACAAAGTATTCGGCTGCGAGATATTCATCGCCCTCAAATCGTTTGGTGACAATAATGTCTTTTTCTTTAGCCTTGTCTGCTTCAGCGCGGGACACATAATTATCTTCAACCATGCGGTTAAGGACATAATTACGGCGGTTAATAGCTCTTTCTTTCTTTTTCGGATTCCCGACTTGATAATTGCTAGGCGCTTTGGGCAGTACAGCAAGATACGCTATCTGATCCAAACTCAAATCTTTCATGGGCTTGCCAAAATAATTCAATGACGCGGCAGCTACCCCGTAAGCACCTCGGCCAAAGTAAATATCATTAAGATAAAGCTCCAAAATATGGTCCTTATCCAGCGCCTTCTCAATACGCCCCGCGATTACCACTTCTCTGATTTTACGGGTTACATTTCTTTCATTCCCGACAAGGAAGTTCTTAGCAACTTGCTGCGTTAGGGTTGACCCCCCTTCAAGACGCTCTTTTTTCAAAACATGACCAATATTTGCAACCATAGCTCTGGCGAACCCGCGCTCATCAAATCCATTATGCTCGTAGAACCGCTGATCCTCTGCTGCGACAAAAGAATGCTGTAGTTTTTTCGGCACTGTTTCAATAGGAACGAAGACTCGCGCCTCCGTTCTAAACTCTGAAATTAACTTTCCATCACCCGCATGAACGCGTGACATCACAGGCGGACGGTATTCCGCTAAGGTCTCAATGCTTGGCAGGTCCTTTGTCGCGCGCACGATGAATATAAAGACGACTACCAAAAGGATAAGCCCAAGCACTCCGCCAATAGCTAATAGCCATTTAAATATGTTCCAAAAGCTCTTCATAATTCTGTGTGTAGTGGTCCCATGCATTTATGGCCGAAGTTTGACGGTTAGTGCCATGATTCTGTTCGCTCTGAATAGAGGGGCGGCTAACTTTCAACTTTATCAAAATAGCTATTGATGGAGCGCGTGACAGAGCGCAAGACTTTCTTACGGTGAGACCGCGAATTTAGCAGTTTTTCATCTTGCGCATTTGATAGAAAACCTAGTTCCAGCAATATGGCAGGTACATCAGGGGCTAATAAAACAAAATACCCCGCGCGCCTGTGCGAATTCCCAATAAGTTTTGTTGACTGTCCTAGATTCTCAAGCAGTAAATCGGCAAACTGTTCAGACTGGGTCTCCGTATTCCGCTGAGCAAGGTCAACGAGAATATCTCCCACAGGATCGCTTTGCTTGGTCAGGTCAACATCCATAATCCAGTTTTGATTATTGACGATACGCTTAGAGCGGTTTTTTGCCCTGTCCGCCAAGGTGTAAACCGAGGCTCCTCTGGCTGTTTTACTACCGGCAGAGTCGGCATGAATTGAAATAAACAAATCCGCGCCGCCAGCCCGCGCAATCCGCAGACGTTCTTCATGGTCGACATAACTATCTTTAGTCCGGGTCATTATGACTTTATAGCGCCCTGTCTCGAGCAACTGTTTTTGGAGCTCCTTTGCGGCCGCCGTCGTAATCGTTTTTTCTTTCGTCCCGCGCACGCCAATGGCGCCAGGGTCATGCCCACCGTGCCCTGGATCAACGACAATAACAGGCTTACGGATGACCTGCGAACGTTTAAGATCTGGCTTTATGCGCGGAAAAGGAATTTTATTTTCGAAGAATCGGGGTCTAGGTGTTTTATTTGCGCCCACAATTTTGCGCGGCTGTACCACCTTTTTTTTATCGTTACCTTGTAGCTCAACACTCAACTCATTGTCTTTACGATTATGGGTGAGAAGTTTTACGCCGTCATTAAGGTCTAAAACCAAACGAACCCCTTTATTGCGCGAGGCAAACCTAAGTCGTTTAACCCCGGCTTTGCCTTCCAAAGAGAACGGTCCCTTTTCAAGGGTGTGGCTTTTTAATTTCGCCGCGCCTTCTGGAATATCAATCACTATTCGCGGTTTACCTTCACCGATTGAAAAGACATTGACGTTTCCAGCGCCCGAAATTCCAAAAACAATGCCGATATCAGTATAGGACACCGACGTAATATCTTGCGCAAATGTGCTAAAGCTCAGCGCTAGCCATATTAATGCTGCAACAATTAAAGATCTCATGAAATCACACTCTGTCCGCCTGTCTTATGACCCAAACATGGTTGATAGAAGGTTACTAAGGAGGGCTTGATATCGCTTATGATATTAGAAATAACATATCGATGATTAAGAGTTTAAAACAGGACATTCGTAACTGCAGGATTTGCCGTTGCTCCCCCAAGCCCTTGCCCGTTATCCCCAATCCGATTGTCTCGGGGTCCAAGTCCTCACGCATTCGTATTATCGGGCAAGCTCCAGGAACTCTTGCCCATATTAGCGGACGCCCCTTTACAGACCCTTCCGGGGTACGCCTGCGCGACTGGTTAGGCGTGAATGAAGACGAATTTTACAATGAATCTTATTTCGCCATAACGCCTATGGGGTTTTGCTTTCCCGGACAAGATAGCAAAGGCGGAGATTTACCTCCGCGAAAAGAGTGTGCCCCCTTATGGCAAGATAAGCTAACGCAAGCTCTGCCTCATATCGAGCTTACATTATTAGTAGGCATGTATGCCGTTCAACATGTCTTGAAACAAAAGGCGCAGAGGAACCTAACGGAAACGGTGCGGCATTGGCGAGATTACGGCCCCGATATTATGCCCCTTCCTCATCCAAGTTGGCGTAATAATGGATGGATAAAGCGTCATAGCTGGTTTTCAGAGGAACTCTCGGAACTTAAAATCAAAATACGCCAGATTATAGACGCTACAAAAAAATAAGCCTATTGGCGTATGCTCACACCCGCTTTGACCAATTCATTCTCTATTTTTCCAGAGACAAAACAAAAGAACATTTTAAAATCCGCTCTTAGCGACCAGAGTGGATAGGTAAAAGTTGCAGGCTTATTACGCTCAATGCTGGCATGGCTTACCCAAGCGAAAAAATATCCGCTAATGAATACAAGCGGTAAAAACGGCCAATTTCCAGATAGAACCACCCAAACTAGGGTTAAAATGGCCAAGCTCGTTCCAACATAATGCCAGATTCGCGTTGCAGGCTGACTATGCTCTCTCAAATAATAAGGCCAAAACTCATCAAATGTTTGATATTCACGCATTATCGCCTCCATTTCGAGTAATTATCCCTAAATTAGACGTAATTCACAAATTAAATCTTAATTTTAATAAAAAATTAACCCTGTTCGTTAATACAAGTGATGTCTTCTCTAGAAGACACCCACCATTCACCTAATACCTTCGGGAGCTCTTGGGCTCCCTTTTTTGTGGCAAACAAGAACAATTTTCTGTCAAAAACCAATCTAATTATTTAAGTATAAATTTAGTAATTTTGGGAATATATAGACTTGTGCAAGGAGCAGAATCTCTGCTACACGCCGCTGGCCTTACTACCAAAAGGCGCACCGATTGGTGATCCGCAATAGCTCAGTTGGTAGAGCAGCTGACTGTTAATCAG
>CAYXEB010000038.1:0-18435 GCA_964463835.1 uncultured Hellea sp.
CGTGAAAGCCCAGGTAAAATGACCCGCGTCTCGGAAATGTTTCGCTATATTATTGACCGTAATCAACTTGGTGACCCTGATAATACATCCGTTGAGTTTTTTGGATCATGGGTTCGCGAAACACCGTGGTTCCCATGGCTGTTAATGGATCAAGCGCCGGGGCATTGTATGTATGTCTGCGACCAAGGCGCATGGGACCATTGGGATTTTGTGCCGCAAAATATCATTGATGCAGCGAGAGCTATTGATCCAAAATTCCTGAGCGCCCCTACCGAAGATTATGGACCTTCGCTATCCAGCCTTGAGTGGTATGCGCGTCAGCAAACACCTGCAAAACCACGAAAACTGTAACATATAATTCACATGGATGGTAATCCTAAGTCTTATTGCAAATAAATGTTATTACAATTAATATAACGTCCTGATAATTAATCTCACGTCCTGATTAACCGTAAGCGCTTATGAGTAAATTTTCAGTCCAGGATATGAACCTTTTCTTTCAGGAGAATTTTACAGGAAACCGCGATGCCCTGCCGGACATCACCCTTGCAGAGCCAGACCATGTCATAATGCGTGCGCCAATGGGAGAGCAAAATATACGGCCCGGCGGTTTTGTCTCTGGGCCCACTCAAATGCAGCTTGCCGACCATGTGGCCTATGTTGTTATTTTTACCCGGCTCGGCATCACGCCCATGGCCCTCACCTCAAATCTGAACATTGATTTTCTCAGGCCGCTAAAAGGCGACGTTATTACTGCGGAAGGCAAAATGATTAAACTCGGCCGCGCCCTGGCAGTTATATCTGTCGAAATATGGGGCGATAAACCCGATAAAATCTCAAGCCGCGCGACAGTGACCTACGCCCTGCCCGCAACGTCTTAGCGAGAACTAGCCTTCATAAATTGGGAATTTAGCCGTGAGCGCCTTAACACGTTGTTTGACGCTTTCTTCGACTTCCGGGTTCCCCTTTGGGTTTTCCGCAAGGGCATCGAGGACTTCTGCCATCAATTTGCCAATGAGTTTAAACTCTTGGACGCCAAAGCCGCGTGTTGTGCCGGCTGGTGAGCCGACACGAATACCAGATGTGATGGTGAACTTCTCTTTATCGAAAGGAATGCCGTTTTTGTTACAGGTAATATAAGCGCGGCCTAAAGCTTTCTCAGCCGCATTGCCCTTCACGCCTTTGGGCGAGAGGTCTATGAGCGCCAAATGGGTGTCCGTTCCGCCTGTGACAACGGCGTAGCCGGCGTCAACAAGGGCCTGTGCCATGGCTTTGCAATTATCAATAACGGCTTGGCTGTAATCCTTAAACTCAGGCTTAAGCGCGTCCGCAAAAGCAACGGCTTTGCCTGCAATAACGTGCATTAAAGGACCGCCTTGAATGCCAGGAAAAATCGCAGAGTTGAATTTCTTGGCGAGCTTTTCATCATTAGTTAAAATCATGCCGCCTCGCGGACCGCGTAATGTCTTATGTGTTGTTGTTGTTGCAACATGGGCGTGCGGAAATGGCGAGGGATGAGTTCCGCCGGCCACAAGACCAGCGAAATGCGCCATATCTACATGAAGGTAAGCCCCGACTTTATCTGCAATCTCGCGAAAGCGAGCAAAGTCGATGTGACGGGCATAGGCTGAGCCCCCGCTGACAATTAATTTAGGTTGATGCTCTAAAGCGAGTTTTTCAACATTATCATAATCGATGAGATGGGTCTCTTCGGTCACGCCGTAAGTCACAGCGTTAAACCATTTACCTGACTGGTTGGGCGGGGCGCCGTGGGTTAAATGCCCCCCAGAGGCGAGGTCCATACCTAAGATGGTGTCGCCGGGTTTTAACAGGGCGAAGAACACACCTTGGTTAGCCTGAGACCCTGAGTTGGGTTGCACATTGGCAAAGCCGCAGCCAAAGAGCTTACAAGCTCGCTCAATCGCGAGGGTTTCAGAAACGTCAACATGCTGACAGCCGCCATAATAGCGTTTCCCAGGATACCCTTCGGCATATTTATTTGTGAGGACGGAGCCTTGCGCCTCTAACACGGCTTGAGACACAATGTTTTCGGAAGCGATAAGTTCAATCTCGTGTTTTTGACGGTCCAACTCGTCCTGCATTGAGGCATAAAGCTCTGGATCGCGGTCCTTTAATGACTGAGTAAAATAATTACCAAGATGGGCTTTAGATGCGTTCATTACGCGACTCCATGTACGTTTTCCCGGGTGCATAAGCCGAATTAGAGACTATCGCAATGCGTTAAAACAACATTTATCGGGGATTAAGCAACGCGCTCTCGTTTAAGGCCAAATTCAGCCCAAACGATATCAAGCGCGGACATTAAATCGTCCATCATAGCATCAGTATGGAAGGGGCTAGGAGTAAATCGCAGGCGCTCTGTTCCGCGCGGCACCGTCGGGTAATTGATAGGTTGGGCGTAAATTCCAAAATCTTCAATTAGCCGGTCAGAAATCGCCTGGCATTTGACCGGATCACCAACCATGAGAGGTACAATATGGGTTTCGCCATCGATAAAATCATAGCCCCCTGCCCGTAAGCGCGCTTTTAAGTTATTAGCGCGCTCTTGGTGTTGGATGCGTTTTTCTGGTGTAACCTTAAGCACTTTGACTGAGCGTAAAGCTCCAGCTGCGGTGCTGGGCGGAATGGATGTCGTAAAGATGAAGCCCGAGGCCATGGAACGAACAGCGTCAATAATAACTTCGTCGGCAGCGACATATCCACCTACCATGCCATAAGCCTTGGCTAGGGTGCCTTGAATAATGTCGATACGGCCCATCAGGCCCCGTTCTTCACAGACACCGCCGCCAGTGGGTCCATACATGCCTACCGCGTGAACTTCATCGATATATGTTAGGGCGTTATATTTATCAGCGAGATCGCAAATCTCTTTAATGGGCGCGATATCGGCGTCCATTGAATAAACGCTTTCAAAAGCGATAAGTTTAGGCGCGCCATGCGGCACAGCTTTGAGTTTTTGCTCTAAATCATTGATATCATTGTGTTTAAAGATCTGTTTTTCACAACGCGCCCTCTGAATACCCGATATCATCGACGCATGATTCATTTCATCAGAAAAGATAATTAACTCCGGGAGGATTTTACTCATAACGCCAAGCGTAGCTTCATTGGCGACATAACCAGATGTCAGCACCAAAGCATTGTCTTTTTGATGAAGCTCCGCGAGTTCTGATTCTAGCTGAACATGGTAGCGTGTTGTGCCTGAAATGTTACGCGTGCCGCCAGACCCTGTCCCTGCCGCGTCGACAGCAGATTTCACAGCTTCTACAACGCATTCATTTTGCCCCATGCCAAGATAGTCATTTGAGCACCAGACCGTTATGTCTTGTTCCGAATTTTCCTTAAACCATGTTGCTTTAGGAAACGCGCCCGCCTTACGGCGGATATCTCGAAAAATACGATAACGCCCTTCGTCACGGACATTTCCGACGGCCTTCGCAAATTGATCTCTAAATTTTTCGCCCATTAAAGGAACCTTACTACAATTTTTTCATCTAGCCAATAGCCAATTGTTTGGCCATAATCCACCCATTAAACGCCGCAAATTGTCTCATATCATAAATGAATTCCCTATGTATAAGCGTTTGAAACTATGGAGTTAATAGTGGCTACCTATCCACATATGCGATTACGCCGCACCCGAAAGGCGGACTGGTCACGGTGTCTTACCCGTGAAACCACTTTGAACCGTGATGACTTGATTTGGACGATTGTCCTCTCGGACGGGAAAACAGCCCGCGCGCCTGTTCCCTCTATGCCCGGTGTTGACCGCGTCAATTTAAAAGAAGTCGTCAAGGAAGCGAAGCTTGCTCGCGATCTTGGCATACCTGCTATTGCCCTTTTCCCTCATATTAACCCAAAATTTAAAGATGGAAAAGCAAGTGAGGCATTAAACGCTAAAGGTCTTATCCCCGAAGCTGTTCGCGCCGTGAAAGCGGCGGTGCCAGAAATTGGCGTTATAGTTGATGTCGCGCTCGATCCATATACCGATCATGGCCATGATGGACTTATGCAAGGCGCTGTAATCGTCAATGACCAGACAGTTGAGATATTGGCGGAATGCGCCGTGATATTAGCTGACGCGGGGGCCGATATTGTTGCCCCGTCAGATATGATGGATGGGCGTGTAGGCACTATTCGGGAGGCTCTTGAAAATAATAATTACCATGACGTGATGATTATGTCATACGCGGCCAAATATGCCTCTGGGTTTTACGGGCCCTACCGTGACGCGATTGGAACGGCAACCGCGCTCAAAGGTGATAAAGCAACTTATCAAATGGACCCTCCCAATGCGGATGAAGCCCTGCGCGAAGTTGAGTTAGATATCCTCGAAGGGGCCGATATGATTATGGTCAAACCTGGAATGCCTTATCTAGATATCATCCGGCGCATAAAAGACAAATTTGCGATGCCTACCTTTGCCTACCAAGTGAGCGGCGAGTATGCGATGCTCATGGCTGCGTCTCAAAATGGCTGGCTCGATGAACAACGTGTGATTATAGAAAGCCTTACAAGTTTTAAACGGGCGGGATGTGATGGTATTTTGACTTATTTCGCCCCGCGCGCCGCCGGGTGGTTAAGTTAGACGTTTTAGCAAGCTCGAAGTATCCCAACGCTGCCCGCCCATCTTCTGAATATCAGCGTAATAGTCATCAACGGTTTTTGTTAAAACTAATTTCGCGCCAACATCTTCAGCTGTTTTGAGAGCTATGCCTAAGTCTTTGCGCATCCAATCAACGGCAAAGCCGAAATTATACTCATCTTTAGCCATTGTTGATGCACGGTTTTCCATTTGCCAGCTTTGCGCCGCGCCCTTTCCAATGGCCTGAACCACTTCCTCGACATCAAGCCCGGCTTTTTGAGCAAAGTGAACACCTTCAGCTAGGCCTTGTAAGATACCTGCAATACAGATTTGATTCACCATTTTCGTGAGTTGCCCTGCCCCGCTCGGCCCCATCAATTTCGTCGCCTTGGCATAGGCCTGCATAAGAGGGTCAGCACGATCAAAATCTGCTACATCTCCGCCGCACATTATAGTAAGCTGCCCGTTTACCGCGCCCGCTTCACCGCCCGAGATCGGCGCGTCCAAAAATCCAATCGATTTATCCATAGCCATTGCATGACATTTACGGGCACAATTTGCGGATGCCGTTGTATGGTCAACAATCACTGCGCCGCTGTTCATAGCATCTATCGCAGGTTCAACAACAGCGTAGACATCAGGGTCATCCCCAACACAAATCATAACGAATTCAGCACCTTGAACTGCTTTACTAATGCTATTGTAACTCACCCCATCATATTCCGCGGCCCAACGTTCTGATTTTAAAAGCGTACGATTCCAGACCTTAACTGAATGACCCGCGTTTACGAGGTGCCCAGCCATCGGATATCCCATCACACCGAGACCTAAAAACGTACAATTTGCCACAAATTTCTCCAAAATATCCTTGCGTTATCTCCTTCTATTCAATCAAATGTATTTATGACAGTCTTATTTAAACCAACGCTTTAAGGGGGCTATGTGGAAACGGCTGTTTTGACATCCCTAACGCAGAGTCCGTCATGGCAAATGTGGGCTACATTTCTAATCGTCATAGTGACTGTTTGGTTTTACATCCGAGAAAAGTTTTCAATCGAGACTATTTCCGTCGGTGTTATTGTTGCACTCCTACTCTTTTTTCATTTTTTCTCACCAACAGGGCAAGTTGAAATCAACAGCTCGACGTTGTTATCAGGCTTTGCCGCTCCGGCCCTTATTACAATTATGGCCCTACTCGTTGTTGGGCAAGGTATGTTTCAAACTGGCGCCCTAGAAAGCCCCATAATGACGATTAATAACGCCTTGGATAAGTCGCCCAGACGAACTTTGGCAATGGTCTTTGGTATCGCATTTGGGGTTTCAATGTTTATGAACAATACGCCCGTAGTCGTTATGTTTATCCCTGTCTTATCTGCCATGTCCTCTAGATTACGGCAAGCAGCATCTCGCTATATGATGCCGCTTAGCTTCATGTGTATTTTAGCAGGAATGACGACGCTTATTGGGTCTTCGACGAACTTACTTGTGAATGATGTTCTACAGCGCTCAACAGATCTCTCGCTTAGTTTCTTTACCCAATTTGGTCCTGGAATTATTTTAGCTGCGGTTGGTGCAATCTATATCATTTTTGCCGCGCCAATTCTGCTGCCCGAACGCTTATCCTTAGAAAAAGTGATGAGCGATGCTGGCCGCCAATATATTGCGCAAATACGGGTTAGCGATGACCACCCTTTAGTCAATGCTAATCCCATTGCAGGTCTATATCCCGCTTTAAAAAATGTTACCGTTCGAATGATACAAAGAGGTGAAAACTCGCTTCTGCCTCCGTTTGAACATCAATTAAAATCTGGTGATATTCTTATCGTTGCCGCAACTCGAAAGTCTTTATCTCAACTCCTTAAAACCGACTCCCAATATTTGAAAGGTATGCTCAACATCGCAGGCTTTCATGATGAGAGCAAACCTAACGAGGCCTCTGATTCCATTGTTATAAGCGAAGTCGTAATTGCGCCGGGCTCTCGTATGATTGGTAGAAACATCGAACAGATCGGATTTCGCCGGCAAACGGGGTGCTTAGTCCTAGGTATTCAAAGACGTTCACGCATGATCCGTAAACGTATGCTCGACATACGATTAGAAGCTGGCGATATTTTATTGTTATTTGGTTATGACACAAATATGCGTGCCCTTCGAAATAACAGGGACTTATTACTTCTTGATTGGTCAACAACTGAGCTCCCAGATATTCGTAAATCTTTATTTGCTCGTCTTATCTTTAGCGCGACAATCGCCGGCGCCGCGACAGGCATTGTGCCCATAGAAATTGCCGCTTTATCAGGCGCATTAGCTATGATTGCGTCTGGGTGCTTAAATGTGCGGCAAGCCGTTCGCGCGCTAGATATGCGAATTTTTCTACTTATCGGCGCTGCATTCGCAATGGGTATTGCCTTGGAACATACGGGAGGTGCATCCTTCATAGGTATGCAAGTCGTCGAAACATTCCAGCCCCTTGGAAATCATGTCCTGTTATCCGCAGTATTTTTAATCATAGCTCTATTAACGAATATTATTTCTAATAGCGCGGCCGCGCTATTATTCACTCCAATCGCTTTAGCTATAAGCCAACAAACGGGTATTGATGTTATCGCAATGGTTCTTACAGTAATTTTCGCCGCAAATTGTTCATTTGCGACCCCAATTGCGTACCAAACCAATTTGTTGGTCATGGGACCTGGACGATATAATTTCGCTGACTTTGCGAAATTTGGACTACCTCTTATTTTTGTGATTTGGATAGCCTTCATACTCTTGGTACCCATATTCTTCGATATCTAGAGACAACCCATAATGAGATTGATGTAAAATTTTATGACACAGCCATTTGATCCAAATAGCTTGCAGTTTTTTCTGACGATCCCCTCGCCCTGCCCTTATTTGCCTGGTCGCATGGAACGTAAAATTTTTACCCAGTTAGACCCACTTTCGGGTCCCTACTTAAACAATTATCTCACCCATGCAGGCTTTCGCCGGTCTCAAAATGTGATCTATCGCCCTGCATGCGAAAATTGCCGCGAGTGCAAATCACTTCGTATTCGCACGGCTGAATATAAAGCAAGTAAAAACTCTAAACGTCTTCTCAAAAACAATAAAGATATCTCGAGATCAAATTTAAATTCCGTCGCCACGCCAGAGCAATTTGACCTCCTGCAGCGTTACTTAAACTCACGGCACGCAGGCGGCGGTATGTCGGATATGGATTTCGTTAGATATGAGATGATGGTGGAAGAATGCTCGGCAGAAACTCATATTATTGAGTATCGAGACACGACAACTACTCTGGTAGCTTGCGTGTTAATTGATCAATTGATGGACGGATTATCCATGGTCTATAGTTTCTTTGATCCAGAGGAACACAAAAGAAGCCTAGGAAATTTGATGATATTGGATCATATTCAAAGATGCAGAGACCTAGATTTGCCTTACCTCTATCTTGGCTATTGGGTTCAAGGTAGCCCTAAAATGGATTATAAAGCCCGCTTTCGGCCCTATGAAATTTTAGGATCGCAAGGGTGGCAAGATATGGATAGAAAATGAAAAGACGGCATGTATTAGGAGCAGCGGCTGCGATTGCAACAGGAGCTGGTATTGCCGGGGTTCTTGGCCAGAGTAAAGACAAGTCTAAGTTAGCCCAATCACATCAATCAAAGCCAAGTGGATTAAGCACACCAGCTATTTCTAAGAACCGAAGAGAACTCCGAATGGCAACTTCATGGCCAAAGGATTTCCCAGGCTTAGGGCAAATGCCAAACCGGTTTTCCAAAGCTCTTTATGACATGAGCGCCGGACGGCTTAATGTCAAAGTTTATGCTGCCCAAGAATTAGTCGGCGCGCTCGAATGTTTTGACGCGACAAGTACGGGCGCAGCCGACATGTACCACGCGGCAGAATATTACTGGCAGGGTAAATCGAAAGCTTTTTCATTTTTTACAGCTGTGCCTCTGGGAATGACGGCGTCTGAAATAATGGGCTGGATAGACTTTGGTGGCGGTCAAAAATTGTGGGATGACCTCTCGGCCGACTTTAACATAAAACCATTTCAAGCTGGCAATACTGGCCATCAAACAGCGGGGTGGTTTAAAAAGGAAATAAATTCCTTAGAAGACTTCAATGGGCTGAAAATGCGAATACCCGGACTCGGCGGGGAAGTTATCCGGCGCCTAGGTGGCGCGGCAGTGCGTCTGTCTGGCGGCGAAATTTATCAAGCGCTACAATCCGGCTCAATTGATGCAACAGAATGGGTTGGACCTTGGAATGACTACGCCCTTGGGTTTTATAGAGAAGCGCCTCATTATTATGCCCCTGGCTTTCATGAACCCGGAGCGTCCCTAGCTATCGGAATAAACCTTGATATTTGGAACAGTTTTTCTACGTCAGATCAAGCTATGATTAGATTTGCCTGTAAATCAGCCAATGATGCAAGCCTAGGGGAATACACCTATGAAAACGGAAAGGCTTTAGAAACTCTCAAGAAAGAGCACGGTATTGCTCCGAAATTTTTCTCCGATGAAATCATGAGAGAAATCGGGCGAATCTCAGACGACGTCGTCAGCGAAGTTGGAAGCTCCGACAAATATACTTTGAAAGTTTTTGAAAGTTACATCAAAGCCCGAAACCAATATCGAGGTTGGACTGAAATGAGTGATGGCCGCTATATTCGCGCGCGGCAGATAGCGTTAGGCGGCTAACTTATGGAGATGGGGGATTTTGTCACACATGCCGGCGCGGCGTTCAAAGCCATAGGCTTCGCCTTTTCGCCTCTTTTGCTTGCGCCTTTCATTTACATTTTATGGCCTAATTCCAGTATATTATGCAGTTTTTCTAATATATTGATTCGATTAGTTGATAGTTTTTCATATTGGATCGGCGAGACAGCTAAATGGCTGCTGCCTATTCTGGTTTTAACGATTGCCTTTTCTGTTTTCGCCTTGTCAATTTTTGGTCAAAGCTGGACGAAATTATTTGAAAGCGCTGAATATCTTCATGCGGGCATTATTATGCTCGGCGCCGCCGCAACATTGTTGGCGGGGCAACATGTTCGCGTCGATATTTTTCATACGCGCATGGAGGCTCGATCTCGTGCCTGGGTCGATTTCGTAGGATTCTATGTCCTCTTATTACCTGTTTGCTTGATAATTTTATGGAATTCTCAGAGCTTTATTAGCTTCTCTTGGCAAATTTTAGAAGGGTCTGCAGAGGCCGATGGGATTCGCGGCGAATATTTACTCAAAACTCTCATTCCCATATTCGCTATTATGATGATAGCGCAAGGATTAGCCATAGCCCTAAGAGCGGCCATGTGCATTTCAGGTCAAACAGGTCCAGAAAGACCCCCTCACACGCCGGCCTTTTTTGAACATTCTAAACCGGGCCCGTAATGGAAGACATTTTAGCTATATCCATGTTTGGATTTGCCTGTTTGGGGTTGTTAGTCGGGTATAATGTCGCTTTTACCCTATCTGGAATATCGCTTTTATTTGCAGCTCTTGGCGTTTTAACAGGATCATTTGATCCTGGCTTTCTTTTATCCTTACCAGGGCGAATATATCCGCTTATCACGCGAGAGATTCTAATCGCCGTGCCGCTCTTTGTTTTCATGGGCGTGATGTTAGAGAAGTCTCGCATCGCTGAAGATTTATTAGAAGCGATGGGTGATTTATTTGGACCGTTAAAAGGCGGACTAGGAATGTCCGTTGTCTTAGTTGGTGCATTGCTAGCGGCTTCTACAGGGATTGTTGGAGCTACAGTTGTGACGATGGGTTTATTATCATTACCAACGATGCTTAAGCGAAATTACGCCCCTTCCCTCGCGGCAGGATCTATTGCGGCCTCAGGGACATTGGGACAAATCATTCCCCCATCAATTGTCTTGGTCATATTAGGTGACCAGATGTCCAATGCTTATCAAGAAGCACAACGCACTCACGGCCTCGAAGCGACGGGCGTTGTCTCAGTTGGGGATTTATTTGCGGGAGCCTTACTCCCCGGTTTAATCCTCGTCGGGTTATATGCGATATATATTTCCGTTACGGCTTACCTGAAACCAACCCTGGCACCCTCGCAGGAATGGCCCGAAGGCGTTTCGGTCTGGCCCTTTATCCGTAAAACCTTAATTGCGATGCTACCGCCAATCTTACTAATTTTTGCGGTTTTAGGGTCGATTTTGTCAGGATATGCTACCCCAACCCGCGGGGCGGCCTTAGGTGCGCTAGGTGCCTTGTTGCTCGCCTCATACCGCACATCTGATACAGGCTTGAGACGCGGCGCATCCATTATGGCGGCGTTAGCCTTTATCTTACTTGTCATTGTGGATCTTACAGGAATAGATATGCGCTTAGTTCAAAATGAGTGGACTACCCTTGAACGCGTTTCAATATTATTCGCCTTTATTTTAGCAGGCAGCGCGTTTTTAGGAACCGCGCTTTCTATATTACCACTTCTAAAGTCTAAGGAGCTTTCCGATGTGTCCCGTACGACCATGCATATTACCTGTATGGTGTTCGTCATCTTGATAGGCGCAACGGTATTTAGTTTGGTGTTTAGAGGGCTTGGCGGCGACGAGCTTGTTAGCCGTTTTCTGGAAGCCGCCCCAGGGGGTAAATGGGGCGCTCTCGTCTTGGTCATGCTGGTGATGTTCTTTCTTGGGTTCTTTCTCGATTTTATAGAGATTACTTTCGTTGTTGTTCCTCTTGTTGCCCCGCCGTTATTAGCAACTGGCATGGACCCAATATGGTTAGGCGTTTTAATGGCGCTCAATTTACAAACGAGTTTTTTAACGCCGCCATTTGGATTTGCCCTGTTCTATCTCAGAGGGGTCTCGCCGCCTGAAGTGACGACGACAGCCTTATACCGAGGGGTAGTACCGTTTATTTTCATCCAATTCATTGTCATTGGGTTAGTGGTTTTCATGCCGCAATTAGCGACGAGCCTACCTGCAGCGATGCTGAATTAAATAAGTGGATTTTAGCGCGAATCCTCGTTAAACTAATCACATCTAAACGTTTAGGGGATCCAAATGGAAATATTACTTGTCATCCTTGGCATCATTGTGGCGCTGGCATTTATATTAATCGGGATTTACAACCGCTTAGTTGCCCTGCGTCAAACATGTAATCAAGCCTGGTCAGACATTGAAGTTCAGTTAAAGCAACGCCAAGATTTGGTTCCACAGCTCGTAAATACTGTAAAAGGGTATGCCAAACATGAAAGCAAGACCTTTGAAGATGTTGTAAAAGCAAGAAACGCCGCAACATCGGCTAATACAGTACAAGGCCAAGCCCAAGCTGAAGGTATGTTATCTGCGGCCCTTGGGAAGCTATTCGCGCTTGCCGAAGACTATCCTGAACTTAAGGCCAATGAAAACTTCATGCAGCTACAAGACCAACTTGCTGACATCGAAAACAAAATCGCTGCCTCTCGCCGTTTTTACAATAATGCCGCTCAAGAATATAATACGGCACGTGAGCAGTTTCCTGCCGTATTAATTGCGGGTCCATTTGGTTTCAAGGCACGTGAGTTCTTCGAAGCGCCTGAAGGACGTGAAGCTTTACAAGCCCCGCCGACTGTTGATTTTGATACCTAGCGGCACATGATCTGCCATGATCAAAGCCTATGGTCTAAAAACACATATATGGAATAATAACCTTCGCAGCGTATTGCTGCTTATATTCTTTCCCATTTTAATCCTGCTACTGGCTTATGCCTTTATCCTTTTGTGGACAGGCTTTGCGACTGATTTGCCTGCAGACCAAGGCTTGGCTTACGCTTTGGGTAAAATGCCTTCCGTTGCGCCTTTGGCGATTGGCGGCGCGGGTGGATGGTTTGTTGTCGCCTTTCTCGGTCACCAAGCCATGATTGACATGGCAACAAAATCCAGATCCGTCACAGTTTCCGAAGAACCGCGCGCGTACCGCATGCTTGAAAACTTATCAATATCGCGCGGGCAAATAACCCCTAAACTTAAAATCATAGAAACACCTGTTATGAATGCCTTTGCCAGCGGGGTGAGGGATAAAAACTACACGGTGACGCTTACGCGTGGGTTGATGCACAATCTGGATGATGAAGAATTAGAAGCCGTCATCGCCCATGAGCTTTCCCATATTCGGAATAAAGATGTTCGTCTTCTGATTATCGCGATAATATTTGTCGGTATTTTTTCTTTTGTCGGCGAGAGCCTCGTTCGTAATATTTTTCGTACCAATCTGCCTCGCAGTGACCATCATCGGCGCAGCGGCGGGGGTAATGCAGGCGCGCTCATCTTCTTCGCGGTTGTTATTATCGGCGTCTCTTATCTGCTCGCGATGTTCACCCGTTTTGCTCTTTCACGAAAACGCGAGTTTATGGCCGATGCAGGCGCAGTTGAACTAACTAAGAACCCGGACGCAATGATACGCGCTTTACAAAAAATCTCTGGCAGGGCCGAGCTTTCTGGCGTGCCCGCTGAAGTTAAAGAGATGGCTTTTGAGAACCCCCGCGTTGGGCTAGCTGGAATTTTCGCAACCCATCCGCCCATTGAAAAACGGATCGAAGCGCTTGTAAAATATGGGGGTGGGCGCGTGGCTTTCAATACACGCCATTAAGCTACGCCACAGCAGACTTAATGCCCGTAGACAAATCAATTACGTATATTTATACGTTATTGATATTCAATAATAATCCTGACAACATAATGGAGACATCTCGTGAATAAGAAACTCTTATTATCCTCCTGCTTTGCTCTAGTTCTAGCCGCCTGCCAAAGCGCGGAACAATCTATCACTAACACAGTCGAAGAAGTCGTTACGCCAAGCGGCATTTCCCATGTAGAAACTGTACGGCCCAAAGACGATGATATTATCATCCCTTATAAAAAGTACACATTGGATAATGGCCTCACCCTCGTTTTACATCAGGATAAGTCTGACCCTTTAGTTCATGTTGATGTGACCTATCACGTGGGTTCTGGCCGGGAGGATGTTGGGAAATCAGGGTTTGCGCATTTCTTTGAACATATGATGTTTCAAGGCTCCGAGAATGTTGCGGACGAACAACATTTTGCGCTCATTACTGAATCTGGCGGCACGTTGAATGGGACAACTAATTCTGACCGAACAAATTATTTTGAAACAGTGCCGTCAAACCAACTTGAAAAAATGCTTTGGCTTGAAGCTGACCGGATGGGGTATTTCCTGAACGCCGTCACAGAAGAGAAATTTGAAAACCAACGCGAAACCGTCAAAAATGAAAGAGGTCAACGCGTCGATAACCGCCCCTATGGACTATTGTTTGAACGTGTCGGAGAAGCCCAATTCCCCAAAGGACACCCTTATAGCTGGTCAACCATTGGCTATATTGAAGATCTGAACCGCGCCACACTTGATGATCTGAAAAAGTTTTTCCTGCGCTGGTATGGCCCCAATAACGCGACTCTCACCATTGGCGGAGACTTTGACGAAGCGCAGACACTTGAGTGGGTTAAAAAATATTTTGGTTCCATCCCCACGGGTCCTGCCGTCGAGAAACCTGAATATGTGCCTGTCACGCTGGATGAGAATAGATATATTTCTCTCGAAGACAATGTGCAGCTTCCCCTGCTCTACTTATCTTGGCCGACTGTTCATGTTAATCACCCTGATGAAGCGCCGCTTGATGTCTTGATGAATATTATGGGCGACGGGCAGACCTCCCTGCTTTATAAAAACCTAGACAAGCCAGGTCTCACCGTTCAATCGAGCGCCGGACATTTTTGCCGCGAGCTTGCCTGTAGCTTCACATTATTTGCGCTTGCCAATCCAGCGAAAGTACAGAAACTTTCAGACCTTGAAACGATTATTCGTGAAAGCCTGACCGAGTTTGAAAACCGCGGCGTTCAAGATGATGATATCACACGCGTCAAAGCCTCTATCGTATCTGGCATGATATATGGCCTGGAAAGCGTGAGCGGTAAGGTCAGCCAACTTGCCTCCTACGAAACCTTTCGAAATTCACCGAACGGAATTGGCGATGACATCACGCGTTATGAGAATGTGTCTAAAGCTGATGTCATGCGGGTCTATAACAAATATATCAAAAACAAACCCGCCGTTATCATGAGTATCGTCCCCAAAGGCGCCGCCGACGCGATTGCTAAACCCGATACATGGCAGCGTTATGAGCGCACAATCCCTGAGGCTGGGCCGTCTGAAGCCTTTACATGGGAACTTCCGCAAGATGACTTTGACAGAAGCGTTGTTCCCCCATCCGGCGCTAATCCCTCTATCAAAGCGCCCAATGTATACAGAGCCTCTCTATCCAATGGCGTCGATATTCTTGGCGCGCAGAACAAAGAGACCCCGACGACTACAATTAGCTTACGGATAAAAACGGGACAAAGTCATGAGCCTTTAGACAAGCTCGGCCTCACGTCCTTGACCGCAGGTCTTTTGAACGATGCGACCGTCAAGAGATCAGTGGAGGATATTTCAAATGAACTTGCCAAAATGGGTTCGAACTATTCCTGGTCAGCAGGAGATAATTACACCACCTTAAGCATTCGAAGCCTGACTAAAGACCTCGATAAAACAATCGAGCTGGCGGTCGACTCGCTTTTAAATCCCAGATTTGACCCACAAGACTTTGACCGTATCAGATCCAATACTTTTGAAGGTATAAAGGCAGATAAGAAAGAAGCCTCCGTCACGGCCAATAATGTTTTCAATCTGGTCATGTATGGCAAGGAAAACAGTTTCGCTTATAGCAATAACGGGACAGAAACGAGCGTCCAAGCTATCACGCTTGACGACATAAAGGCCTTTTACAAAATACATTACTCGCCCAAAATAGCGAGCATTGTTGCCGTAAGTGACTTGGATGAAGCCGCGCTTAAATCAGCGCTTAAGCCTTTTGCACAATGGGAAGGCGACGAGGTGCCAGAGCCGCAAAGCGCGCCTTATCCTGACCTGGGAAAAACCAAAGTCTTTTTCGTCAATAAAGACGACGCGGCTCAATCAGAAATACGAATTGGGAAACGCGCCCTACCCTATGACGCCACAGGAGAATATTTCCGAGCTGGCCTCATGAATTACACCCTTGGCGGCGCTTTTAATAGCCGCATCAATCTCAATTTGCGCGAGGATAAAGGCTATACTTACGGTGCGCGCTCTGGCTTTAACGGGTTAGAAACGCGCGGAGTTTACCGCGCCTCTGCAGGCGTTCGCGCGGATTCCACAGCGGCGTCGATCACAGAGTTCATAAAGGAAATAAGCGGATTTCATAGCGACGGGATTACCCAAGAGGAGCTTGCCTTTACGAAATCTGCTATCGGCCAAAGAGACGCCCGCGCTTATGAAACGCCGTCTCAAAAACTTGGCTTCTTATCGCGAATGATGAGCTATGATTTAAAGCCCTCATTTGTGGATGAGCAATCCTCTATTCTGCAAGGCATGACGAAACCCGATATTGATGCGCTTGCCCAGAAACATCTCGATCTTGAAGACATGGTGATGGTGGTTGTCGGAGATAAAGCCAAGCATATGGAAGAGGTCAAAGCCCTCGGCTATCCCGTTATTGAGCTCGATCCTGACGGCAACCCGCTTTAGGCATGCCTCATTATTGACCGCCAAGGATTTGGCGGTTTTTTGTTTTCCAGCGGTAGTCAAAATGTGAAGCGCGCTGGACTCAAACCGGGGTTTCGAAAATATAATTATAAGTCGTCTTGCCGATAAATGCGATGAGCGGCGTTGGCGAAATTGGCTCTGGAAAAATTGGCGCTGGCGAGTACATGGGCCGCGCCGCGGAGAAAAGTTCGTCCTCTTTGGTAATGTCCTCTATCTGGCAGGTTTGATCTATCTGCAACATCGGCTCTTCGGAGAGATCAATCGCGGCATAATTGGGCCGCTCTAAAGTAAGGCTCATCCCCATAGCGGCGTAAAACTCAATCGGCCAAACAGGCGCGGGGCCAAACCCCTTAGGCTTGTAAAGCGGGACGGCGTTATAATGATAATCCTCAATCGTTTGCTGGGTATATATTCTGGGGGCGCGTGTATCCGCGCTTTGGCCGGTGCCCAACCTTGGGAGCGGCGCAAGGCGAAATAATCCATCTTGGTCCATCTTAAACGGGTCCCTGAATTCTCGCGCAGACGCGCAGGCCTTAGCGCAGGCACGCTTATGCGCCTTAAGCCGCTCAGACTCGGCAATATGTTCGGGCGTGTTAAACCCTATGGGCCCCTCTGCTTTGCGCCGTTTTATTGGCGCAAGATAGCCCTCCCGCCGCAGTCGCGCCCGCGTTACGCTCTTATCCCACCGGATAAGCGCCTCGCTCCCGCCTAAATCCTTTAAGACCCGCGCGCGCCAATCCGGATTAAGCAGCATATCGGCCTTGCGCCTTAAATGCGCATTATGCGTAGAAACTTTAACATAGGCTTTAATCAAACGCGCCACCCGCTTTGATACAGACAGCACATCGCCGTAGCGTTTCACCGTCAGCAAGGTCGACACATAAACCATCAAAAGCTGAAACCGCGCGGCCAAAGGCGCCGTGCCTATGGGGTCATATCGGAATTTATAATCTTTATGGGGAAGCGAAAAAATATAAGTCATACCCTTCATTACCCCCGCCAGAGTTAATGAGGATTGATTTTTATGAATGAAGCGGAAGTAAGTGATCGGCTTAAATCGCCTAAAACCGGACTGTCCGCTTATGCCCAAAATCGCAATGATTAAGAGCTATAAAATCCGTTGGAAAATGGGAGTTTTCAAAACTTGAGCAAGGTACCGACCCCGAAAATAGAAAAAACATAACCACAAGGATTTCCTATAGGCTTACAGATCTGTCTGGAAATTTAATACCTGAGTAGTTTCGAGGTATAGCTATTCGTCCTTAGTTTAGAATTATAGCGGCACGTAATGAAAAAGATCGACATCATACAAACATCTGCGCAAACGCTTTATAGCGCCCTGCCCCCTTAGAGCCCGTCAGGATTGTATTAGTATCGCGTAGAAATATAACCCGTTTACGTCGATTATAAATCTAGATGGGAGCGTTGCCGAAAAGTTGGGTTATGGTGATGACGGAAATCTAGTAAAATATAATTTATGAGTTTTGGACCACTTTTCCAGTCAATGATTTGGTGAAGCTGCTCAATTTTATTGTATTCGTTCCAGTTTTGTTGTGCCT
Organism: uncultured Hellea sp.; assembly: GCA_964463835.1. Taxonomy (GTDB): domain Bacteria; phylum Pseudomonadota; class Alphaproteobacteria; order Caulobacterales; family Maricaulaceae; genus Hellea. The sequence goes on from CAYXEB010000038.1 coordinate 17,760, forward strand.
CGGACTAAAGTCTTAGGTTTGATATGTTGACGCATCTTGTGAATTGAACCATTTTAGCCTGATGAAAGCCCACCTATTCATTTCTGTTGGACTGCTCCTTGCTGGGATATTTCTTATGCGCGGCATGGAAGCTATAATGGAGCCTGGGCTTGGATTGCGTGAAATTTATATTCTAGGTGGCTTTCTAATCGCTGGACTACTCATCCATGCGGGCTGGAAAGAACGCACAGCGGGCTAAGCGCCTTAGACTAAAGTCTCCCTACCTTTTGTTTATGATCTATTCGAGAATTAACTACGGATAAATCCGATTCAATTCGTCAATATACGAACAAAACAGGGGAGGTAATTTTGGCAACAACAAATGAACATGACGCGGAAGGATATTGGAAGGCCACAATAAGGCTGACTATATCTTTATTGTGCGTTTGGTTTCTCGCATCTTATGGGGCGGGAATTCTTTTTAGAGAAGCACTTGATAATTTATCATTCGGCTCTGCGCCGCTAGGTTTCTGGTTTGCGCAAAATGGCGCGATTTACATCTTTCTGGCGCTTATCGTGGTCTATTGCCGCAAGATGACCCAGTATGAAAAGAAATTTGGAATTAAGGGGTAAGAAATGGTAGATCCTTGGACAATTTTTTGGGTCGTTCTGACCTTTGGTATCTATATTGGTATCG
>CAYXEB010000039.1:0-18305 GCA_964463835.1 uncultured Hellea sp.
AAAAGCTCTATAAAAATACGCTCTTCAGATTATCTCTGTTGGGCGCATTTTTATTCGTCGCCTCACTCTTTGTCGCCATGGGCTATGTATATTATGCGATTATTGAATCAGAGCTGCGCCGGGTGGACCGCGCGCTCGAGACAGAATTCGCCGAGTTTCAAAACTTATTTGATGCGCAGGGTATTGTGCGGTTGGACCGTGAAGTCATTATTCGCTCTGCCTCCTCTGAAGGATGGTATGCCTTACTTGGGGACAATATTGCCGCGGGAAATTTGGTTTTTCAGGATGTCACAGCTGAGGGCAGCGAGCTGCCTTTATTGACCGGTCTTAAACCTGATGAATTTCGCAAAATTCCCTTTACTTACAGTAACCCAGAAAGCGATGAGGCAGACCTTCAGGATAGGCGCGCCAGAGGCCTTGTTGGTCCTATTCGAACGCCGAACGGCGTCGCGGCCATTCTCGTTGTTGCGCGTGATGTTGAGACCACAATGCGAACGGGTGCAAAAGTACGTACAGCTATTTTGACGTCATCCGCGATAGCCTTGATTTTGGGGTTAATTTCCAGTTGGTTTGTCTCGCGCCGATTTACCCGTCGAGTCGACGCGTTCAATAAGCTTGCAGATGACGTCAGGGCTGGGAATTTGGACCGTCGCGCCCCGCGCAATTACTCAGAAGATGAAATGGATATGTTGGCAGAGCATCTCAATGCTATGCTTGATCACATTGACCGGTTGATGAAAGCGATGCGATATGCGGGGGATAGCGTGGCCCACGATTTGCGAACACCCTTAACACGGCTGCGCACGCGCCTAGAAAGTGCAGCTGTCGAGCTTGGAGATACTGACCAAGCGCAAACACTTTTTGACGCTGCGGGAGACGCAGGTGAACTTCTCCAAACTTTTGACAACGTGCTCAGAATTGCGCGATTGGAAGCGGGCGAACGCCGTGAGCTGTTACGTAGTATCGACCCTAAACCTATATTGGATGATCTTGCTGAATTATACGAGCCTGCCTGTGAAGATGCAGGGCTGGACTTCTCTTCTGATATCGCCCCAAATATTGAAATATTACTAGATAGGGGGTTGCTCTCACAAGCGGTCTCAAATCTTATTGAAAATGCTATTAAATATACACCAAAGGGCGGAAAAATAAGCTTGTCCCTGACTAAGAATAATCAAAGCCAAGCGGTTATATCTATTGCAGATGATGGGCCAGGTATCCCTGAAAAAGACCGCGAGCGTGTCAAAGAGCGCTTTGTGAGATTAGATAAAAGTCGTACGCTTCCGGGGAGCGGTCTCGGCTTAGCCCTCGTAGAGGCTGTTGCGGATTTGCACCGTGCCGAATTTATTATGGAAGATGGTTTTGGAACGCAAGCCAAACTCCCTGGATTGAAGGCCTCTTTGATTTTTCCAAGACGCCGTCACCTCAGATCTAAAATGCGGGCTCAGCTGGAGAGTTAAGCGGCAGGTTCGATATAGTGTTGCGGAGGCTGCGGTGAAGGCATGGGAGGTTGCTGCACAGCCTTAGACGGTGAGTTTGCGTAATGCGGATTTACCTGGGGCTGTACTGCAAGCTGTCCCGCCAGCGTGCTGCCGCCCATTTCGCCTTCGGTTAACACATCTGCGATATCTTGAGCCAGTCTTGAAATTTCGTTGCCGACTTCTTTATCTTTTAAAGCAGGCTTTGCGATTATCGGCTTGTTAGGAAGCGTGAAGGTGACTTTTGTACCTTGGCCAACGACCGACTCTATTCTGAAGTTTCCGCCATGGAGTTCTACTAGGGACTTGGACAAGGCGAGTCCGAGACCTGTCCCTTCATGCTGGCGAGAGTGTTGACTGTCAATTTGTTCAAAGGGCTGGGCTAACCTTTGGATATCTTCCTCTGATATTCCAACGCCCGTGTCAGTAATGCTTACGATAAGGCCTGCAGAGTTCGGATTGACATCGATTGTCACTGCGCCGCCTTCAGGCGTGAATTTGATAGCATTTGTCGTCAAATTCAGCAGAATTTGTTTGACGGCTCTTTGGTCGGCTTCGATTTCTGGTAAGACCTGCTCATCGTAAATGAGCTTAAGCCGGTTCTCATCAGCACGGCCTCTTACGATGCGAATGACTTGATTTATCATTTCGCTCATTTGGAGCACCTCAGTATTGAGAGTCATCTTGCCGGCTTCAATTTTGGACATATCTAGAATGTCATTAATTAGGGATAAAAGATGTTGCCCTGAGAATAAAATGTCATTTACATATTCTTTGTAGCGCGGATCACCTAAGGGACCGAACATTTCTTTTTTCATGATATCGGAGAAACCATTAATGGCGTTTAAAGGTGTTCTAAGTTCATGACTCATATTCGCTAAAAATTCAGATTTTGATTGATTAGCGTTCTCAGCCCGAATTTTTTCTTGCTCATAGTTTTCAGCCAGTTCGACAATACGGACTTGGGATTGCTTCAATACATCGATAGTTCTCTGGAGGGCCCCTTGGTTGACCTGAAGTTGATTCTCGCGGGTACGAATTCCAGTTACATCTGTTCCAATACTCACACGTCCGCCGTCAGCTGTTTGAGTTTCTAAATACCGTATCCACCGTCCGTCTTTTAAATGAATTTCGTAACCGTTCGTGCCTTCTAATTCATAGGTTTCTTGGATGGCATTTTTTGCATAATAATCCACCGTTGCGTGATCCAGGCCTTGCTGCAATGTCTGAGGATCTATTCCAAAAAAATTAGAAAATCTATTGTTCCATAAAACAAGCCGGTCAAGTTGGTCCCAGATAACGAAACTATCATTCATGGAGCTCAGGGCGTTATGTAGCCGGGCTTCGGCGGCCTGCAAACGGGTTTGAGTGCCTCGGGTCTCTGTTACATCAAGGGCCATACCAATAACGACTTTAGCTTTATCAGAGCCGCGAACAGATGGTCGACCTCGGCAAACCAAAGAAAGGGGTAGATGAGCCGGCGTTACATCAATCTCGAATTCCCCGCTTACGTGGGACCTACGAATGAGGGATAAGAGTTTTTCTCGATCAGAAGATCCAAAAAGACCCAAAAATTGGGGCATTGAGAGGGTTTGTTCCCGTTTGGGCAATCCTAACAAACCCGCTAAGGATTGGCTAATATAGGCTTGGTTCTTTGCTAAATCGACTTCCCAAATGCCGCCGTGGGAGCTGTCTAGTGCAGCTTTATATCTTTCTTGAGATACTTCATCAGAAGACTTTTTGGATTTTATTTGAGCCAATTGTTGCTTCATGATTTTTAACATCCGGTAAATTAGCCAGCCGGTTCCTGCAAATAGGAGAGAGAATAAAAGTAGGTCATTGAGAAGATGGGGCGATATCTTGCGCGGGTGACTATTTAAAACCGTCAAGGATGAATTGGGAATTCGCGAAGATAATAACCAAGATTTTTTGCCGTTAAATTTATGGGCGATGACCATTCCGTTTTCTGATTGCGTAAGCGTATTGAGTTTTCCGGGGCTTAATCTGAAGTGCTGGAGTGTCCCGTTTAGTCCTAAAGGCTTTGAACCTTCTATGACGCGTCCGCCATTTTGAATAACAACCATGTCAGATTTTTTGTCATTCACAAGGCTCCCAGGCGCGAGAGCAGCGACCAGAAAGCCTTTAGTCGTGCGCCGCGTAATCACAGGGGTTATTGTTCCGTCTTTTGAAATTAGGGACGATATTTGCACGCCTCCGTTTGGAAAATTTCGGCGATCAATTTGTTGTAAAGCTTTGCCCGTCTCTGAAGACGTCGATAAGATATTTCCGGATGAACTTAATAGAGTAGCAGCAAGGATGTCAGGATTTTTAACTGTTGTATTTACGATTTGCTGCGGACCACTATAGCCAGATAAGACTTTATCCATCCAGACAACTTTATTATCTAGTGCAAAGGCGACGTTTCTAGCCTCATTTGAAATTTGGGCTTTATAGGAATTTATCTGTGAATTTTTATATTCGGAATTATCTAGATAAAGTTTTATTAAGACCGTTGTAACAAAAAGAGTAAGGAATAAAATTACGCTTATGATTATGTTGCGAATAGTGCTTTCGCTCAGGTCATCTTGAAATAGTCCTTTGGATATACCATTTCTGGTTGGTTTTTCTGGGATAAATTCCACAGAGGCTCTATGGCCTTGTGCTTGGGTCGTGCTTTGACTGCGTCTTGGAGAAAAAGGAGGTGCAGACGTGGCGGCAGCGGGGCTCTGAGTATGTGGCGGGAATTGTACCTGTACGGGCTGCGGTGCAGACTCTCCAGCCATATGACGATTTATAGACCCTGTTTGCACGTCCGACCTTCCCCGAATCACTCTAATAAACCGTAAATTGTCCGGCTAAATTAGTCGAACGAAACGTAGCTGTTTTTGCCACGAATATGCTTAAGAAATACTAAATGCGGGTTTCTGTTTCGGGTTTTCCAATTGCAAAGCCTTGTGCAGCGTCAAAACCCAAGTCGATGACGAATTTTTTGATGTCGTTTGTTTCTACGCCCTCTGCGATAAATCTGACGTCTAATGCGTCTCGTAGGGATAAAAGCGCCTTTAGAATAGCTCTATCTCGAGAAGAATTGTAAGCTGCGGCAACGAAGCCGCCATCAATTTTTAGCCAATTTGCGGGCAGGGCGCGTAAATATCTAATCGAGGCTGCCCCTGAGCCGACATCATCCAAACAGACGGGGTGACCGCGGCTTTTGAGTTCCGATAATAAGCTTTCGGCGTGACCCAGATCATGCATATCCCAGCTCTCAGTCAGTTCGATCACGAGTTTAATCGGAGAGGCTCTGAGCGCAGTTAAGCAGGCCAATACAGACCCTTTAAAGGTGGATTTGTCAACAGAGGCGCCGGATAGATTTATTGCAATGCCTGTCCCATCTGGATTGTCATTTAGAACTAATATAGCCTGCGCCAACATAGACAGGTCTAAGTCTCGTATGACGCCAGAGAGTTCAGCGGGTCGTATAACTCCTTCGATTTCTTGGTCGTGGTCAAAACGCACTAGCCATTCATGGTGGTGAATATGTCCATCTTTGAGATCGACAATTGGCTGTCTTAAAATAGAGTATAATTGCTCTGATACGTGGGTTCTGAAACCAGCTGCGGTGCGAATATCTACCATTCTTGCGTCTTACCAGACGGGTCTAAATATTATCCTAAGGTTTTGGTTGCTATCTCAAGCACATTTTTAGACGGCTTAGATTTTATTATGGTCTCAAGTTCCGCTTTGATTTGACCTTGGCGCGGTTTATCCAGTTTACGCCAAATTTCATAGGTGCCTAAAAGCCTTGCCGCGACAGATGGATTTCTGGTGTCCATCTCTAGAACCTGCTGAGTGAAGAAACGATATCCGTCACCGTTAATATGATGGAAAAGGTGTGGATTATTCATTGTAAAGCCGCCGATAAGCGCTCGGACTCGATTAGGGTTTCGGGGATCGTATGTTTTATGCTGGGTTAAAGCTTTAAGGCCTTGCGTTCCATTTGGGTGTTTTCTGCTTGCCTGAACCGCGAACCATTTATCGATGACGAGAGGATTGTTTTCCCATTTTTTGTAAAAGTCATCCATGGATTGATCAACGCGCCTTCCGCCGAGTTTGTTTAATATGACTAGGGCCGATAATTCATCAGTCATATTAGAGGCGCCGGAAAATTGCGAGATTGCTAAAGCCGCGGCTTGAGGGTCTTGACGAGACGCGAGCAAAGACAGGCACCTGTTTTTTAGGGCGCGGCGGCCAGCGGACGCGGCATCAGGACTAAAACTGCTGTCTTTTTGTAATTGGTGATATGTTGTCAATAAACTCGGTCTTAAGCCATCGGCTATGGCACGGTTAAGCCATTGGCATGCTAAGTCTATCGCAATTGGGTCGGCTTGCTTTAAACTTTGTTGAATTTCCTGCGCGGATGGCGAGGTTAAGACGAGCGCCTTAAAACTATCGTCAAAGGCCTTATCTTCAAGGGTTTTGCCAAGGGCGGACACAAATCCCGATAAGGCCGTATCAGCTTTGGGCGCGCGGCCTGTTTCAATGGCTTTTGCCATATACATCAAAATTTTCCGGGCTAAGCGTTGACCTGCTTCCCAGCGATTAAACGCATTAGGATCATGTGCCATCAAGCGCAAGACACTCTCTGTATCTTGATCGAAATCTAAAATAACTGGTGCGGAAAAGTCCTGGAGTAGTGAGAGACTAAAATGCTCGTGACCCCGCGAGGTTTTTGGCAGATTAACAGTCTCTTTTTGAGACGTTAAAATTGTTATTTGCGGATCGCTTAGTGCGCCGTCATCTCCGATGATTTGCCATTTTATAGGAATAACCTGCGAGGCCTTCTTTTTTTGACCAGACGTTGCGGGTAAAATTTGACGAAATTCAATTTGGTTACCTTTGAGTTTTGCATTTAGGGTCGGTGTGCCCGCCTGCTCATACCAGCGCATGAATTGCGATAGGTCTTGACCTGATGTCGTTTCAAAGCAGCTTATAAACTGCTCCACTGTCGCAGCTGACCCGTCCAAAGTTTTGAAATAATGATCGCACCCTTTCCGAAATGCCTCATCGCCCAAGATGATTTTGAGCATCCGGATGAGTTCTGCGCCCTTTTCATAAACGGTCGCGGTATAAAAATTATCGATTTTGACGAAGGCATTGGGTCTGACTGGATGGGCCAAAGGGCCCGCATCTTCCGGGAATTGACGATTTCGCAGCATACGCACGTCTTTGATACGCTGGACTGCCGCGCCGCGTTGGTCTGCTGAAAACTCCTGATCGCGGAAGACAGTAAACCCTTCTTTCAAGCAGAGTTGAAACCAATCCCGACAAGTAATGCGATTGCCCGTCCAATTGTGAAAATACTCATGGGCGACAACGGATTCAATGCGTTCAAAATTCATATCCGCCGCGCTAGCTTGATCGGCAAGTAGGAGAGCTGAGTTGAAAATATTCAGCCCCTTATTTTCCATGGCCCCAAAATTGAAATCGCGAACCGCGACAACCATGAACCGGTTTAGATCATATTCTCTGCCATAAGCTTGCTCATCCCACGCCATGGACCGTTTCAGAGCGTTCATCGCATATTTCGCGCGCGGGGCGTCTCCCAGGTCAACATAAATCGTTAGCGGGATATTGCGCTTGCTCCGGGTGATGAAATGATCTTCGAGCAAGTCGAATTGTCCTGCTACTAAAGCAAATAAGTAACACGGTTTAGGAAAGGGATCTTCCCAAACGGCATAATGTTTTCCATTTGGAGCCTGACCCGAGTCGGTCATATTTCCATTTGAGAGAAGATGAGGATAAAGGGTTTTATCGCCCGTGATTTTGACTGTGAAAACCGACAACACATCTGGTCTGTCTATGTAATAGGTAATTCTGCGAAAGCCTTCTGCTTCACATTGTGTGCAAAAACGCCTCGTTGAAACATATAGCCCCATTAAGGTCGAATTTTCCGCAGGATTACAGCTGTTTTCGATTTCTAATATGAAATCATCCGGGGTATTTTCCAAGGTAAGATGTGTTTGAGTCAGACGATACTCGCTGCGCTCCAGCGAGCGGCCATCAATTTTGACGCTCTTGAGATCGATATCTTCGCCATTAAGTTCAAGCGGACCTTTGCTTAGACGCTGCACACCCATTTTGCTTTTAACAAGGGTGTTTTTAGGCGAGAGATCAAAGGCCAGCGCGACAGATTTTATCTTAAAACTTGGCGGCACGTAATCCGCTAGCCGGGTGACTGTCGGCGTATTAGGGAGGGTCTCATTTGGGCGCATTTAAATTCCTTGAATTACCTTCTATGTGCCAAGCCACTCAAAATTTGCAAGGCCGAATTATATGGTTCCGTGAATTAATGGCGAGGAATAAGTTGCCCACCTTTCAATACTCATGCACAGAACGCCTATGCGTCTTATCAGTGATTCAATTTTAGAAGAAGTTCGGCAAACCACGCCGACGTTTCCAGCTATTTATCCTCAGATGAGCGGGTTTAATCTTGGAAAACCCACGGAATTCGTAAAGGGACAGCCCTTTGATTACTTTAAACAATTGCGAGAAAACGCGCCTATATCTTGGACACCCATGGCCGGAAAAACCAGAGGGTTTTGGGCCATAACGCGCTATGACGATGTGAAAACAGTCGCCTTGTCACCAGATATATATTCATCTGAATATGGCGGTATTAGTATAGCGCAACCCCCCAAATATTTGAGATTTCCTAGAAAACTTGTGCCTGCCGTGATTAATTCTTTGATTAATTTGGATGCGCCTCGGCATATGGAATTGCGCATTCAGCAAAAAGACTATTTCACTCCGAAATTTGTTAAGACATTGACAGAAAATGTTAGCCGAAAAATTGATGAGCTTTTGGATAATTTGGAGGCAGAGGCTAAGAAAACAGGTGAGGTCGACTTCGTCCGGCATTTTTCAGAACAATTACCTTTGTACACACTGTGTGAGATGTTGGGGATTGATGAGGAAGACAGGCCAAAAATTATCCGCTGGATGCGTTACTTGGAAATGGCAACACAGGTTGCCGCCTTTCCGTGGCAGACATTTAAAAATGATCCCAAATTTATTGCGCGCTATGTCAAAAACGTCAATCAGATGTTTAAGTATGGACAGCGTATTATGGAAGAGCGCCGGCTAAGACCGCGCAAGGATTTATTGACAGCCATTGCCACTTCCACATTAGACGGCGAGTTTTTACGGCAAGAATTTCTCGATGGATCATGGTTGCTGATTATTTTTGCTGGCAATGATACAACGCGTAATTCCTTGAGCGGCGTTATGCGTTTGCTCTCACAATTTCCTGAGCAGAAAAATCTGGTTTGTGAAAACGCCCCGCTTATTCCGCAAATGCTCGAAGAATCGATGCGAATGATCTCTCCCGTGATGAGGATGCGTAGAACAGTTGTTCAGGAAACGGAACTTCGGGGTCAGCGGCTTGCGCGAAATGAAAAAGTGGTCATGTGGTACGGCGCTGCGAACCGCGACCCTGAGATATTTACCAACCCGGATGAGTTTAAGGTTTTAAGAAAAAACGCGTCTAAACATATTGCATTTGGGCACGGCCCACACAAATGCTTGGGGAGCCGCATCGCTAATTTACAATTGCGTATGGCATATGAAAGAATTCTCGACAGGTTCCCAGATATCCATTGGACCGGCGAACAAACTATCGCCGCCAATAACTTTGTACACAGTATTAGCAGCCTGAAGGTCCGGCTCAATTAGACTTAACTAATTTTGTCTTGAATATGAGGGCTTTTTGACTTGTCTTTTGAGGCGTGTTCTCGACTCAGTTGAGCTTTTAAAGCTGTCGCGCCATAAATCTTAGGGCGAAACCCTTCGTACCATAGGATTTTTCCTGCGCCTTCCGCAAATTTGCGGATAAACTTCATATAGCTTTTATGGTTAAGAAGGCCAGCAAAGAGAGACAGTGGTCCATAAATACAGACTTGCAGTAATCCAATACAGGACCATTTTAATAGGCCTTTGAGGTCAAAATTCTCTGGGTTCGCACAAATCCGGCTTGGACCTTGACCATAGGCGAAGCTGCGTACGCGAATATATTTATGCGTCATGCGCCAGTCTTCGACATTTTCTTTTGCAAAGGTTTGTGTAGACCAAGCTATTTTTACGCCTTTTGACTGAAGATAAGAAAATAGAAGATCGTCTTCTCCGCCAGTTTCATTTGTCTTAGGACTAAAGGGAGGGGAGGGGAGCTCGCAGATTTCGAGGTCCATTAATGAGTTTCCGCATCCAAAGAAGTCGTCAACTAGCCCGTCGGTGTTTATTTCAATTTCCCTTGAGAAAAACTCCAAACATTGCGGTTTGAACTTTATATCTACCTGGCTTTGGGCATAGGTTGGGCAAAACGCCAGTCCAGCCTCATGAGCGTTCATGACGTTTAACAGGCCTTCTAACCAATTTTCAGCGGCGATTTGATCATCGTCCAAAAAGGCTAAGTAACGTCCGCGGGCAACCTTTAAGGCTTCATTTCGAGCATTTGCGACGCCAGGTTTTTTAGCGTGAACGTAAATGACAGGAAAATCACAGCTTTTTGCAAAGTTACTGACATAAAGGCGGGCAGAGGCGTTGGGGTCATTGTCTGAAACGATGAGTTCGAGAGAGGTATTGCCCGCATTTTGGCTTTTAAGGCTTTCTAAGGCATTCTTAAGCCCAACGGGTCTCCTAAATGTTGGGACAATCATAGAGATACCATCTGTCCAATTTTGGTATGTTTGTATCTCTGGAATCATAACAATTAGCCAATATTTATTCTTGCAGGGGACGATGCAATAAAAGTGCCATTTCGGGCTAGTAGGCTGGGGTTACTGCGCTTTTAAGGCTCTTTTTAGAAAATTTTATGCTTTAGTGCTCCAGTAAGCCTTTAAATCCCGCTTAATTTCTGGGGCGAGTATATAAAGGCCGATGAGATTGGGGATCGCCATGACAAAAATCAGAGCGTCTGCGAAATCCAAGATTGCGCTAAGCTGAACAGACGCACCTACAATAATAAAAAGGCAAAAAATGAGGCTGAAAACGAGTTCTTTGATTTTGCCTTCGCCAACAATGTAAGTCCAGCCTTTTGTCCCATAATAAGCCCAGGCCAACATCGTTGAAAATGCAAATAGGAACGCGGCTAAAGAGAGCGGAACGGGTGACCAAGAAATTTTCGACTCGAAGGCGGCTGACGTCAGTTCTATGCCGCTGAGCCCTCCGCCCATTAAAGTTTCGGTTGGAAAGCAGGTGACAAGAACTAGTCCCGTTAGAGTGCAAATGACGACCGTATCAATAAAGGGTTCGAGTAAGGAAACAAAGCCTTCGGTTAGGGGTGTTTGCGTTTTAACGGCAGAATGGGCAATGGCCGCGGAGCCTAGCCCGGCTTCGTTGGAAAAGGCGGCGCGCTGAAATCCAATAATCATGATACCAATAATGCCGCCCGTTGCGCCTTGCATAGAAAAGGCTCCTACAAAAATTGCCCTTATGGCGCGAGGAAGTTCAGCGGCGTTTAACGTAATAACGACTAGCGCCCCAATGATATAGATTAGGATCATAAAGGGAACGAGCTTAGACGTGATTCGCGCGATGGATTTAATTCCGCCGATTATGATTGCCGCGACCATGACGGCCATAACGAGGCCGGCAAGCCAGCCTTTATTTTGCAAGATGCTGACCTCGCCGCCTGTCGCCTCTAAAAGCTGTACATAGGCTTGGTTTGCTTGAAACATATTCCCAATGCCGAGGCAGCCGATGACAATACTGACGGCATAGAATATTCCTAGAAATTTACCTAGGCCGCCCATGCCTTTGGCTTTGAGCCCGTCGCGTAAATAATACATCGGGCCGCCTGAAACGGAGCCATCCGTGTTAATTTGGCGATATTTCACGCCTAATGTGCATTCAACAAATTTGGTTGTCATGCCGACGAAACCAGCCGTGGCTACCCAGAAAATTGCACCCGGTCCGCCAAGAGAAACGGTTATGGCTACGGCTCCGATATTGCCAATCCCGACGGTTCCAGAGATAGCGGCGGTTAGGGCCTGAAAGTGTGAAATTTCGCCCGTATGATTTGGGTCAGTGAATTTTCCGCGTACAATATCGACGGCATGTTTAAATCCGCGTAGATTAATGAAACCGAGATAAAAGGTGAAAAAACAAGCGGCGAATATAAGCCAACATACAATAAGGGGAACATCTGCCTGCCCTATTTTGACGGAGTAGAAAATAAAGCTCGATATTGCGTCTGTTAGTGGCTGAACGGCTTTATCAATGGCGGCATCTATCCCGTCCGCCATAGCGGATTGTGGAACAAGGCTGATTAATAAAACTGTGAATATGAAAAACAAACGAGATAAGACGTTATAATAATTATGCATTGTAAACAGCTGTCGGTTTTGTTGCGTTCTGTCAACGGCTTGGGGAAATGTAAATGGATTTTAGGAGTCCAAACACCAGCGTATGATTGCCTTTTGGGCGTGAAGGCGGTTTTCTGCTTCATCGAATACGGCGCTTTGCGGGCCATCAATGACGCTCGCTGTAACTTCCTCGCCGCGGTGAGCGGGCAGGCAGTGCAAAAATATAGCGTCTTTTGCCGCCTGGTTCATAAGCGCGTCATTAACCTGATGGCTCATTAAATCCGACAGGCGTTTATCAGCGTCCGTATCGCCCATAGACACGAAGGTATCCGCGATAACCACATCCGTGTTTTTGCAGCCTGCAAGCGGGTCAGTGATGGTCTCGATATTCGCGCCTTGCCCTCGCGCGGCCTCAATGCTCTGGCCGGGAACCGTGTAACCCTGCGGGCAGGAGAGGCGTAATTTATACCCAAATTTAGCGGCGGCGTTGACGAAGCTTATCGCCACATTATTGCCGTCTCCCACCCAGGTTAGCGTCATATCAGACAAATCGCTTCCGCGCTCTTCCAGCGTTTCAAGGTCGGCCATAATTTGGCAAGGATGGTTATAATCGGTCAGCCCGTTTATAACGGGGATGGAGGCATTATGGGCCAGATTGACCAAAGTCTCATGGCTGTTCGCGCGCAGCATGATACCGTCGACAAAGCGCGAGAGGACCTTGGCGGTATCCTCGATGGTTTCGCCGCGCCCGATTTGCATATCATTACTTGTCGCGGTGATAGAGGTCCCGCCTAATTGGCGCATGCCCATATCGAAACTAAAGCGGGTTCGGGTCGATGATTTTTCGAAAATTAACGCTAGAGTTTCACCGTTAAAGGGCGCGTCTACATCTTTCTGGCCTTTGGGACGCCCGGCGCGCGCCTTTTTTATACGGTGAGCTTCATCCAAGATAGAGCGTAACTCGCTCGCGGGGATATCTGCCAGAGATAAAAAATGTTTAGGGTTGGACATCAAGGCCTCACGCAAAAACTACGTTTAGCGAAATGCGGGCCTTGATGGAAGAAAAATTTTATCCGACAAAATCGTCCAGACTTTGCGCCTCTTTGAAAGATTTTCGTAAAATCTCAATGGCTTCGCGAACATGGTCTTCTGTAATGATAAGAGAAGGCGCTAGGCGCAGCGTATTATCTCCAGCGCTGCCGCCCAATAGGCCATTGTCTAGCGCTATGCGGCGAACCTCAACGGCAGGTTTTTTTAGTTTCATACCGCAGAGTAGACCTTTGCCGCGAAGTTCGACAACAACATCAGGAAACTCGTCCTTAAGAGATTCAAATTGTTGTTTGAGAAAGTTTGAGACTTTGACAACATGCTCTAAAAATTCAGGTTTTGATATTTCGTCGAAGACCGCATTGCCCACCGCCATCGCCAGCGGGTTTCCACCGTAAGTACTACCATGTGTACCGGGTACCATACCTGCCGCAGCGGCTTTTGTGGAAATGCAGGCCCCCATGGGGAAGCCGCCGCCCACACCTTTGGCCACGGCCATGATATCGGGCTCTGCATTCTCTACCCATTGATGAGCGAAAAGTTTACCGGTCCGTGCTGCGCCGCATTGTACCTCATCGTAAATGAGCAATATGCCGTTTTCGTCGCAGATTTCACGAAGCCCGCGCAGGCAAGCCTCGGGCAGGGGCCGTAATCCCCCTTCACCTTGTACGGGCTCCACCAAAATAGCGGCTGTTTTATCTGTGATCGCCTCTTTAAGCGCGTCATGATCGCCAAAGGGAAGGTGAATAAATCCAGGCAAATTGGGGCCAAAGCCCTTGAGGTATTTTGGATTTCCGCCTGCGTTTATTGTCGCAAAAGTACGGCCATGGAACGCACCTTGAAAGGTGATGATTTCATAGCGTTCGGGGTTGCCATTATCATAATGATACTTGCGCGCTGTTTTCATTGCGCATTCGATGGCTTCAGCACCTGAATTTGTAAAAAAGACTTTGTCGGCAAAGGGCAGGGCGTCGCAATATTTTTTGGCGAGTTTTTTGGCGCCAGTGAGCTTAAACATGCCTGAGACATGCCAGACTTTATCGGCTTGCTCTTTAAGCGCGTCCACAGTGATGGGATTGGCATGGCCGAGGCAATTGACAGAAATTCCGGCAATGAAGTCGAGATATTTGTCGCCGTTCTCCGTATAGAGATAGGCCCCTTCGCCGCGCACAAATTCCTGCGCTGGGGGTTTGTAGCAGTCATAGAGATTGTCATCATGTGCCATGGGTTGGTCCTATACTATTTAAATTAAGCTTTGAGCCGCCAGCCTGATTTGAGAACTTTCAGGACTAGCGTGAAGAGGAAGATGTTTATGATGGCTATCATGATGGCACCCGTTATGACATTGCCATCAGAGACGCCAAGGAAGCCGTAGCGAAACCCATCTATTAAGTAAAAGAGCGGGTTAGCGAGCGAAATTTTCTGAAATACCTCTGGTAAAATATCGATATGATAAAATGTACCTGAAAGATATGAGAGCGGCAGAATGATGAATTGATTTACGACGGCGAGTTGATCAAATTTTTCAGCCCATATTCCAGATAGTAAACCTATCATGCCTAGCGCTGCGGCGGCCATGACGCTGAAATAAACCACTGCCCAAATTTTGACAGGAATAAGCGGCGTGAAGAAAATTGACAGCGCAATAGCTGTCGCGATAGCCACAAATATTCCTCGTGTCATCGCCCCGCCAATATAGCCTATGGCCAGTTCAAAGTAAGATAGAGGAGGCATTAAAACATCAATGATACTGCCATTCATTTTGCTGGTCATCATAGATGAAGAACTATTTGCGGCGGAATTATTCAATATGCCGAGCATAACCAGACCAGGCGCGAGAAATTTGATAAATTCAGGACTACCGCCGCCGCGCTGCTCTGCAAATGCCAAGACAAAGACCGTCATAAATAAAAGATTAGAGATTATTGGCGCCAATAGGGTCTGCGGGAACACTTTCAAGAAGCGCCGGCACTCTTTTTTATAGAGAGAAGCGAGCCCCATCCAATTCACCACGCCGAAATCTCTGGCGATTGGGGCCGTCAAGGGCGGATTATGTGTTGTCTGTGTCATAACTCGGCGTAACATGGGTGTTTTTGCAATCCAAGTCTTGTAAATCGTCAAAAATTAGAAAAATTTACCTCTACTATATATTGATTTCTGTGGATAGCTAAAAACTTTATCTTGTGGTTTGAACTAATTTCTATACATGATATAGTAGTTAATGAAGGGAGTGTTGAACGCTCCATACTATATATAGTGTTTCATTGTTTTAGTGTTCAACGACGCGCCATCTGCGCGTTCTAGGTAGTTAAGGGGATATTATAATGGCGTGGACGGAAGACAGGGTAGAAGTTCTAACGAAATTATGGGCTGACGGATTGAGCGCATCGCAAATCGCCAAGCAGCTTGGCGGTGTGACGCGTAATGCAGTGATCGGTAAAGTTCACCGTCTTGGCCTCTCTGGCCGTGCTAAACCCTCCAATCCTGCTAAAAAGAAGGCGCGTAAAGCCGTCACCCGCGCCAGACGGCCTCGCGCAACGCCTTCAGCGCCGCGCGCCCCGCGTCCTGCGGTTCAGCCAAGACCCGCGCCGCCGCCGATCGAAGCCCTACCAATGGCAGACGGTCGCTTTGCGACAATTCTGACAATTACTGACCATATGTGTAAATGGCCAATTGGTGACCCAAGTGCATCCGAGTTTCGGTTTTGTGGACGTAAGACCGATGATAAGGACGAACCTTATTGTAAAGCCCATTCATCGGTCGCTTATCAGGCCAGCCGCCGCCGGGGCAGTTCTACCCGCGCTCTAGGACCGACGCCGACAAGCCGTAAGCGTCTTAGATAATTTAATTTAAATGGCCTAACGTGAATTTGGCGGCCTTGGCCGCCTTTTTTGTGCCTAAAGTTACGCTTTTATAAGATTAAAAACTACGGGTTTCATAACTGACTAGAAAAGTTTATAGACTGCAACTTTGTAATGTGTTTATTTGGCGGCGGAAACGTAATAGATAAACAATACATGTCCTTGAAACCGACATATTATTATTGTTTTTCAATAATTATTCATTGACTTTCGCTATTTATTCCGTATGTAAAGTTCATAAGGAGAAATAAATGCGTTTCGCGATATTATTATCGGCAAGCGTGATGATTTTATCAGGGTGTGCCAGCCTTGGAGGGTTATCTAAATTTAAGCCGGAAAAAACAGCTGTACCGGTCGAGGATATCGTACCGCAAAATACGTCATGGGCGGAAGTCGCGCCCGAGGATTTACCCACGACAGACTGGATTGGCAGTTTTTCTGATCCGGTTCTCGTTAGTTTAGTGGCGGAGGCCCTTGAGGCCAATACCAATATTCGCTCTGCGGCAGCGCGCGTGGAAGCGGCGCAGGCAAGAGCGCGTATTTCGCGGGCGGATAAGCTGCCGACAATTAATACGAATAGCCGCATTACCCGGAATGAAACGTCTATACCGTTTAGCAATCCGACAAATATTGCCTCTGGAATTTCTGCCGATTGGGAAGCCGATCTTTGGGGACGTATTAAAAATGGGATTGCCGCTGATGAATATTCGCTTGCGGCCTCCGAAGCCGATTATGCGGGAGCGCGGCTTTCTATTGCGGGGCAAGTTGCCCAGGGCTGGTTTAACGTCATTGAGGCGCGGCTCTTAAGTGAGTTATCCGCGAGAGACGTCGAAACATTAGAGCGATCATTAGCGCTCACCCAGAGAAGATTTGAAGGTGGGGTAACTGGCTCTAGTGATGTACGTTTGGCCCGATCATCTGTTGCAAACGCAAAAGCCTTGCAAGCCAGCCGTGAGCAAAATTTGTCGGCTTTAACCCGAAGCCTCGAAATTTTACTTCGGCGTTATCCGTCTGAGGAAATTGGCATAACGGAGGATCTTCCGAGTTTACCTACCCTGTCAGGCGCGGCAACACCCGGATATGTACTGCGCAAACGGCCTGACCTATTGGCGGCGGAGAGCCGGATGCGAGCGCAAGGATTGCAAGTGGATATTGCTAGAAAGAACTTATTACCAAGGCTATCTTTGACGGGCAACGGAAATTTAAACGCGACAAGTTTTTCAGATTTTTTCGATGTGGACGCTTTGGCGATGCAGCTCATTGGAAATTTCAGCGCTCCTCTTTTTCAATTCGGACGCCTGGAAGGAAATATAGAGCAGCAAGAAGCTATTTTGAGAGAGCAGCTCGAAAGCTATGCGGGGGAAGCTTTAAACGCCTATTTAGAAGTTGAAAATGCACTAAACGCCGAACAAAGATTATTGGAACGTGAAAACGCGCTCAGAATCTCTTTGGAGGAAGCTCAAAAAGCGGAAAGCCGGCTTGAGCTTCGCTATACAGAAGGTTTGGCAACAATTTTACAGCTGCTTGATGCTCAATCCCGGCGTATTTCGGCCGAAGGCCAATTAATTAGCGCAAGAAAAGAACGTTTAGCCAATCGTGTGCGTATGCATATTGCACTGGGCGGCGGGCTTGAAACAAATTTAGTACCCTCGACTTATTCGCTAGCCAGTATAAATAGTAGTGGCGGCGTAACGCCTTAAAATGGAAAAGAATATGGCGATAAAAGCCTCAAATATTAATGTGCAGAGAAACGGTGGGTTTTTACGAAAACTGCTGGTTGTCTTGATTCCTATTCTGATTGTGGTTGGCTTTATTGTCGGCGCGTCAGTCATCATCAAGCTGAATAAAAAGCCTGAGGAAAAAAAGCGGGCCTTTAATACGCTGGCAGTCATGGCTGACTATGCCGTTCAAGACAATGTGCAGCTGAAAGTGTCTGCGCAAGGTGAATCGCGGCCACAGACTGAGATTGACCTTGTCCCCGAAGTTGGCGGAAAGATCGTTTATGTTTCGCCTAATTTTGTAGAAGGTGGAATTATCCGAAAAGGTGAAACGCTTATTCGGATTGAAGATGCAGATTTCCAAGTCTCAGTTGTTAGAGCGCAAGCCAACATTGCTCAGGCCGAACAAGTTTTGATACGTGAGCAAGCCGAAGGAGAAATAGCGCGGCAGGACTATGCAGAATTAGGACGCGGCGAAGCCAGCGCCCTTGCGCTTCGCAAACCCCAACAAGCGCAAGCAAAAGCCGCTTTGCAATTAGCCCAAGCTGAGCTCGATGCAGCAAAGCTTCAATTAACGCGCACGGAAGTGAAGGCACCGTTCACGGGCCGCGTTAGAACGAAAAGCTCTGACCTCGGGCAGTTTGTCTCCGCTGGCCGCACCTTAGGACGGATTTTTTCGACGAATATAATCGAAGTGCGCCTGCCCTTAACCGATAATGATTTTGCCAAAATGGATTTGCCAATTGCTTATATCGCCAAAAACCGCACGTCTGCACCTGATGTGAAGTTGAGCGCGGTGATTGCAGGGAAGCGTCAATATTGGGATGCCAAAATTATGCGCAC
>CAYXEB010000040.1:0-18204 GCA_964463835.1 uncultured Hellea sp.
CATCCAAAATATAAAGCGTGCGGCCCGTGGCGCGTTTGGCGAGTTCTTTGGCGAGTTTGACGCGCTGCGCTTCGCCGCCAGATAGCGTTGTGGCTTGTTGACCGACCTTAAGATAGGTCAGGCCAACGCGTTGTAGGGTCACCATTTTGTCGCGTATGCTAGGCACAGCCTTAAAGAAATCCGCCGCTTCATCGATGGTCATATTGAGCACATCAGCAATGGATTTGCCTTTGAATTTTATCTCGAGCGTTTCGCGGTTATAGCGTGCGCCTTTACAGACATCACAGGTGACATAGACATCTGGGAGGAAGTGCATTTCAATCTTTATAACGCCGCCGCCTTGGCAGGCCTCACAGCGCCCGCCTTTGACATTGAATGAGAACCGCCCCGGTTTATAGCCGCGTGTCTTGGCTTCGGGCAGGCCCGCATACCAATCTCGGATGGGCGTGAAGGCCCCCGTATAGGTGGCGGGGTTAGAGCGCGGCGTACGGCCAATTGGGCTTTGATTAATGTCGATGACTTTATCGAGGTACTCTAGTCCTGTGGCGTCGTCATGGGGCATGGGCTGTATCGTGGATTTATTGAGCCTACGCGCGGCCGACTTATATAGGGTTTCAACGGTGAGAGTGGATTTACCGCCGCCCGAAACGCCTGTTACGCAGGTCATAAGGCCAATAGGAAATTCAGCCGTTATGTTTTGCAGGTTATTGCCACGCGCGCCTTTGATTATGATTTTTTTGCCAGAGGGTTTTCGGCGCTCCTTGGGTATCGCGATTTCTTTTTTCCCTGAGAGATATTGCCCTGTCAGGCCTTTGGATTTTTTAATCTTAGCTGGCGTGCCTTCGGCGATGACTTCTCCGCCGTTCACGCCCGCAAGCGGGCCCATATCGACAACATAGTCCGCAGTTAAAATAGCGTCTTCATCATGTTCCACAACCAGAACCGTATTACCTAGATCGCGCAAATTTTGCAGCGTTTCCAGCAGGCGCGCATTATCGCGCTGATGCAGGCCAATGGAAGGCTCATCTAAAACATAGAGAACGCCCGTCAGACCAGACCCGATCTGTGAGGCGAGGCGGATACGCTGGGACTCCCCGCCAGAGAGCGATCCAGAGCCGCGTCCTAGGGTAAGATAATCAAGGCCGACTGAATTTAGAAATGTGAGGCGATCTCGGATTTCCTTGAGAATACGCTCCGCGATTTCCATTTGTTGTTTGGTGAGCTCGCGGCCCAGACGGTCAAAACGTTCTAATGCGTCTTTAATCGACATTTCGCCCGTCACGGAAATATCCATATCTCCTACGCGCACACATAAAGCTTCGGGTTTGAGGCGCTTGCCTGTGCAGGTCGCGCACTGGGCGTCAGACATATATTTGCTCAGCTCTTCGCGCATCCATGTGGATTCTGTTTCCCGGTAGCGGCGCTCTAGGTTGGGGATAACGCCTTCAAAAGGCTTTGTGGTTTCATAGCGGCGGCCATCGTCTTGATAGATAAATTTTATCTTCGCACCTTTAGTTCCGTAAAGCACAACATCTTTCGCGCCCTCGGGTAAGGATTTAAACGGCTTGTTGGTCTTAAAGCCATAATGTTTGGAGAGCGCATCGATGGTTTGCATATAAAGACCGCTGGTTTTATTGGGCCAGGCCGCAATAGCGCCGCCCGCTATAGATTTCGTCTCATCGGGAATGACAAGGCCCGGGTCAAATTTGAGTTCTTTGCCAAGGCCGTCACAGACTGGGCAAGCCCCATGGGGACTGTTAAAGGAAAAGAGACGGGGCTCAATTTCTGAGATGGTAAAGCCAGAGACAGGGCAGGCGAATTTTTCTGAAAAGAGCATGCGCTCTTCTGCGTCATCGGCATGCTCCGCCACAGCGAGCCCGTCAGCAAGGCGCAACGCAGTCTCGAGACTATCAGCGAGACGCGTTTCTAAGCCATCGCGGATCACAACGCGGTCGACAACGACATCGATGTCATGTTTAAATTTCTTGTCCAGATCTGGCGCGTCTTCGATGCGGTAAAACTCTCCGTTTATTTTGGCGCGCTGGAACCCGTCTTTCATAAGTTGGGCGAGCTCTTTCTTATACTCGCCTTTACGGCCGCGCACGATGGGGCCAAGGATATAGAGCTTCGTGTCCTTGGGGATGGTCATGACACGGTCGACCATCTGGCTTACGGTTTGACTGGTAATCGGCAGGCCCGTGGCGGGCGAATAAGGAATGCCCACCCGTGCCCAGAGCAGGCGCATATAGTCATATATCTCTGTCACAGTGCCCACAGTCGAGCGCGGGTTTTTAGATGTTGTCTTTTGCTCAATCGAAATGGCCGGGGAGAGACCTTCGATGCTATCAACGTCAGGCTTGCCTTGAAGCTCAAGGAATTGGCGCGCATAGGCGGAGAGGCTCTCAACATAGCGGCGTTGTCCTTCAGCATAGATGGTATCAAAGGCGAGGGAGGACTTGCCCGAACCCGACAGCCCCGTAATTACGATCAACTTATCGCGGGGTAGGTCAATACTGACGTTCTTAAGATTATGCTCTCTCGCACCGCGTATTTGAATGGACTTAAGGCTAGACATGTGACCCTTATAAGGTTGTGGACAATATGGAGCTTTTACACCGCCAGAGATGGACTTAGGCGGCCTAAAACCGCAAAACAAGACACGTCGCTAACTACTTGCATATTTGTTGTGAGTCGTATAGAACAAAAAAAGAACATTATGACAGAGGTGAATTATGGCTGGGTCCGTAAATAAAGTTATCTTAGTGGGGAATGTGGGTAATGACCCTGAAATTCGTAGTTTTAATAATGGCGGCAAGGTCGCCAATTTCTCTTTGGCTACGTCAGAGAATTGGCGCGATAAGCAATCTGGCGAGCGTAGAGAGAAAACAGAATGGCACCGCGTGGCTATTTTCAATGACGGTCTTGTCGGGATTGTTGAGCGTTATGTCAAAAAAGGTAGCAAGCTTTACATCGAAGGCAAACTACAAACCCGCAAGTGGACGGATCGTGACGGGAATGAGAAATACACAACCGAAGTTGTCCTGCAGGGCTTTGGCGGGGCATTGACCATGCTTGATGGCCGCAGTGAAGGCGGTGGAAACCGTGTCGGCGGCGGGGGCTATAACCAAGATAGCGGCGGCTATGGCGATCAAGGAAGTCCGGGCCAATCACGCTCGGCCTCGGCGCAAGAGGGACCCGCAGAAAACTTTGATCTAGACGACGAAATTCCGTTCTAGGCCAGCCGTGACTATTTTTATCGGTGTGGTTCTGAACAAGGCCACATCAGACGTCAAAGACCGGTCTCCCTTATATCAAGAGGTTGTTGTCGAGGTGAAAGCCTTTGATGAAGCTTCTGCGCGGCAGGCGATAGAAGCAAATGCTCGAAAAGGAGAGACAGTTTATAAAAACGCTGTCGGTGATACTATCACTTGGACATTTGATAAGATTCAAGACGTGTCTGTTGTTTTAGAAGAGAATTTTACAGACGGCGTACGCCAGCTTCATGTACGTCATTTCAAAGATATCGCCGCCTATCACAAAACGGCCGACTCCGTTTAATCGTTCAAAAAAATTATTTTCAGTCCTAGCCAAGGATTTCAAAGTGGGGAACGTCTTATAGATAATAAGGCGATGTGCGTGCCATGATTGCGCCGCATTGTGCTTGTGTTATGTTTAGGAAATTACAAAGGGTGAGGGTTTGCAGAGCATTTCTCGTCATAAGCGAAATTTAGGTCAGACCTGGGCGTTTTTGCGCAACGACCCCCGCCATTACCAAATCGGGGTTTTATCTTCGCTTATCTGTTTAGGTGTCTTTCAATTCGCCTTTGCCCTCCCATGGTGGCACGTGGTGGCGTGTATTGGGTCTACTCTCACGGCGCAGGCTTTCGCCGATAAAATCATTGGCCGTAAATTTGATGCGCGGAGCCCTCTGATTTCGGCGCTCTCTCTGACTATTCTTTTAAGAACGGGCTCTGTTTGGCTTTCGATAGCCGCGGGCGTTTTGGCCATTGGCTCAAAATATATTCTACGTTGGCGCAGCAAGCATATCTTCAATCCAGCAAATTTCGGTCTTGTGGTTCTCTCTATGCTATTCGCAGGCGCTTGGATTTCGCCGGGGCAGTGGGGCACCGCGCCTATTTTCGCACTTTTCTTACTTGGTATGGGCGGCATCGTAACAGGTAAAGCCAAACGTTGGGATGTGAGCTTGGCTTTGTTAGGTAGCTATGCCGCTTTGATATTTGGCCGTGCAATATGGCTTGGCGATCCTCTTTCTATTCCCGTCCATCAAATGCAAAGCGGCGCGCTTTTAATCTTTGCCTTCTTTATGATTTCAGACCCTAAGACGACGCCCGATTCGAGGTTAGGGCGCGTTATTTATGCGGTGATTGTCGCCGTCATAGGATTTATAATCCAATTTGGGTTTTATAATGCAGCTGGCATCATCTTGGCGCTTATATTGACTGCCCCGCTTGTGCCGTTAATCGACAAAATATTTCAAGCTGGCCGCTATCAATGGCCCAAATTCACGCTTTCACCCAAAGGAGTTTCCCATGAAACAGTTCAAATACCTGCTGAGTAGCGCTATTGCGTTTTCTACTGTGGCCATAGCGCCGTCTGCCTCTGCCTTTTGTGGGTTCTATGTCGCTAAAGCGGATACTGAGCTCTTTAATCAAAGCTCCAAAGTCGCGCTCGTGCGTGATGGTGACCGCACGGTTATTACAATGGCGAATGATTATATTGGCGACCCAACAGAATTTGCCATGGTTATTCCAGTCCCAGCCGTGATTACAAAGGAGCAGGTTCACATTTCGGACCCCGCTCTCCTAGAGCACCTGGATGCTTATACCGCCCCGCGTTTGGTAGAGTATTTTGATAGTAATCCCTGTCAACGGATTATGTATGAGCGCGCATTCTCGGCTTCCAGTGCCGCCGTGCAGGATACAGTGGTGGTTACAGCCAAGAGAGAAGCCGAGGACCTTGGCGTAACCATAGAAGAGAGTTTCTCTGTCGGGGAGTATGATATTCTCATCCTCTCAGCCAAAGAAAGCGATGGGCTCCAGACATGGCTTGAGACAAATGGGTACAAGGTTCCGCCTAAGGCTCGTAAAACGCTGGGCAGTTATATCAAGCAAGACATGAAGTTCTTTGTCGCTAAGGTGAACCTCGAAGAAAAAGCCAAGCAGGGCGGCGAAATGCTACGTCCTATTGCTGTGGCCTATGAGAGCCCGAAATTTATGCTCCCCATACGTTTAGGCACTGTGAATGCAAAAGGACATCAGGACTTATTCGTTTATACGCTGACAAAGAATGGGAAGGTGGAAACAACAAATTATAGAACGCAGAAAATCCCATCAGATAAAGAACTTCCTATCTTTATCAAAGATGATTTCGGTGATTTCTACAAAGACATGTATAAAACAACTGCAGATCGCGAGGGCGGCCACGGCGTCTTTATGGAATATGCGTGGGATATGAATTGGTGCGACCCATGCGCGGCTGACCCGCTTTCGAATTCTGAGCTAAAAGAACTCGGTGTGTTTTGGCTTGATGAAAGCCGCTTTGATAAACCTAATACGCGTCAGAGAATACGTCCTGTGCCACAGGCGAAGAACGTCTATGTCACGCGGCTTCATGTGCGTTACGACGCAGAGAGCTTCCCAGAGGACCTGAAATTTAAAACAACAGGTGATAAGCAAAATTTCCAAGGCCGTTACATACTGCGCCATGCCTATGAAGGCGAAATGGAATGCCCTGAGGCAGACGCATATCGCAAGCAGGTGAATGAGCGTAAAGACAAAGAGGTTAAGACTTTGGCAAACCTCACAAATTGGGAAACGAGCTATATTCGTCAAAAAATCAAGTCTTCTGGTAAGGGCGGTTTTTTCACCGAAATTCCTGATAAACCCAAGAATGATTGGTGGAATAATATCTGGCCTGGAGACGATAAAAAAGGCGGTTAATTTTTAGCCGTAAACTTATTTTAGTAAAAATTTAACGACGTTACTTAGGCGAATTTAAATAACTCTGCCTTATATGTTTCATCGATTTCTGTGGGGGAAACCAAGATGAGACAATTATGTAAATCCTATCTTAAAGATAGGAGCGGCAATTTTGCTATGATGTTTAGTATTGTTGCTTCTCTTTTGGTTGGCGTCGTGGCGATAGCATTCGACACATCTAGAACTTATAAACTGAGAGAATCCCTTGTTAACATAGCCGATTCTGCGGCTTTAGCGGGGGCATATGTTGCGACGAGCAATCCCGAAGACCGTGAAGAGGTTGTCAAAAGACTAATCGAATTTCATATGATGGATTTTCCTCCTGGTATTAAACTAAATCCACCGTCTATAAATTTTGATGACGCAAATTCTGAACTTACAGTCAGTTTAGATGCAACATTGGATACAGTACTAGGAAGCGCATTCGGGTTTGCCGCGCTTGACGTTTCCGGTCAGAGCGCAACAACTTATGCTCAAGATGACATCGATTCAATATCAATGGCATTTGTATTAGATGTTTCAGGGTCTATGAATAGCCCGTCCGCTTCTGGTGAAAGAAAAATAGATATACTTATGAGGTCCGTTTCAACTATGTTTGACGTCATTGAAGAAACAGCGCCGAGAACAGATATACTCCAAAGAAAGATGCGGACGGGTATGACAGCTTTTGATATTGATCTCGTTCCAGAATATACTGTTCCAATGAATTTTGGATGGATTGATGTGGAAAATGAAGTAAATTCTCTAAACGCCGGCGGCGATACGAACACAACACCGGCCTTTCAATTAGCACACCAAATGCTGCTTAATGACACGCCCAAGGCACCAGATTTAAGAGAATATATTATTCTTATGACCGATGGCGCCAATGATGACCCGGATGAAAACGGGAATACAAGAGTCTTGTGTGAAACGGCCAAAGCGCAAGGGATGCAAATTTTCTCTATTGCTTTCGAAATCCCTGAAGAATCGCTTGCTGAGGCGCAGGATTTGCTCAGAGGTTGTGCGTCTGGTGACAATAATGTTTCAGGCGATGTATTAATGAGCGCAAGTCTTAGTGTGGCAGATAGTGCTGAGACGATCCCAAATTACCCAGATAGTGAGCAGACGATGCAATACTATTTTGAAGCTGAAAATGCGGCAGAATTGCAAACTGCCTTTCAGCAAATCGGCGAAGAAATTGGTAAATTTGAAACGCGTATAATTCGTTAGGACTGCACTTTAATTTAGCTATATTGGCGGTATATTGTCGCGAAATTAGACCTAGAAAGTCTCGCCAATTATTTGCTGTTACCGCGGGTAAATGCTAGAAAAATCATAGTTTCGCGCCTCGATTCGAGGGGCGATAATTCTATTGGACTTTCCAAGTCACAAACGGTGCTATGAGCGACGACACAGATATTCCAGAAGAGGCAGACGATGAGGGACCAAAAGGTCTTCCAGAAGGTGTTTCTCCGATAACAATCGAAGAGGAGATGAAGCGCTCCTATCTCGATTACGCCATGTCTGTGATTGTCTCGCGGGCCATTCCAGATGTGCGTGACGGGCTAAAACCCGTCCATCGCCGCATTCTTTATTCCATGCACGAAAATGGGTTTACGCGCGAAAAGGCCTATAAGAAATCCGCCCGTGTTGTCGGGGATGTCATAGGTAAATATCACCCACATGGAGATAGCGCGGTTTATGACGCGCTTGTCCGTATGGCGCAGGATTTTTCTATGCGCCTGCCTTTACTTGATGGTCAGGGGAACTTTGGGTCCATTGACGGTGACCCGCCCGCGGCGATGCGGTATACAGAGGTCCGGATGGACCGTCCAGCGGCGCAGCTATTGGCCGATATCGAAAAAAACACGGTCAATTTTCAAGAAAATTACGACTCGTCTGAGACAGAGCCGGTTGTCCTGCCCTCGCGTTTTCCCAATATTCTGGTTAATGGGGCTGGCGGTATTGCTGTCGGTATGGCGACAAATATCGCCCCGCATAATTTGGGCGAAGTGATTGACGCTTCGATCGCGCTTTTGGAAAATGGCGCTTTAACGGATGAAGAGCTTCTAGAGATAATCCCTGGGCCTGACTTCCCGACGGGCGCTTTAATTATGGGCCGCTCTGGCGCCCGCCAAGGCGTGTTAACAGGGCGTGGCTCTGTCACTCTGCGCGCTGTGGCAGAGGTCGAAGAAATTCGCAAAGACCGTATGGCTATTGTCGTGACTGAAATTCCGTTTCAGGTCAATAAAGCTAATATGATTAAGAAGATAGCGGCCCTTGTTAATGAGAAACGCATCGAAGGTATATCCGCGGTTCGTGATGAGTCTGACCGTGTGGGTATGCGGGTTGTTATCGAGCTTAAACGTGATGCTGTCCCTGATGTGGTCTTAAACCAGCTTTACCGCTATTCGCAGCTGCAGCAAAATTTCAGCTCTAATATGCTCGCGCTAAATGGCGGCAAGCCAGAGCAAATGAACGTTCGTCAAATGATTGAGGCCTTTCTCGCTTTCCGTGAAGAAGTCATTGCACGGCGCACCAAATTTGACTTAGCGAAAGCCCGCGCCCGCGCTCACATTTTGGTTGGTCTTGCGACGGCTGTGGCGAATATTGATGAAATCATCAAAATTATTCGTAATTCAGCTAATCCAAAGGACGCGCGTGAGAACTTAAAAGCGCGCAGATGGCCCGCCAAGAGCATGGAAGCCATGTTGAAGCTAATCGCCGACCCCCGCTCTATTTTGCATGATGATGGGACCATTCAGCTAACAGACGAGCAAGCCAAAGCCATTTTGGATATGCGCCTGCTTAAACTGACGCAGCTAGGCATGGACGAAATTACGGACGAAGTCGAAAAGCTTGCGGCGACCATTACCGATCTGCTGGATATTTTACGATCACGAGAACGCGTGCAGGCTATCATTCGCGGCGAACTCACCGAAGTTAAAGAAAAGTTTGCGACCCCGCGCCGCTCTGTCTTCGCAGAAGGCGGACAGGACTTTGAAGATGAAGATCTGATTGCTGTTGAAGACATGGTCGTGACCGTGACCTCTAGCGGATATGTGAAGCGGACACCGCTAGATACTTACCGCGCGCAGCGCCGCGGCGGTAAAGGTCGCGCGGGCATGTCGATGAAGGATGAGGATTACGTCACAACGGTTTTTGTGGCCAATACACATACGCCTGTGTTGTTCTTCTCTTCGACAGGTATGGCCTATAAGCTTAAAGTTTGGAAATTACCGCTCGGCGGGCCAGCAACACGCGGAAAAGCTTTGGTGAACTTATTACCGCTCGATCAGGGAGAGACGATTAACTCGATTATGGCTCTGCCTGAAAATGAAGAAGATTGGGCTAATCTTGATATTATGTTTGCGTCGCGCTCTGGCGGCGTACGCCGTAACAGTCTTGCCGATTTCACCCGCGTGAACCGAAATGGTAAAATCGCAATGAAGCCCGATGAAGGTGACGGTATAGTCGATGTGCGTATTTGTGATGAAGATGACGATCTGTTGCTGACATCAGCCATGGGTAAATCTATCCGTTTCCGTGTTACCGATGTGCGCCGCTTTGTCGGCCGCACCTCTAGCGGAGTTCGCGGAATTAAGTTGGCTGATGGCGATGAAGTTATCTCAATGGCAGTTTTGCGTCATGTCGATGTCGAGACAGACGAAGCGCGCGCCTATATGAAGCATGCAAACGCCATGCGCCGCGCTCTAGGTGAGGGTGAAGATGATATGGCAGATGATGCCGAGATAGAAAGCTCACTCTCTGATGAACGTATTGGGGAACTCGGCGGTAAGGAACAATTCCTGCTGACACTGGCGGATGATGGATTTGGTAAACGCAGCTCATCCTATGATTACCGCTGTATGAACCGCGGCGGGCAGGGCGTGACCGCGCAAGAGCTCTCACGCAAGGGATCAGACAACGCCCGTTTGGTTAGAAGCTTTACCATTCAAGATGAAGAACAGTTGATGATTGTGACCGACGGCGGTCAGCTTATTAGATGTCCTGTTAAGAATATCAGAATTGTCTCGCGTTCATCGCGCGGCGTAACCGTAATCCGCGTTAAAGACGAGGAACGTGTTGTTTCAGTAGAACGTATCGAAGAGAGTGACGATGACGAGGAAGCGGGAGCCGAGGCGTAAATCACATATAATAAAATAATATTATGAATGCAAAATTTTTAATTACGCTCCTTGGTTTAGGCTTGGGTTTGTCTTTAACGGCGTGTGAAGTCGGTAGTGAGCGCGGGCGCGTTGACATTCGTTCGTTGCCTAAAATTTTCTTGAACCCACCGTCAATCAGCCGTGAATATGCTATCGATAAAGATTATATGATCGGGAAGCTTGTTGTTGTTGAGGGCTGCATACAAATTGAACATGTTCCTGATGGCGGATTAGTTACGCCGATCTGGCCGCCTTTTGCTGAAGTAGTCAAGAATAGATTCAAATTTGAGGTCAAGATGGATGACCAAAATCTCGTATTTGGTAAAACTTATAGATTTGGTGGGACTCCAAAAGTCGACTCCATAGCTAAAGACCAAAGAGGCACGTGCCCGCGCACATCCGTCTGGTTTGTTGGAGGGGTTAAAGAAGACCTATAAGTTAGCGGTATTTATGCGGGCGGTCATCGTTTGATAGGGGGTTGTATCTATCGCGAAGTGCTGTCTGCCGAGACTTTAGGCTCTGCGATTTTCCATCAATCATCATCATAACAGGCGCAGAAGTGACATTTAATGGGTCGCCATCCCAGATAACAAGACTGGCCAAACTTCCAGCCCTTAGTTCGGCGTTACCTATATCAAACCACTTAGCTGGCGTCGCAGTTATAGCCGCAAATGCTTTATCCCAAGACAGGCCATTGCCCACGGCGTTCCCTGCATGCTGTGTAAGCGTAACGGGTTTGGATACGCCTAAGGCGCCATGATTTGTGATGGCATAATCTATGCCAGCGGCGTCCAAGAGAATGACATTATCAAGTCTGGCTTCGACCTTATCAAAGCTGGATGGGAGGTTATCATGCGGGTCGACCATGACTTTAATCTCTGCGTCCGCAATTTGCGGCGCGACCTTCCAAGCTTCCGCTGCTCCCAAGATTATAATATCGAGACCGCCATAATCTTTTTTCAATTTGATTATATTGAGAATTTCGGAGGCGCGGTCTGCCGCGATGATAAGAGGCATATCCCCGCCTGCGGCTTTGAATAACGCTGCCGCGTCTTGTCGTGATAGCGCGTCACCATCATCTGGGCTTTTAAACTTAGACGGATAGGCCGCCGCATCATCAAGCGCCGCTCTTAATTGCTGGAATGCCGCTGCGCGAGATCCGCCAGACCTACTAGTCCCTTGCGCACCGAGCTGAACATAGATGAAGGCTTGAGCGGTTTCGATGGATTGGTAGTCCCCGCTCAGATTGGCGATTAAACCTGTTCCCCCGAAAATACTGTCTCCTGCCGCGCGCGGAGAAATAACGGCGTGGGTAATTCCAGCCCGTCTTGTATTGGCGATTGAGGCGGCTTTCGGATTAAAGCTATCGCTGGCAAGTTCGCTAACGGAGGTGTCGGATTTTTCTGACGATATATCATTAGTCGCATCCTCTGCCCCAATATCGACTAAACCGAGCTGAGAAAAGGGAGCTATGATACCTTGCGTCACCCATTGTCCGTCTGCTTTTACAAGCGTAACATCTGCGGGGGCGACGAGGTTAGAACCGATTTGTACGATTTTACCTGACCGAATAACAATGTCCGCTTCCTCAAGGATATTCTCGGAGCCGTTGGTTACAAGTTTCGCATTGGAAATAAAATAATCCTGCGCAGATGCGGAAATGCTCATAAATCCAAGTAAAATGGCAGCGGTTGTTGATTTCGTGAGTTTAGAAAATAGGGTCATTATTTTTCCTCCCCATAACCTAAGCGGAAATCGCTTTTGGGCTTAAGGCCGCTTTCTTTGTCGAAGACCAAAGCTCCATCAAGGAAGACTTTTTCTGGTCTTGCATATGTCGTGAACGGATCATCGGACCACAACACAACATCGGCGCGTTTTCCGTTTTCTAAGGTCCCAGTTTCTTCTAATATCCCAAGCGCTTTCGCGGGGTTTGTGCTCAGCCATTTCCAAGCTTCTGCTTTGGAAATATTCATTCCAACGCGGTTCCCATTTGCCCATGTTTTGGCGACTTCTTGATTGAGCCTTTGAATACCGTTTTCATCATCAGAATGGATCATGGCGCAGGCACCTGCGGCGTGAACGAAAGGAACATTTTCTAAGATGCCATCATAGGATTCCATTTTAAAGCCATACCAATCGGCCCACATCGCGGCGCAGGTATCGTGCTCTTTGAGTATGTCACCGATTTTATAGGCTTCAACGGCATGATGAAATGTCGTAACTTTGTAATCGAACTCTTTGGCGATATCGAGAATTTGCACCATTTCATCAGCCCGGTAACAGTGCATTTGAACTAAAATTTTACCGTCAAGAACATCCGCTAAAGTTTCTAATTGTAGGTCTCTGGTAAAGTCCTCACCGCCTTTGGCACGCTTCTTTTGATAGCTTTGCGCTTTTATCCAGTTTTTTCGGTACCCTGCAACATTGCCCATGCGAGAACCTGGCCCGCCTTTTTGGCCGTAAACACGTTTGGGATTTTCGCCGCAGGCCATTTTTAAGGTGTAAGGCGCATCTGGAAATTTCATGCCTTGGACTGTGCGCGAGGCGATATTGCGTAAGGTGACGCCGCGCCCGCCAAATAGGTTGGCTGATCCAGGTAGGATATGGAGCGTGGTGACGCCGCCCTGCAAGGCTTCATCAAAGCCAGGGTCTTGCGGCCAAACGCCATGTTCTGCCCAAACTTCCGATGTGATGGGCGAGGTGATTTCATTGCCATCACCATGCGCATTGACCGACGGCGTCGGATAATTGCCCAGATGTGAATGAATGTCGATGATGCCTGGCGTTACATATTTTCCTTCAGCGTCGATAGACAGGCTGGCGTCGCCAGAAATATCTTTGCCTATCGCGCTTATCTTGCCATCAACAATAAGTAAGCTGGCGCCTTCAAGCTCTTGGCCTGTCCCATCAATAATACGCGCATTTGTAATTAATGTTGTTTCCGACGGGATAGGGGAATAGGTGCTGGCAAAGGCGGCGGCCTTATCCTCATTCTTATCCGTCTTAACGTCTTTTCCATCTCCGCAAGCGGATAAAACGGCAAGTGATAACGAGGTGAGAAGAGAGAGTTTGAAATAATTCATAGAGCTAAATAATCATGAGTTGCTTGTCGGTGCAAGATTAAAGCTTGCGTCAATATGCAAGGCCTGTTTCAAAAGACCGTGATACTCCGCTCGCGGGATTTCAATGGCACCCATGGACTGCAAATGGTCCGTTAGAAATTGCGTATCAAGGAGACTATAACCCGCTTTATTCAACCGCTGGACGAGTTTAACCAGAGCCACCTTGCTCGCATTTGTTTTGCGAGAGAACATGCTTTCCCCAAAGAACGCTCCGCCTATGGAGACGCCGTATAACCCGCCAATAAGTTTACGCTCGGACCAAACCTCCACCGAATGAGCATTCCCTTGGTTATGCAACATTGTGTAAAGATATTCTATCCCAGCATTAATCCATGTGTTTTCTCTATCGGTCGCCGCTTCGGCGCATTTTGCAATGACTTGTTTAAAGGCTTTATCGTAAGTGACTTCAAAATCCATTTTACGCATGAATTTGGAAAGTGAACGGGAGATATGGAGCCCGTCTAAGGGCATTATCCCGCGCTGCTCTGGATCAACGAAAAAGACAGTTGGATCATCGCGAGAATCCGCCATTGGGAAGATGCCTTGCCTATAGCATTCTAAGAGCTCTTCCGGCCCAAATGAACTCATCTGGATTTAAGGGTTTCTTTTAATGTCTCGGGCTTTTCGGCATATAGAAACCCAAAAGAAACGGCCCCGTCTTTTGTTACCGTATGATGATGTAGCCTATGGGCATGGACGAGCCGTTTAAGATAGCCTGATTTCGGCGTGACTTGAAAAGGCCAACGTTGGTGAACAAGGCCGTCGTGCACGAAGCCATATAAAACGCCGTATATTGTGAACCCCAAGGCTATATACCAAAGGGGTGACCACCAGAGCGATCCAGAAATAAATAAGGCGGCGGCTATAATACTAAAGCAGACGGCATAGAGGTCATTCTTTTCGAAATATCCATCCGTATGAACATGATGGCTTTCATGCCAGCTCCAGCCACGGCCATGCATGAAGTGTTTATGAAAATATATCGCAAAGACTTCCATGCCTACAACGCTAATTATGACGATAGCTATATTCCCAATCATATGCTTTCTCACTTAGCCAGAAATTTGCGGGCCGGGAGACGCCACCACGGCTCTTGCGGATAGAGGTGATGCTCATGGTGATAACCAAAATGAAAACAGGTTAAGAGGGATAACCATTTAGGAAACTCATTGGTTCGCGCGTTGTGATGGTCTGGGAAATCATCACCATGTCGATGTGTCAGATAAGTCCCAAAATAAAAGAGCTGAAGAGAGGATAGGATAGCTGGGACGGCCCACATAATGATAGTGTTCAGATAATTGGCCCCAAATATAAAAACATAAGTCAAAGTGAAACAAACCAAAATGATGATCTGTTTGATGCCAAAATATTGGGTGAAGAATTTATAATACCACGGCCAAAAGGCTTTTGGATTATCAGCATTAAAATCTGGGTCTCGGCGCGTTCCAGGATTTTGATGATGTGCGTGATGCGCTGTGCGCATATACTCCCAATCAAATCCTGCATAGACGAACATAATGGCTTTTCCAATGATAGCATTGCTCTTGGGCTTATTGGGCATGAGCGAGCCATGCATTGTGTCATGGGCGACAATAAACATGCCGGCATAGAGCCAGCATTGAACCGCGATTAAGGTCAGGGTTATCCAAAGTGGCGCTGAGAGTAGGTGAAAAAATACGCTGTAAATGTGAACGGCCGCCCAGCCGCCAATAACGCAAGCGGCTAAGGTTAAGCCTTTACCTTTCGGGAATTTTTCGAGTTCGGTCGTCACTAAATTCTCATCATGCGGTGCGAAATAATAGCGGCAAGATATAATAATATCAAAGCTCCGCCAAATAAAATGTACCACACATGTAGCAAGTCAGGGATAGTTTGTCCCCGTGCTAAAATGCCGTAGAAGGCCTCTATCGCCCAATGGTTTGGTGTGTAAGTCCCGATTGATTGAAGCCAATCGGGCATCATGAAACGCGGGACCATAGACCCGCCAATGGCAGAAAATAAGAGAACAATGAAGGTCGATAGCGTATGCATTTGCGTGGCGTTCGCTGTCAGGCTTGCGACCAATAAGGCGATAGCCGCGGCAAGGGCGGCGGATCCTGCGCAGGCTAAGACTAGAGCCAGGATATTATTTATGACGGGCACTGCAAATACGAAATGCCCAACCGCGACAATGACTGCCGCTTGAAGGCAGCCGACTAAGGTTAGAAATAGGAATTTGCCGCATAGCATGGCCATGGCGCCTTTCGGGCCTATCAGTAATCTGTCGGAAATCCCTGAATTACGCTCATCAAGAGTGATAGCCGCGCCTTGCATCGCAGAAAACAACAGAAATAAGATTGCTGTGGCACCAATGTAATAGGTCACAGACGGGTCCGTGGCAGTAGCCCCAGCATCTTGGGGTAAGGCCGAAACATGTTTGAACATGTTCGAAGCGTCCGCGCGGGCGCTTTGAGCCATCATTTGCCGAAGTTGACCCATGAGAACAGTGGCCGCAACTTCGCGGCTGGGGTCTTTGATGATCGTAAGGGCATGACTTGAGGGTTTTGATATATCTCCAGTTATTACTAGGCCAACATCATCTTGGCCGAGTTTAACGCGCTCGATGATATCATCCTGTGTCCAGTCTTTATGCGTGTTTAAGGTAAATTGAGCGTCCTTCTCGATGGCTTCACTAAAGGCAATGCTGGCTGGGGCCTCTGACATTAAAGCCATTGAAACTCTAAGGTCGAGCGCCCCGCCTGACGTATTTGAGAATATAGCGGCAAAAATGGCAAATATAAAACCGGGTAGGATGAAAGCTAGAGTAAGAGCGCCTTTATCGCGCCAAAGCCGGAGCCACATAATTCTAAAAACAGCGGATATCACCTTTTGGCTCCCGTCTGCTCTATCTTATGCATGAGGGATGTTAAACCTGGCCGCCGCACACTGATTTCTCGAATATGCTGATCGTCATTTTTTAAGGCGCTCATAAATGCTGAAACAAATGAGACCTCACTGGCTTCCGTCATCGTTGTCCAAATGGTGGGCAGTTCGCCTTGTGAAAATTCAAATGGCTTCATGGCTTCAAGAGCCGCGTCACTCGGCGGGGATTCATAGCGCAGAACAACCTCACGCGCTCCCGAAAAGCTATTGGCGAGGATAGCTGCGGGGTGATCAAAGGCAAGTTTCTTACCCTGTGCTAAGACCAATACTTTGTCGCATAAGGCTTCCGCTTGTTCGAGTTCATGCGTGACCAAAAGAACGGCCATACCTTGCTCTGTAAGCTTACGCGCGAGCCGGTGCAGAGCATCGCGGGCAGGGATATCAACCCCCGCCGTTGGCTCATCGAAGATAATCAGTTTGGGATCATGCATAATCGCTGCGGCGACATTTATGCGCCGCTTCATACCACCCGATAAATCCTTAATAAGGACATCGGCTTTGTCTTCAAGATCGACGGCTCTTATGGCTTTCGAAATCGCGTCTTTGCGGCTTTGCCGTGGCACCCCCATAATTTGAGAGAAAACCTCAAGGTTTTCCTTTGCGCTCATATGTGAATAGAGGCCAATATCTTGGGGAACTAATCCTAATAACTTTTGACGGTTTTGGCGTTTTAGAACACGGGTGCCATTTATCTCAACCACGCCTTCATGTTTAACTTTGCCGCATAAGGCTTTGGTAAGACTGGTTTTTCCTGCACCATTTGGGCCTATTATGCCTATAAGTTCTTTAGGCTGCACCTTGAAGCTTAAAGTTTTTAGTGCGTTGTGACTTCCGTAATGAACCGAAAGGTCTTCAACATTTAATGCTGAGGTCATGGGTTACGGCGCAACCGGCTTTATGAAAGAAAATTGTGCGTCCAAAACTTCATTGAGCATTTTGTAATTCGACAAATCAGCTCTAGATAGTGAATCTTTGGCACTGCTTATATATGAGGATAGCCGTTCAATGGCGGCGTCCGATCCGGTCAAAGCTAATATGGTGGCCTTGCCAACATCGCGGCCGACGGTTTTCTCTGCTTCTGTATCGCTCATTACGGAGTCTTTGACGTCATCCATGAGCTGGAAGGCCAGGCCAAGATGGTAGGAAAAGTCCTTCAAGGCTGACCGCTGAGCCGCGCCCGACTCGGCTAATATAGCCGCCGCTTCCACACTAAAATCAAACAGGGCCCCCGTTTTTAATGTGTTGAGCCTCTCAATCTCAGCGATGCTGGCGCTATTGTCATCATTGGCGAGGTCAGCCATTTGTCCGGCAATCAATCCCTTTGACCCCACGGCGTAGGATAAAAGATCAACCAGTTCTATGCGTCGCTGCGCATCGACATGTTCTAGCCGAGACAACACACCAAAAGCTCGGTTTAAGAGCGCAGTCGCCGTTAAAATCGCTGTGCTTTCGTCAAAGGCCACATGTGTTGTGGGTTGATTGCGTCTCAAGTCGGCGTCATCCATACAGGGGAGGTCGTCCAGAATAAGAGATGCTGCATGAACCATTTCGGCAACGCAGCCGACATCTATCGCAGCGCTACCGTCAAAGCCTGCGCCTTTGGCGACAAAGACGCACAGAAGCGGACGAAACCGTTTTCCGGGAGATAGCAGCGCATGTCTTTGAGCCTTATGTAGGCGGGCTGGCCAAGTTTGAGCAGGCGGGACAATGGTAGCAAGCCGCTCTTCAATTTGACCGCGTACGGCCATAATTGCCGCAGGGCTATCTGTATCACCTATGAGTTGATAAGGCTGGCTCATACTGATTCAGGTCTCCGTTACGCCGTTTTGACATACTCTTGCGCTAAGTCAATTTCATTGTGCTATTGAATACAGCTGAAAATGAATTGGAAACCTATTGAAATAGTGGCCTAAGGCCTAGGTTTGCACTCGGCGGCTTAAGATTCTTCAGCTGTTTTAAATCCAACGCGTTCCATTTTACCCCATGTATGCTTGGTTCCGCGGAAATATT
>CAYXEB010000041.1:0-17864 GCA_964463835.1 uncultured Hellea sp.
CTTGGGCGCTTGCTTTTCAAGCACCGCTATTTGGCGCTTAATCGCAGGGGCAATGTTCTGGGCGGCAATATCATTTGCATGTTTTAAGTAGCTTTCACCGAGTTTTTCTGAATGCGAACCGAGCACAGAAATCATGCCCCAGCTGTCTGGCGATTTGGCAAGGGCGCCGCGTAATTGACCGAGGGTTTTCTCGAGTAAGAAATTAGGCAAGATTACGCCTTCTTCGCCTTCGATGCGGGTCCGGTCTGTCTCTCCGTCTAATTGACCTGCATAGGCTTTGAGGCGTTCCAAATAAGCATCTGCATCGCGCGCCGTCTCTATTTTATGAGAGGCGTCAAGGAAGCTAGGAATCTCGACAAAGGCACCCGTGTTTTGGGCGACAACATAAGGACTATTGCGATAGGACCAATTGGAATTTAGTAGCGCCATATCACCGTAAGGCAAATCAAAACCTTGAACGCTCATGTCAAAAACAGAGCGGACCACATTAACATTCAGGGCGGTATCAGCCGGAAGCGCGGCCGTATCCACACCGTTTAGTTTTTTGAACATAGCGCGCGCATTGCTTTCGATACTCGCTTGTCCAGCAGGGGAGCGGTCAGTGAGCTTTGATTTAAGCTCGGCATATTTTCCTTTATCAATTCCCGCGCTTGAGGCGCTTTCTGGATAGGCCTTGAGCATAAGCTCTGTGGCTTGATCCAGCAAAGTCTTCGCAGATTTTTCTAAGGCAGATTTTTCTAAGTCTGGGCTTTGCGCGGGGTTAGAAATAGACGCCGAATTTTTTGCCGCCTTATCCGAACAGGCTGAAAGCGGTAAGGAAACCGTAATGGCGGCTGCGGCGGACTGACTTAATAGTGTACGGCGAGAAACGGTCATGGGTGGGCTTTCTGATAATGTCTTAATTTTGTGCCATGCAGGATAAATAAATGCAATTCCCAAAACCGCC
Source organism: uncultured Hellea sp. (assembly GCA_964463835.1). Lineage (GTDB taxonomy): Bacteria > Pseudomonadota > Alphaproteobacteria > Caulobacterales > Maricaulaceae > Hellea. The sequence continues at coordinate 947 of CAYXEB010000041.1, forward strand.
TTGGCTACAATTCTGCGAAGACAACTCTAAACACTATGCGTAACCAATTGTTTTAAACTCACCCAGTTAAGGACGCTCGCCAAAGGTTTCCGTAGCTCTTAAGCTGTGTCTGCAATAGCCCCCTTGTTTAACTTCTACAATCGATTACGATTTAGGTTCCCATACAAGGAGGTTAAAATGAGTGAATTAAAAGATTGCGGATGCGGAAGAAGTCCCACAGGCAAGTGCATTGGCTGGCATAGCCTACCTGAGGAAGAGTACCAGAAGAAATTAAAAGCCTTTGAAAATAAAAATAAAAACAAAAAGTAAATTGCTAAGAGGTCGCGGTAAAGCAATATAATAGAGCAACTCGAACTCGCTCATTGTCAGCCGCTAAATGATGTAGATTAGCCCTGAGATGAAATTCGACCCCACGCATAAGCGTGGGGTCTTGGGTTAAAACGGGGCGCTTGTTTCAACCCATATATGTTTATCTCCAAGTGAGGAGGAGAGACCAGCGCGTTAAAGCTTAGATAGTATTCACATACAATAAAAGTGACTGTGATATGTTTGTGAAGTCATGATACCCGAACTACGTAGAATATCCCCAACGAGATATTCAATGCCGAATAGCTGCGTAAAGAAAATTTAAAACTTGTGTTTGCGCGCATAGCTTTTAGGTTTTTGGAGTAAGGGTGAAATAATTGGCTTAGGCCGAGTGAAAGGAACAGGGTGACATGCGTATCGATCTTCGTGATGGCCTTAAAGACGAACTCGATACAAAAATCACATTAACGCTGCGCTGGATGTTCCGTATTATCTTTATCTCCTTAATCCTTGGCGCCATTCTTTTTGGATGGGTCACCCGAAAAACTACGGCCGAAACAACGCTGATTCAAAACCGGATTGTTAAAACATTCAAAGTAACCCGGGGCGTTAGCGATACGGCTTATGGTACTTATTGGAAGCATTGCGGGGGCTGGTTTACCGCTGATCACGTGCATGAAGCGATGAATTTAAATGTGCCTGACTTTGTCTCGCGCGGTGTTGTGCGCGCGCCTGGCGTCATAGACGCGGTTTGGTATGGCAAAAAATGGTCCTGCGGCACCCCGAAAAACCCCGCGATAGGCTTGCCAGTTTACCTGCTCGGCTATCCGGGCGGTAGTGACAAACCGACCCTGCGGCAAGGTACGGTTCATTTTCGCCGCGTTGAGAGCGGGTCTGACGGCTATCAAATGGGGACGTGGATTATTGTCTTTGACGCTCGCGATGATGCGGGCATTTCTGGCGAAGCCGTCGTGGGCGGCATGTCCGGCGGTATCGTCACAGATACGGAGTTAAACCCTGTGGGGATTCTCGTCACTCAGAATAGTCCCGCAGATTTAAACGGCGACGGCGCCCTAGAAAATAGCGTCGACATCGTCGGGTTGGCAGATGCTTATCAGGTATTGTTGGCGAATTAGGAACTGCCGCTTCGGTTTGTTCCTGAAACAGAAGAATAGGCTGATTAAAGCGAGAGCGCCATATAGCGCGAGCATCCCATAGGATTATCGTAATAGCGCTCAATATCTGTAAAGCCCAAGTCTTCATAGATTTTATTAGCAAAGGTCAGTCCGCGGTCTGTGTCTAGATACATCTGAGTATAGCCCGCCGCTTTGGCAAAACGGATGGCGTTTTGGGTGAGCTTGAGGCCGAGCCCATGGCCGCGCCCGCTGGGCCGGCAATAAAGCCGCTTAAGCTCACAAATTCCGGGTTTAAAGGGTTTCACGCCGCAGGCCGCGGCTGGTTCCCCTTTGACCTTGGCGAGATATAAAACATCATAAGCTTGGGGGAAGGTTTTAAACTCTTGCTCTGTGCCTTGAAAGCCAAGCGATTCGCCTAGGTAGCTTTCGATGAAATCTAGATATTCTAAGAAAATCAGTTTGACCTGCGCGATGTCTTGCTCTGAGGAAGCTTGCAATATTGTGACGGCGGTAGAGCTCATAACCCTGCCGTATCAATTTAGGTAAAAGCTGTAAATGGAAGCTTTAAGCTCAGACGCCCGCTGCGAGTTCGAGCCGTTCGAGTAACGCCGAGTTTACCCGCCCGGTTTCCGGCAGGCCATTGGCTTTCTCAAAACTCATAATTGCGGCGCGTGTGCGTGGTCCCATCGCCCCGTCTGCGGTGCCGATGTCATAGCCTAAATCAGATAAGAGGGTTTGAACCTCTTCCAGCGATGTCTCAACGCTGGCCGTATCTGTTTTAGACTTATTCCAAGCCACGCCTTGGAAAATACCATTGGCCATCTCGTCAATTTTAACAGGGGTGAATTTATCTATGCGGGTTTGCGCTATGCTAAGATCTTCTGGCGTCATATTGGCCGAGAGGACTTGAATGCGCTGTTTGGCGAATTGATCGCCCTGTGAGGCGGCGATGGAATACCAGACAAAGGCGTCGGTGAGGCTCTTAGGTAGGCCTTGCCCGCTTTCAAATAGAACGCCCAGGTTAAATTGGGAATCGACCACTCCGCGCTCTGCTGCTTTTTCAAACCATTTGGCGGCTGTTGGGAGTTCTGTCGTGACGCCGCCGCGGCCTTCCGCGTAATAAAGCGCGAGGTCATGCATGGCGATGCGATTGCCATTGCGTGCAGCGCGTTCAGTTAGTTGGCGCGCGATTTCCGAATCCTGTGTTACGCCCTCACCGACTTCATATAATTTAGCCAGGCGGTATTGCGCGGCGGGCTGTTTTTGATTGGCGGCTTTGCGAATGAGCTCAACACCTTCGCTGGTACGACCTTGCTCTAGATAAGAAAGTCCTAGTTGGAACTGGGCAACCGCGTCGCCGGCACTCGCCGCGGTGTTGAGCGATTTAGCCGCTTCGCCCGTAACGGGCGTGGCTTTATTGTCTGTGTAATTGCCGATAGGCTCGATGACATTTGGCGTTGGCGCGCTTGCGTCGAAATTGGGGGCCTCGTTTTGAGTTTGCGCAAATTGCGGTGATTTCACATCTTCTTTATTGTTTCCGCCCAAAAGACCTTTCGCCGCGACAAGGCCAATGACCGCAACGCCAGTAGCCATAGCTGCAACACGCAAATTCTGACTTGATAATTTAGGCAGCTTGACCGCGCGTTCATCTGCTTCGCCGCCTATTCTGACTTTATCCATCACCTCGTCAGTTTCGGCATAGGCCGGATCGGCATAGGGCTCGGCGGCATAATCACCCTGCGAGGCTAGCGGCTCTGGTATGGCAGGCGCTTGAACAGGGGGCGCCGTAACGGGTGGCGCTGGCATGGCTGGAGCTGGCGGGGTTTGAGGTGTTGGCGCAATAGGCGGGGCCATTTGCGTATGCGCGCTCGCATCGCGCATAAATTGTCGCGGATCAAATTCGCTAGGAATATGACTGGATTGCTCAGGAAGCGCTGGCGCTTGTGGAACTGGCGGTTGCGTAGGGGGCTGCACCGGGGGGGTTAATTGCGGTGGAACTTGCGATTGCGCGCCTTGTTGTTGTGATTGTGCTAGCGCTTGCGCATAGGGATTAGGCGGAGTGGGCTGCGCTTTTTGTGCTGGGGAAAAGGCATCGCTCATTGTTGCCGTGACGGGCATTGTTTTGATGACTTGCAATTTCGGGGGTTGAAGCGCTTTTTGCGCTGGGGCGGCGTCAGGACTTTTCGGTTGAGGTTTTTTCGCAGGCGGCGTAGCGATAGGTGTGCCTTTAAAGCCGCTAGGTGTGGGCGTCTCTGCGGCGGGCGCGTTTAATTCTGCAATATTGTGTTCTAATTCTTCCAAACGAATGGTTAGGCTGGAGAGAGTTCTTTCTAACCTGCGCGTATCTGACGGTGCGCTCGATTGTGGAGACGTTTCAATCGCGTCAATACGGGCATCAAGGCTTGTTTTGTAGTCGCGAAGGTCATTTTGCGTTTGCGCTGCAATTTCGTTGACTTTGTCACGTATGGACTCATGCCCCATATCGCCTCGGCGTTTGATTTCTTCAGATAGCTCGACGATTTTATCGCCCATATTTCGAATAACAGACGCGGTTTCTTTTTCTGCCGTCTCAATCTTTGTAAAGGTCTCTGTTTTGAGCGCTTCTATTTGCTCTCTTCTTGCCGTTTCTTCTGCCGTGATACGAGAGTTCATCGAAGACAGTTGTTCATCAATTGCTGTCGCCATGCCTGCCAAATGGCGATTAATCTTGGCAATCGCTTGTGATTGCATGGTTTCAGAATGCGTAATTTTTTGATCTGCGCGATATATGGCTGACTTTAGCACCTCTAGAGACGGATTAGAGATAGCGGTTTTAAGTTCAGCATTGATCGAGTTTTGCGTCTCATTGACCATCGACGTCAATTTTTCTGATAGCTTATTCACTTTACGTGTTAGCACTGCCTTATCGGAGGCGCGCGTCTTATTGGACCGCTCGCCTAAAGCTTGAACAGACGATTGTAGAGATTTTACATTGTTACGTGTGCGCGTATTGGCTCTTTTCATCCGGGTTTCAAGCGAAAGAAGAGCTTTATGTAACTCTGTTAGCGTTGACGGGCCGGGATTAACTTTGAGGTGTGCTTGTTTTGCCAAGGCCTTCTTGACGACAGGCTTTCTGCTTGACGTTTTTTTGACAGCTATTTTTTTTCCAATGGCTTTTACGGGAGTTTTCTTTTTGGCTGGAGGCTGAATGGATTTCGCTTGGCTCATTGTTTTTGAGCTTGCGAGCGGTTTAGTTTTAGGACCTAAGGCCTTTGTCGCTTTTTTGGAATTAGCTGCGTTCGCTTTTGCCTTTTGTTCTGGTGTAGATTTACTCATTTCCCCGAAACCCTTTAAAGACAATGCGTGTTGGACCCACCGCAGGCGAGTTGATTCACGTTCACTACTGAGCACTTGTGGTTAACGGTCGGTTAAGGCGTTAACTTTTTCCGCACTAAATCTATTATTTTTCGTAAAAATAGCATGAATAGACTTGACGTTAACGTTAACGTTAATTTAGGGTGCGGTATGCAGTTGCCTAAGCCCAAAAGTTCAGAAAAAACCCAATGGGGCATTCGTGAATTTGCACAAATGTTTGATGTTACGCCGCGTACTATTCGTTTTTATGAAGATAAGGGGCTCATGACGCCGGCACGGGATGCTGGCGCGCGGGTCTTTAATCAAGCCGATTTCGTCAGATTTGAAAGTATCATGCGGGGAAAACGTCTTGGCTTTACCTTGGATGATATCAAAGAGGTATTCGAAGTAACGGATGGCCAAATAACTGACCGCGTAGAACTTTTACGTCGACAAAAGAACTTTAAACATGTTATTTCTTCTCTTAAGCGCCGCCGTGAAGATATTGCGGGTTTGGCCCGCGATATGACTGAAATTTGCGACATTATCGACGCGCATATAAATAATGCACCAGACAATGGTGTTTTCAACTTAGCTAAGGCCTATGAGGCTAAGTTTTCACAGACGCCGTTTATTGAAGAAACGGCGGATGAATTTCAATCCGCGCGTCATAGCGAAGCAGCCATGACCAATAAGATTTAATAAAGGACCTTAGATATGCCAATCTATAACGCCCCCATTCGTGACATGAAATTTGTGATGCAGGAAATGCTCGATGTTGGTCAGCTCACGTCGTATGAAAAATTTGCCGAAGCCGATACAGATACGCTTGATGCTATTTTAGAGGAAAGCGGAAAGTTTTCCTCCGAGGTTCTCGCTCCGCTTAATGTTGTTGGCGACCATGAAGGTTGTACTCGGCATGATGATGGCTCCGTCACGACGCCAACAGGGTTCAAAGACGCCTATAAACAAGTCGTTGAAAACGGTATGATGGGACTCGCGCATAATCCTGAATATGGCGGGATGGGCATGCCAGGGGTTTGGCATATCGCAGCGGGCGAAATGCAGTCCGCGGCGAACATGGCCTTTGCCATGTATCCGGGCCTGACAAATGGCGCGAGTAAAGCCATAGAAATTGGCGGTTCGGAAGAGCAAAAAAATACCTATTTGCCGAAAATGATTTCTGGCGAATGGACAGGGACCATGAACCTGACTGAGCCGCATTGTGGTACAGATTTGGGTCTTTTGAAAACCAAAGCCGTGCCAAACAAAGATGGCTCATACAAGATAACAGGTCAGAAAATTTTCATATCTGCAGGTGAGCACGATATGTCAGACAATATTATCCACCTGTGCTTGGCACGGATTGAAGGCGCGCCAGAGGGCGTGAAAGGGATTTCTCTCTTTATTGTCCCCAAATTCAAACTCGACAAAGATCAAAATCCGGGCGAGCGCAATCCTGTGACCTGCGGCGCCATCGAACATAAAATGGGTATTCACGGCAATTCAACTTGCGTGATGAATTTTGACGAAGCTGAAGGCTATCTCATCGGTGAAGAAAATAAAGGCCTGCGGGTCATGTTCGTGATGATGAACCGCGCCCGACTTGATGTAGGCATGCAGGGCCTCGCCCAATCCGAAGTGGCGTATCAAAATGCAGTCGCTTACGCCAAAGACCGCCTGCAAGGCCGCTCTTTAACAGGACCAAAAAATGACAAGGGTCCAGCTGATCCCCTAATTGTTCATCCTGATATTCGCCGTATGTTGCTGGAAACGAAAGCTTTCAACGAGGGCGCGCGCGCACTTATTTATTGGGCGGCTTTGATGGAGGACATGGAACTTGTCCATGAAGATGAAAAATTTCGCGAAAAGGCCGATGATTATCTCGGACTATTGACCCCTGTCATTAAAGGGTACCTTACTGACAAAGCGATGGCGACGACAATTGATTGCCAACAAGTCTTTGGCGGTCATGGCTTTATCGAAGAATGGGGCATGAGCCAATTCGTTCGCGATATGCGTATTGCCTTGATTTATGAAGGCGCAAATGGCGTTCAGGCGCTTGACCTTGTAGGCCGTAAGCTTGCCCGCAAAGGCGGAAGAGCCTTGATGTCCCTCAATGCTGAAATCGATACCTTCCTTGGCGAAAACTCAGATAATGAAAACGTCTCTGAATTTATGGACGGCCTTAAGGACGCGAAACAAAAACTGACTGAAGGCACGATGTGGCTAATGCAAAATGGCATGACCAACCCTGATAATGCAGGGGCGGGCAGCGTCGATTATATGCATATGATGGGCTTGACGACTCTCGCTTATATGTGGGCAAAGATGGCCTTGGTTGCACAAGCGGCCATTGACGGCGGGTCGAATGATGAGTTTTATACGAATAAGATCATCACTGGCCGCTATTTTGTCCTGCGTATGCTCCCCATGATGGACGCGCATCTGGCGAAAATCAAAACCGGTGCAGAACCATTAATGGCGCTTGATGCGGCCGCGTTTTAATTAATTAGATAAATAACAAAGGCCCTTATATGGCAGTCATAAATTTTAAAAATCCCGATTGGTACGCGGAAGAAGATATCAATATTTTCCGTGAAGCTGTCTATGGTTTTTATGAACGCGAAATGGCGCCGCATTCGGAAGAGTTTCGCAAAAACAAAATTGTTGACCGTAAATACTGGAATATGGCCGGTGAAATGGGTCTTTTGAATTGCGCTATTCCTGAGGAATATGGCGGCGGTGGCGGGGATTATCGCCATGAAATGATTATCATGGAAGAGCTCGTCAAAGCCAAAGTCGATGGTTTTGGCCTCTCGCTTCATAACGCCATTGTTGCGCCTTATATCCTGCATTACGGCACGGAAGAGCAAAAACAAAAATGGCTCCCGCGTATGGCTAGCGGCGAGCTTGTAGGCGCGATTGCCATGTCAGAGCCGGGCACAGGATCTGATCTGCAAAGCGTGAAAACCAATGCTAAAAAGGACGGTAATGGCTGGATTATTAATGGGTCTAAAACCTTCATCACCAATGGCGGGACAGCGAACCTTATTATCATCGTTGCCGATACGGGCGGTGAAGGCAAACATTCTAAATCGCTTTTTGTTGTAGAAACTGATGATTTGGAAGGTTTTCGACGCGGACGTATTTTAGATAAAGTCGGGATGGACGCCCAAGACACAGCAGAGCTTTTCTTTGATGATATGAAAGTGCCTGCTGATGCACTTCTTGGCGAAGATAAGGGCATGGGCTTTATCCAGCTTATGAGTGAGCTCCCGCAAGAGCGCCTCAATATCGCTGTCCAATCCGTTGCCCAAATGGAAGCAGCACTGGAAACAACGATTGACTATGTCAAAGAACGTAAGGCTTTCGGCAAGCGCATTCTGGATTTTCAAAACACACAATTTGAACTGGCGGAATGTAAAACGCTTGTCACGATTGCGAAGACATTTGTCTATGATTGCGCCGAGAAACATCTGCGCGGGGAGCTCGATACCGTAACGGCCTCTATGGCTAAATATTGGACCACGGATAAAGAATGCGAAATCATTGACCGCTGCCTACAGCTTCATGGCGGCTATGGCTTTATGAATGAATACCCGATTGCCCGCATGTACCGCGATAGCCGCGTGCAGCGGATCTACGGCGGCACAAATGAAATCATGAAACTTCTCATCGCGCGCTCGCTTTAATCACACCGACTTGTAGTGCGCTGTATGTTGCGGTGCATTAAACGAAATAAATAGATGAAAATCAGGAGGCCGAAATGGCAGATGCATATATTTTTGACGCGGTGAGATCGCCGCGCGGTAAGGGCAAAAAGAGCGGGGCTCTTCATGAAATTACAGGGCTCTCTTTATTGACCCAGCAGCTTGAAGCCATTCGGGATCGTAACGAACTTGATACAAGTAAAGTTGACGACATTATCATGGGCTGCGTTTCGCCAGTTGCAGGTCTTGGGGCTGATATTGCGCGGTCGGCGGCGATTACGGCTAATTATGATCAAGGCGCGGCAGGCGTGACCATCAACCGCTTTTGTGCATCTGGCCTAGAAGCTGTTAATATGGCCGCGTCCAAAGTCATGTCTGGTATGGCGGATATGACCATTGGCGGCGGCATTGAGCATATGTCGCGCGTGCCTATGGGCAGTGATGGCGGCGCGATGGGCGTAGACCCAATGATAGCCTTTGATCACCAAGTGGTGCCTCAAGGTATCTCTGCTGATTTGATCGCCACAAAATATGGGTTCTCGCGTGATGATTGTGATGCCTATGCGGTCGAGTCGCAAAAGCGTGCCAAGAAAGCTTGGGATGAAGGCCGGTTTAAAAAATCAATCGTGCCCGTCAAAGACCAACTTGGCGTAACAATTTTGGACCATGATGAGCATATGCGTCCGCAAACTGATATGCAGTCTCTTGGTTCTTTAAACCCTGCTTTTGAAGCTATGGGTAAAGTGATGCCGGGTATGGATTATGTAGCTTTACAAAAATATCCAGAGCTTGAAGCGATTAATCACGTCCATCATGCGGGCAATAGTTCGGGCATTGTTGACGGAGCGGCTGCTGTGCTTATCGGTACCAAAGAAATGGGCGAAGCGATGGGCCTGAAAGCCCGCGCGCGCATCAAAGCCTTTGCTGAAATAGGCAGTGAACCAACAATGATGTTAACGGGGCCAGAATTTGTGGCCGCTAAGGCGCTTAAACGCGCCGGCATGGAGATCGGTGATATTGATATTTATGAGCTTAATGAAGCTTTTGCCTCTGTTGTTTTGCGCTTTATGCAAGCCCATAATATTGATCACGATAAAATCAACGTTAATGGCGGCGCCATTGCGATGGGCCATCCGCTCGGCGCAACAGGTGCCATGATATTGGGGACCATGGTGGATGAGCTTGAACGCTCTGACAAAGAGACGTCCCTTATAAATTTATGTGTTGGCGGCGGCATGGGAACAGCCACCATCATTGAACGTGTATAATAGATAGATTGACAGAGATAGAACATGAAAAATTTTAAGTTAGATAAAGACGATGACGGCATATTGCTTGTCACATTTGATATGCCTGGCCGTTCTATGAATGTGCTCAATCAAAGCTCAATGGGTGAAATCGCTGAGTTTACGAAGATGATTATATCCGATGAGAGCATTAAAGGGGCAGTGATTACCTCGGGTAAAAAAGCCTTTTGTGCAGGCGCTGACCTTGAAGAAATGGGCGGTAATCTCATGAGTGCCAAAAAGGCGATGGCGAAAGACCCTGAAGGCGCAAAGAAGTCGCTTTATGAAAATGTCGTTTCGCTTAATTTAATGTTCCGTGAACTTGAGACGTGCGGCAAACCTGTAGCAGTTGCGCTAAATGGCTTGGCGCTTGGCGGGGGTTTTGAATTTGTGCTCGCCTGTACGGGGCGCTTTATAGCCTCTGATAATCCCAGCGCCAAAGTTGGCCTTCCCGAAGCGCTTATTGGCTTACTGCCAGGCGGGGGTGGCACGCAGCGCCTTCCGCGTCTTGTCGGGTTAATGAATGCTTCGGCTGTTCTTCTACAGGGCAAACAATTAAAAGCCGCCGAAGCGCAAGCTATGGGTATCTTCCACGCCGCTGTACCTGCGGCAGAACTCATCGAGACAGCGAAACAGTGGTGTAAAGATAACCCCAAAGCCAAGCAGCCTTGGGATATGGACCGCTTTAAATTTCCGGGCGGCGCGCCTTATACGGCTAAGGGTTATCAAATGTTTGCCGGCGCCAATGCGATGGTCAATAAAGAAAGCTTTGGTAATTACCCTGCCATGCGCAATATTTTAGCCTCCGTTTATGAAGGCTCGCTTGTACCGATGGACGCGGCGCTGCGGATTGAAAGCCGTTATTTCTGCGACCTGATGCTCCGTCCTGAATCTGCCAATATGATACGCTCGCTCTTTCTCTCTAAGCAAGCTTTGGAAAAAGGTGAAGCGCGTCCTGCGGGTCAAACCAAAGGCGAGATTAAAAAGATCGGCGTTATCGGCGCAGGGTTTATGGGCGCAGGCGTAGCTTATGTCTCGGCGATGTCGGGTATTGACGTTGTCTTGATTGACCGTGACCAAGAAGGCGCGGATAAGGGCAAGCAGTTCACAATTGATGAGCAAGCCAAGCGCGTGAAGCGTAAGAAAACGACTCAAGAAAAAGCCGATGCTATTGCGGCGCGCATTGAGGCAACCTCAGATTATTCCAAGCTCAAAGATGTTGACCTAATTGTCGAAGCCGTTTTTGAAAATTCAGAGCTTAAAGCTAAGATCACAAAAATGACCGAGGAGGTTATTGGTAAGACGGCTATCTTTGGCTCTAATACCTCCACAATTCCGATTACGGATTTAGCGAAAGCCTCATCACGCCCCGACAATTTTATCGGGATTCACTTCTTTAGCCCCGTGCATAAAATGATGTTGGTTGAAATTATTAAAGGCGAGAAGACCTCTGATTACGCAATTTCTCGGGCGATTGATTACGTCACGAAAATTCGCAAAGTCCCAATCGTTGTTGAAGATACGCGCGGCTTCTATGCCAATCGCTGTGTCAATCGTTATATCAATGAAGGCTATAACCTCCTATCAGAAGGTGTGAAGCCTGCCTTGATTGAAAATGCCGCTAAGATGGCGGGCATGCCCGTTGGGCCGCTATCGCTTCAAGACGAAGTTGCGATTGATCTGGCCTATAAGGTTATGACGCAAACCAAGCAGGATCTTGGCAGTCAATATGTCGAAGGTAAGGGTGATGTCATTATTGAGCATATGTATAATGCTGACCGCCTTGGCCGAAAAAACGGTAAAGGCTTCTATGTCTATGAGGGTCGCGAAAAGCACCTTTGGCCAGAGCTAGGCCAGTTTGCAGTCAATGGTCTGCAAGACCCGCAGCCTAATGTTCAAGATGTCAAAGACCGTATCATGTACACCCAAGCTATTGAGGCGGCCCGCACGATGGCGGAAGGTATTGTTCATGACCCCCGCGAAGCTGACCTTGGCTCTATATTTGGCTGGGGTTTTGCGCCCTTCACAGGCGGCGCGATTAGTTTCATCGATACAATCGGTGCCAAGAAATTCACTGAACGTGCGGACGAACTGCTTGAAGCTTATGGTCCGCAATTTGAAGTGCCTAAACTTCTGCGTGAGATGGCGAAATCTGGTGAGACGTTTTACGGTAAATTTGGCAAAAAGGCTAACGGCGGAAACTATACAAAATCGGCTTTGACAAAGATGCTTGAAAAAGATGTTGTCGCGCTGGCCAATAAGATGGGGATTGAGGCGTCAGTGGATGATCTTAAAAAAGATACCATTGCTAAAATCCTCGCCAAGCAAGCTTAATCATGAGCACTAAACTCACAACATCGATTAAAGATGGCGTCGCGATTATCACGCTTGATGATGGCAAAGCCAATGCGCTTGGCACGCAAACATGGGCCGAGCTGAACGCCGCCCTTGATGAAGCCGAAGCGGCGGACGCAATTGTTATCCTGACAGGGCGTGAGGGCATGATGTCTGGCGGCTTTGATCTCAAGGAAATAGGCGACGGCCCGCAAGATGCCTTGGAGCTCACCTCCAAAGGCTCCAAATTTGCCCGCCGCCTTATGGCGTTCCCGCGCCCCGTGATAATGGCCGCGCCAGGTCACACCATTGCTATGGGCGCTTTTCTCGCGCTAGCTTGTGATTATTCCATGATTAAAGAGGGCGATTTTAAAGTAGGTCTGAATGAAACGCTCATTGGTATGACGATGCATAATTTCGGCATTGAAATGGGCCGTTATCACCTGACGAAAAGTCACTTTAACCGCTGCGTTATTAACGGCGAAATTTTCAGTCCCAAAGGCGCGATGCATGCAGGCTTCTTTGACCGTGTTGTACCTGCGGAGCAATGGCCTATGGCGATCCCCATGGCCGGCCAGATGTTTGGCCAAGTGAACCCCAAAGCATTTCGCGAAACAAAGCTGCGCTCCCGTAAAGAGATTTTTAAAATTCTCGACCAAGCCATTGAAGACGATTTGGACCCGGACAAAGTTCACGCGATGTGAGCAAGACAATGATGATTTCTGACACCCTTAAGCACTGGCATAAGATGGTGGATGAGAAAGACCTCTCAAAGCTTGGAGATTTTTTGAGCGAGGATGCTATTTTTCGCTCGCCCATGGCGTATAAGCCTTATCCAGGTAAAATGGCTGTCTATTTTGCTTTGTCCAACGTAATTGAGGTCTTTGAGAACTTTACGTATCACCGCGAATTCATTTCGGAAGCAGATAGATCTGCCATGCTTGAATTTACCGCCGATGTAAGCGGTAAGAAACTCAAAGGTGTTGATATTATTACATTCAATGAGGTGGGCCTTATCACGGAGTTTGAAGTTTTAATTCGCCCCATGAGTGGTTTATCTGCCCTAGCAAATCAAATGGCTCCGCGTATGGAAAAATTAGTCTACAAGCAGGTCTAACTTATTAAGGCCTATGGAGCTAATATGAACTTCGATACATTACTTTTTGAGCTTGATAGCCGCGTTGCCACGGTAACACTTAATCGACCTAAATCTGCTAATGGTCTTAACGCGGCGCTTGCTTCTGATTTAAAATCTGCCGCCAAGCTCTGTGATACTAATCCAGATATTAGAGCGGTCCTTCTAACGGCAAATGGACGGTTCTTTTGTGCTGGCGGAGACATTAAAGAAATGGCCTCTCATGGCGATAAGGTCGAAAGCGAAATAAAGAAACTCGCCGATGACCTTCATATGGCGATATCGACCTTCGCGCGGATGAAAAAGGCATTGGTAGTTGCCGTCAACGGCATGGCCGCAGGCGCTGGGTTTAGCCTTGCCATTAGCGGAGACATTGTCTTTGCCTCTGACACTGCAGCCTTTACAATGGCCTATACTAAGGCTGGTCTTAGCCCAGATGGAAGTTCTTCATATTTCTTACCCCGGCTTATAGGATTAAGGCGTGCCCAAGATTTAATGCTAACTAATCGAAACCTTACTGCGGCGGAAGCATTGGAATGGGGATTAGTCACAAGGGTTGTTTCGCAAAACGCGCTTTTAGAGACTGCGCGTAACCTAGCTGTAGAGCTTGCAAGCGGATCCCAAGGTTCGAATGCGGTAGTAAAAAAACTCTTGATGACAAGCTATACGAATACACTGGAAACACAGATGGAGATAGAGGGGCGCGCCATTGCGGCCTGCGCGGCTGGGCCTGATGGCCGTGAAGGCATTACGGCGTTTGTGGAAAAACGCACGCCTAATTTTTTATAAAATTTTTAGCGATTCTTAAGGCGTAAAGCGTTCAACAATATTGCTTGTATTTACACCGCTCGCTTCTTTAGCTCCGCCTATAACATAAATATCTGCACCGAACGTGACGGCCCCCAGGCCGTGGCGCGGTGTGAGCATATCAGTTAATGCCGTCCAGCTATCTATTTGAGGGTCATACACCCAGCTTTCGGGGTAGACGCCGCCGCCATTGCCAAAATATTCTCCGCCAAAGGCATAAAGCTTTCCGTTCAAAGCTGCCGCCGCCAATCCGCCTTGCGCTTGAGGCATGGGAGCGGCCGTTCTCCAACGATCTTCTTGGTTGTCATAAACCTCATGTGTTGTGACATTACTGCCGCCGACTTGACGTCCTCCAACTATATGAAGAGCTCCATTAATAACATCCCCCGCAGCACTATTACGCTTTGACAGGCAAGGCGCGGCTTTGCGCCAAGTACTCTCTATGGCGTCCAGTATGAAATGATGATCTGTGTCGCTGTGGTCTTGCCATCCAGCATTACTTTCTCCAGCTGGCGTTCGCCCGCCTGCAAGATGTAATATTCCATCTCCTGTAATACCCAAAACAGCTTCTCCGCTGGGAGCGGGTAACTCGGCTAGGTCTAGCCAGTCATTCTCTTCGTATAAACCCCATCCGCTTTTCTGCATGATCCAGGCAGATTGTTGAGCGTGGCTTTCAAAACCAGCTATAGCCAATAAATGCCCCTTAAAGCTGATAAGTTGTGGATGGTGACGGGCTATAGGTAAGGGTTTTTCCTCGCGCCAGTTATTGTCGCCGGGTTGCCAAGACATGTGCCTCTCAGTCGGGCCTGAAATACGTCCCTTTGTTGCGGTAAAACCACCGGCTTGATGGATACGGCCATTATGATGTGTGGGATAAATTTCCTGCAAAGCTAAAGGTAAGGAGGTAGCGTTTTCCCACTGTCCTATAGGTTGTTTTGTTTTTTCAGATTTTGATTGCGCGGCGCAACCACAAGCGAGGGCGGCAGACCCTATCAAAATTATATCCCTGCGGGAAATAGTCATATTAACCTCAGTCAAATTAATAGTGTTTTTGTTGCAGAAATTTCATGCTTCTGTCAAACCAGAGAACCTTGACCTTCATATATATCACGAAGTTTTAATTATGCCTTCATATCCAGAGCCAGATAGAAAATTCTATAACCTGAGTGATGGCCGTATCTCGTCGGTTCATTTTGGAGATGAGTCTGCGCCTGTGCGCCTTGTCATGCTGAATGCCAATGGCTTTAATGGTTATAGCTATAAGACGATATTAGAGCCTTTGGGCGTACATGCCGTTGCGCTCGATATACGCGGCCACGGTATGAGCGAACTCCCAACGGATGCTAAGGGGCTTAAAAACTGGCATATCTTTCGTGATGATGTGACGGAATTTTTTGACCGTTATATTGAGGCGCCCGTGGTTTTAGCGGGCCATAGTTTCGGCGCGGTGACGGGCATATTATCTCTGCCTAAAATCCAAAGTAAGGTCAGTGGTTATGTCGGTTTTGACCCTGTTGTTCTGCCGACATTGGTGAGGTTTATAAATGGTCTACCAGGCGGACGAAATTATATGCGAAAACGGCTACCCATTGCCCGTAGCGCAGGACGGCGCAGATCAAATTTTGAAAGTTTTGACGCCGCCTTTACGCGCTATAAAGATCGCGGTGCTTTTCGCGGTTTTACAGATGAAGCGCTACGCGATTACCTCACAGGGGGGGTAATTGAGACTGAGACAGGGGTTGAGTTGACCTGCGACCCTTTATGGGAACAAGCCATTTTTATTGCCCAAGGGCATAATGTCTATAAGGCCGCCAGGGCGCTACCGCCCCATAATTCCCATATTACATTTGCTGGCAAATATGGCGCTGTGAGTTTTAAGCGCGGACGAAATTATCTGGCCAATTTTATCGGCACTGAAAATGTAATCTTTGATAAAAACCGCGCCCATATGTTTCCTATGCATGATCCTGATTATGCTGTGCAGAGATTACGCGAAGTGCTCAATAAAGCTTCTTTAAACGGTTAGGCCTTTAACGATATTTTTTTGCAAGGCGGCAACTTGGGCTTCTGTTGCTTTAATCAACTTACGCGCCTTTAAATCAAAGAGGCACCCATCTCCAATCATTGAAAATATATTCACGCCAGTGACCACATCAACAACATTATGGACTAGTTTGCGTGTGTAACTATTGCCTTCAACAAGTCCCGCATAAAGCTTATACCCATCACCCGTTTCAGCGCGGCTATTTTTAAAAAATTGTGCTTCTAACAGCGCACCAGACTTACCGCTCGTATGATATTCAGGGTCCAAAAATTCAGGATAGCCATCCCTCATATGTGCAACCGTTTCTGTTGTTCGGCCCATCAACGCTTGCGGGGTTGCGCTGCCATCCAGACCCATCTCATGGGGTTGAAAGACGCCTGTCCCGATTTGTTTAACGCCGAGCTTTTGTAAGTCGGCGTCATTTAAGGCCTGTGGTTTTGTATCATAGGATAAATTTCGAGGTTTTGAGGGTTCTGGCTGCTCAACATGATAGGGTTTCGTTGCAGTTCTAAACCGCGCATTCCAAGGAAAGGGCATTTTTGTTCGCAAGGATATATGTTCAACATTTTCGACAATCGTTGCTGCCATGCGCCCATCTCCATGAAACATCATATGGCAAAGCCGTATATCCAATTCGCCGAGTTCGATTAATCCTGTTTCAATATAAAGCGGATTATCAGGACGCGCTTCACCGAGATATTTGATATGTAAATCTCGCACGCTGACCGTCGATAAGGCTTCAGCTTTAAAAGCCTGGACTAATCCAAGCTGGATAAAAAACATTTGCCGCGCTTGCTGAACCTTGGTCATGTAATGGCGCATAT
>CAYXEB010000042.1:0-17757 GCA_964463835.1 uncultured Hellea sp.
TTTGTTTTCAACATTCACACTTAGATATTTTTCTAATTATGGGACAGTATTCCCACATAATGATTTAAAATTAGATAATCAGGCGCGAACGGAAATTTAACCATAAACGCTAACCAAGCGTTATAGTTTAAATGAAACCCATAGGTTTTCAGTCAGGTGATATTGCCAGAAAAGCTTGCCCCGCCCTGCTCGGCTGTCATGCAGCCTGCTCTGAAAAGTCCAAAGAGATCACGGCCAAACCCTAAGAGGTTTTGATTTGGGTTTAAAGTCTCAGCCGGGCGCTGGTTAAATTCAGAAGGGTTCACATCGACGGTTAAGCGCCCCGTACTCGCATCAAGCGTAATCATATCGCCGGTTTTAATACGCGCCAAAGGCCCGCCTTTCGCGGCTTCAGGGACCACATGAATAGCTGCTGGCACCTTCCCAGATGCCCCCGACATACGGCCATCTGTCACCAAAGCCACCTTAAAGCCTTTATCTTGCAACACACCCAATGACGGCGTGAGCTTATGCAGCTCAGGCATACCGTTGGCAGCGGGGCCTTGAAACCGAACAACGGCGATAAAGTCACGCTCAAGTTCGCCCGCCTTAAAGGCTTTGAGAAGATCGTCTTGCCTGTTGAAAACAATGGCTGGAGCTTTAACTTTATGATGCACCCGCCGGACCGCAGAAACCTTTATGACCCCGCGCCCTAAATCTCCATCCAGAAGCATTAAACCGCCATCAGGGCGAAACGGCTCTTCGACCTTTGACAAAACTTTTGTGTCCAAACTTGAAACTGGTGGTGCTTTCCACTTGACCTTGTCCTTAGCCAAATAGGGCTCGGCTGTATGCGCGCTAAGCCCCTGCCCCATAATCGTGCGCACGTCTTCGTGCAGTAGCCCTGCTTGTAACAATTCGGCAATTAACACGCCCATACCGCCCGCCGCGTGAAAATGATTCACATCAGCCTGCCCATTTGGATATATTTTCGTAATCAAAGGCGTAATTTTAGATATCTCGTCAAAATCGTCCCAGTTGACCAAAATGCCTGCCGCCGCCGCAATCGCCGGAATATGTAATGCGTGATTAGTAGAGCCGCCCGTCGCCATTAATCCAACAATCGCGTTGACGATGGTCTTCTCACTAATCACTTCTGCAATAGGCGTGTAATCCCCAAAGGTTGATATAGCGCGCGCCTGATGCGCCGCGGCTTTGGTCAATGCATCTCGCAGCGGCGTTCCTGGATTAATGAAGGCAGAGCCCGGCACATGAAGTCCCATGACTTCCATAAGCATCTGATTTGAATTTGCCGTTCCGTAGAAAGTACAAGTACCGGGGCTATGATAACTTTCTGTTTCGGCCTTTAACAATTCATCCCGGTCAATTTTTCCTTCGGCGTAGAGCTGCCTGATGCGAACTTTTTCACTATTGGGCAGGCCTGAATGCATGGGTCCTGCGGGCACGAAAATTGCGGGGATATGGCCAAATTGAAGCGCGCCAATCAAAAGGCCCGGAACGATTTTATCGCAAATGCCCAGATACAATGCTGCATCATAAGTATTATGGGAGAGCGCAATCGCCGTTCCCATCGCAATGACATCTCTGGAAAATAGCGACATCTCCATTCCATCAGTGCCTTGGGTAACGCCGTCACACATGGCCGGAACGCCGCCAGCAACCTGAGCCGTGGCGCTGACCTCACGGGCGGCTTGTTTGATAAGCTCAGGATAGCCCGCATAGGGCGCATGGGCAGAGAGCATATCATTATAAGCGCTCACAATACCAATATTAGGCCACGACGCGCCCATCAGCGCTTTCTTATCCTGCAGAACACAGCCCGCATAAGCATGCGCTTGATTGCCAGCACTTAATCCTGCGCGCGCTGGGCCGTCCAAACGATTTGCCTTCGTAACGCTCATATAGGCGTCACGTGTTTTCTCCGACCGCAAAACGATGCGGTCTGTGATCTCTTCCAGTTTTGGATGAACCTTTATCGTCATGACACGTCTGCGTACATGATGGTCATACGATTCTCAACGGCATTTAAGAGGTGCGTCACAGCTAGCTCTTGCGGCCTGTCTTTCATCGCTCGCGACAGTAAGGCCTTTTTTTTTGTCCCCTTAATCAACAGCAATATCGACCCGCAGTGTTTAAGCGCCGTCAGCGTTAACGTCATACGTTCTAGATAGCTCCCCGTAATAACAGATGGTTTAGCCATAATGGCTTGCACAAGATTGAGGTTGCCAGGGTCCAAAGCTTGCGGCGTGCCTTGGGCGCCTGCAAACCAAGAACCAACATGCCCGTCCAGACCCATGCCTAGCACGGCTAAACTCTTATCCCAAGGCAGCTCGCGGTAGCGCGACTCTATGACAGCCTGTGCCTTTTGAGCCGATTTATGGCGCGATTTCATACGGATAAATTCAGCGTTTAAGGCTTGATTTTTAAGTAAAGTGCGTTTTATCAACGCCGCATTTGAACCTGGGTTATTTAAGCCGACCCAGCGTTCATCTACTTGAGCCGTGACTATATTAGCCCAATCCAAATTTTGCGTCCCCAGTGATTGATATATCGGGCCCGGCGTGCTGCCGCCGCTCAGAAATAGCGTCGCGCGCTGATTGCCCTGCGTGGCATCCTTTAAATGCTCACAGATAAAACTGCTTGCCGTCTTTTCAAATTCGGCAACCGTTTTTAACTCAACCCACCTGGCGAGCTTAATCGGATCAAGGCGGTTGCTTATTCCCACCACTTACGCCCGTCTCTATCCATAAGAATAGCCGCTTGTACGGGGCCTTGTGATCCCGCCGCATAAGTTTCAAGAGGCTGCTCGACCTCATCCCAACTAGCGAGCAAATCATCTACCCAAGACCAAGCCGCTTCAACTTCGTCGCGGCGCATAAAGAGCGAGAGATTTCCGCGAATAACGTCCATCAAAAGGCGCTCATAAGCATCAGGGTATCTGACCTCAAAATTCTCGGCATAAGACAAGTTTAAAGGCAAATATTTCAACCGCAGACCGCCCGGCCCGGGTTCTTTAATTTGCATATAAAGACGCATGCCTTCGTCGGGTTGTAAGTTCATCACCAATCGGTTGGGTACCTGCTCCGTATTCGCAAAGAGTGCATGAGGCGTTTCTTTAAATTGTATAACAATATTTGACTCACGCACATTCATACGTTTGCCCGTACGTAGATAAAACGGCACGCCCGCCCATCGCCCATTTTTAATTTCCACCTTAAGCGCCGAATAAGTTTCCGTATCGCTTTGAGGGTTATCACCGCTCAGCGTATCAACATAAGACTTAACAGCTTTCCCGCCAACAAGCCCTTCCCCGTATTGCGCGCGAACTGTATTGGTTCCTACCGTTTCAGGGGTGAAGCGCGTTAATGCCCGCAGAATTTTAATTTTCTCTGTCCTAACATCTGTAGCATCCATTCGGTTCGGCGGCTCCATAGCTGTCAAACATAAAAGCTGGAGCAAATGATTTTGCACCATATCGCGCACTGCGCCAGACCGATCATAATAATCCGCGCGACCTTCCAAACCAATGTCCTCCGACACGGTTATCTGAACATGGTCAATGGCGTTGCGCGACCAGACAGGCTCGAATAGCGCATTGGCAAAGCGAAGGACCAAAAGGTTCTGCACCGTTTCTTTGCCAAGATAATGATCGATGCGGTAAATTGCGCGTTCCTTAAAGACATTGCCAACGCCTTCATTAATCGCCTTGGCTGAGGCCAAATCTTTCCCGATAGGTTTTTCCAGAACAAGACGCGCGCAAGGCGTATTGAGCCCTTCACGACCCAAGGCTTCACAAGCCTTGACATAAATAAGCGGCGTTGTCGCCATATATAACACGCTGACCCGGCCATCATCCGTGAGATAAGATTTTAACTGGGACCAATCTGCGCCGGGGGCTGTGATATCCATAGCCACATATTCAATTTTACGCGCAAAATCCGTCCATTTGTCTTCCGTCCAAATTTCTTTCGCGGCTTGGCAGGCTTTTTTGGCAAGGGCGACAAATTCGTTTCGCGACATGTCACTTCGGGCAACCCCAATAATCTTACAGCTCTTGTGGATTTGTCCGTCGAGATATCTGTGAAACAATGCGGGGAGCAGTTTTCGGCGTGACAAATCACCCGTACCGCCAAAAATGACGATATCAAACGGGTCTACTGGAATGAATTCAGCCATCACGACATCCTAAATTTCGAGTATTTTTTCGTGTCAAATGACGGCGCAAAACACTCAATTTCAATAGAGGGTTTTCAACCATTTTAAGCTGTTAATGGCAAGGATTTGATAAAACTCTCAGCTTCATTAGATTAACATTCACCCAATCTGTAAAGCTATTTAGATTGGAAAAAGTTGTAACATCCGCGCCGTCTTCCATTTTTTGGCAAAAAACTAATCAGCTAGTAAAATGTCATTACTTGAAACCATACCCTCATACATAAGTATCGAAGAAGTTTCTGTTAAAGCGCGGCAACCACGGTCAGCATAGCGTCAAGTACTGCCCCGCCAAGATCGGCGCTACGGTCTGGGCTCCAGCCAAATTGCGCGTCAGGGGCATCCGCATTGTCTTTGAAAGGCATTTCAAGTGTCATGGCCAAGCAGTCATAAGCATGGGCCGTATAATTTGTGCACATGGTCAAGTTTGCAGAACCGGGGGCGTTTGTAGGATAGCCGTGCTTGGTTTGAAAATCAGGCGACGCCGTTTTATAGGCCGAGAGAAACGCCGCTAAATTTTCCGCCTGTTTTTCAGTATATCCAGGAATACCTTCGGCGCCCGCAATAAAATTATATGGCAGGCTTTCATCTCCGTGCACGTCTAGACATAGATCAGGATTGTTCGCGTCCATGGCCTTAATCGTGTGGTAAACTTCGGGCGCAGTTTGGATTGTGGCCACCCCCCATTCACGGTTTAAATTTGCCCCAGTTTCATTGGTGCGCAGGTTACCATTTTTTGACCCATCTGGGTTCATATTGGGGACAATGTGAAATGTTGCCTTTTCTCGAAGCAACAGCGAGACCTCGTCCTCGTCATCTAAGAGGCGCGCGAGAAACCCTTCCATCCACCATTCGGCCATCGTCTCGCCGGGGTGCTGGCGGGCGATCACCCAAATCGTTTTATCGCCGCTGCCAATAGATAGGCAGTCTAAATCTTGTCCCTGTACGGTTTGGCCCAAGACACGCAAAGAAACCTGCGGGTGCTGCAACGCTTCGGAGACAATATTGGCGTGACGTTCCATCGGGTAAGGCGCAAAATAGGCATAATAAACAGAGTCATATTCGGGCGTGTGCTCTATGCGTAACTGGCCCTTATCATAAAATGTAGTCTCGACGCGAAACCAGCTTTGGCGATCATAGCTGGCGCAGGCACGATAGCCGTCCCATCCACCCGCAAAGGCAGCATCCTTAGCGTTTTCGATCACCATATTCAGCGCCTGATCTTTGCCGCCGCTCACGCGGAAATAAAACCACTGGAAAAACTCAGAGGCATTATCCGGACGTATCCCAAGCCGAATATTAGCCGGATCTTTGACGCTATGAACGCTGATATTGCCACCATCAAATTCAGATGTGATGTGAAGAGTCATGCTAGAACCTTTTAAATGAGATGTCTCAGTAAAGAAATTATAATTTTAGGAAATCGTCTGAGGCCGCCGCCGCCGCCGCTATCGCGCCCGCAACATCTTCGGTTTTCAGACCTTTCCAAAACACGCGCCAATCGCCTTTAATCTGCATACCATCACAGGTACGCATATACCAATCATTAAAGGGGTTTCCCATGCGCGAACGCCAGAAAAACGCGGGGATATCATTCACCATTCTATCCCAGATATCGCGCGCAATACCTTCGCCTTGGGCTTCTCTGGTCACCCAAAATTTGGAGAGATAGGGCAGGCTTTCAAGGTTTCTGAATATCGCGCCGCCTCGATATTCAGTTTCGATATATCCTTTATAAATTTTCTGTTTGAAAAATTGACTCGAGATAGGCTTTTCGAAAGCATCTTCTAAAGATAGTTTCAGACGGGTGTGATCAAGCTGCTTCATCGTCTTTATCGTATCTATTGGCGCCGCACGGCGGATTAATGTCCCTGACCCTTTGGTCGTAAAAAGCTCCCTTAATAAATTTAACGGAGAGGCGATCACATAAACGGCTTGGGCATTATTATTGGCCGATAAGTCTTTCACCATCGCTACAAATCGTTTTTGTCCAGGGGTTAAGGAGTCGGAAATTGACTTCCGTTCCAAATGGTCCAGATTAAGGGTCGAAAGACGTCTATTATTTATCGTGATACCGCCAGAAGGTTGAAGGAAGATAACTTTCCGCGTTTGCAGCTTCGTCGCCAATGTTTTGAGATTCATCTTTCCCTGATGCTGGACCATTTCCAAAATTGTAATGACTCCCTTGCGCGCTGTTTTGCGCACTTCCGGGATAAGTTGATAGCTGGCTGTATCTAGTTTCGATACTTTGACAGACGCATTTTCTAAGTCTTTAGATAATCTATGCGCTTGAAACCTCACGGATGTTGGGTCGTGATCTAAAGCTCCAATTAACAAAACAGGTGAAAGACCCAGGTCAAATAAGATCTTCAAATTACTAATGAGGGCTTCAAGAAGAGGGTTTTTAAGACATCGCGGATCTATAACTATCAGCGCAAATTGTTCAGCCTTTTGCGAAAAGAAAAGGTCAGCATAGAAGCTCGCCTCGTCGATCGCGCCGACAGCTGATAGGCTGCGCAGGACTGTTTCTCGTATCAGCTTGCTCACAGAAAGCGTCCTGATATGGCTTTTTGATAAATTTGGCTCGCCTGTCGTAAATCGGATTGGCTGACATATTCATTGGGCTTATGCGCTTGCTCCACATCACCCGGACCGTAAACAACAACGTTCAAGCCCGCTTGTGAGAGCATCGCCGCTTCGGTCCAATAGGGTAGGTCCACTATCGCTGTGTCCGCGAAGATAGGCTCAAAAGCTGAAACGTCGCGCGATGCAAAGGGTTCAAAAGCGACAATTGTATCAAGCGCCGCTTCAGGCGTTGTATCTTGCGCGATTTGTTTTAAAGCCGTCTCTCTCATTTTGACGTTATCGCCCGGAGGCGGCCGCATAGAAGTCCACAGTTTAGAGCGGGTCGGAATGACATTATAGGCCCCATCATTTTCGATATCCCCAATGTTTAGACATAAACCCTTATACGGCGCGTCCCCGTAATCGATATGTTTATCCCCGTAAAGACCGTAAGCACTCGCCAGTCTTGCCGCTTGCAGTAACGGCCGCTCGGTCATATCCGCTAATGAGCTATGGCCACCTTTACCGGTAAATTCGGCTGACATCGCCAACATCCCGCGGTGACGCCGCCCGACCGTGCAACGCGTCGGTTCGCAGACAATGGCCATTGACGCACCGCCATAATGCCCCCGCGCGATAACTTCTGGCATGACTTCACTGCCATGCTCTTCATCCCCTGAAAACAATATAGCTACATCTTGCGGCGGCGTTGTATCCAGCGCCGCGAGTATACAGGCCGCCGCACCTTTGATATCGCTGGTCCCGAGGCCTATTATGTTAGAGCCAACCTTTTTTAAAATTAAGGGGTCACTGTTCCACCCGTCTCCACTTGGGACGGTATCGATATGGACATTGAGCAAAACCTTAGGGTTGCCCCAGCGCGCTAATACATAACCACTGTCAAACTTACCACGAGAGCGGCCCACGATATCTAATATCAATTCATCTGGAGAATATTGGCTTAATGTTGATTTGAGGAACTCCAAACACAAAAGTTCATCCCCTGACCCATTACGCGTATCAAAGCTAACGAGTTTTTCTAACCAAGTCAGGATATTTTCAAGAGTTGGATTAATCAGAGCCTCCGCAATCGAAACATATTATCTTTAAAGACACAAATAGCGCTCCAATTAATGCGAGACAAAAAAAAACGCTCGGAAAACCGAGCGCGTTAGAAGGATTATTTGATTAAATTATGGACTTGCTGGCGCGTCAATACCTGCAGCAGCGTCAGCAGTTGCCTCATCGGCAGCAGCT
Source organism: uncultured Hellea sp. (assembly GCA_964463835.1). Lineage (GTDB taxonomy): Bacteria > Pseudomonadota > Alphaproteobacteria > Caulobacterales > Maricaulaceae > Hellea. The sequence goes on from CAYXEB010000042.1 coordinate 8,035, forward strand.
TCAGCAGCATCAGCATCAGCAGCAGCAGCGTCAGCAGCAGCAGTAGCAGCTTCAGCATCAGCAGCGGCAGCGTCAGCATCTGCTTGTGCCGCGTCAGCAGCCTCCGCTAGCGCAGTGTCTCCAGGAGCAGCATCAGCAGCAGCTTGAGCAGTGGCAGCATCTGCTTGTGCAGTCTCAGCAGCAGCAGTAGCAGCCTCAGCATCTGCTTGGGCTTGTGTAGCAGCAGCAGCAGCAGCATTTGCGTTGGCTTGAGCAAGAACAGCACCTTCAGCAGCAGCTTGTGCAGCTTGTGCATCTGCTAGCGCTCCCGTAGCGGCAGCGGCTTCTGCTTCAGCGGCTGCTGTTGCATCATTAGCAGCAGCTAAATCGTTAAACAATCCATCTGCGCGCGCGCCTTGAGCATTCGCGGCAGCAAGTGCTTCTTCAAATGGCGCGTCACTACTTTCACCATCACCAACAAGATAACCAATGACGCCAGCTGCGATACCAGCTCCGCCGATTAGCAAAGGACTAGTTCCGAAGCCACCAGTAGACACAGGCGGTAAGGATGGAACTGAAGGTACGGATGGAACCGAAGGTACGGATGGAACCGATGGAGTTGTATAAGTCGTAGATGGCACTGACTGATAAGTCGTGATTGGCTCTGGTGTGCTTGGCACGGTTGTCGTTACCGTTGTAGATTCAATCGGCGTGGCCGGCGTATTGACGACCTCGGTATATGTCTCAACAGGCGCAGAATACGACTCTACATAAGCAGGCTCTGAATATGTCTCTACAACAGGTGCGTAGGCACTGTTTCTGATGGTGATATTACAGCGGCGGTTAGCCTCTTCTTTAACGCCATCACCCAAAGGCAGTGCGTTATTTGTTTCGCCTTCGCCAGTTCTTGATGAGATGCTCGCTGAGCTCACACCGAGACCAAGCAAGTCTTTAAACATTTGTTCAGCGCGGCGCTCTGAAAGGCCCTGGTTATATATGGCAGAGCCAGATGTATCTGTGTGACATACGATCTGGACATCGCTACCGCCACAAGCGTTGATTGAATTAGCAACGTTCTGAACCTGAGTTTCGTAAGACCCTCTAGAGGAACTGTCGTGATTAAAGTACACAGTTTCATATGAGTACTCAGAGTTACATACTTGCGCGTTCGCAGTTGTTACTGAAAAAGCGGCTGCTCCCACTAACGCAGTTAAAAATAATTTCGTTTTCATTTTAGGCATCCTTCTAACTAAACCCACAAAATCGCCCCTTGTGATGAGGTATGAGAGGGTCATATGGCATAATGTTCTAGACTTTCAAAGGGAAATAATCATGTTTTCCCCCTCAAAACCCAATTTTTTTGTTCACTGCGGCGCATTTACAACATTTTGGTTCCTTTAAAGTTAATGTTGCCCTTAAATTTAGCCTTTAAAGCGAATTATGTAAATTTAATTCGCCTTAAAGACATCAAGTCCTACTCTTTATACGCCATTTTATACCTCCTACACGGCTCTTTTTTGTTTTAGCTATGATTCTTAACCCTGAAGTGGTAACTAAGTTCTGCTGGCTTGCCAGCTATGATGATAAACGCGCTTATAATAAGCGGACTGGACCCGGGGGCGGTACCCGGCGGCTCCACCATAAGCTTTTATTCCCTCTTTGAGGCGTGAAAGTTTTTGATGGGGCCGAAATAGGATCGACAGACGTCTAAAGAAGTTAGCTTTCATCCGATTTGGTATCGTTAAATGCCTAATTTTAGTAATTGCAAATGACAATTCTAATGAAGGGTTCGCTCTCGCCGCGTAAGCAGCGCGATGAACTCGCACTTTAACTCCTAGGCCGTCATACGCCTAGGCGGGCTTCGGAGGGTAGCTGGCAACAGAAACCCTCCACTTTTAATTATCGTCTCACCAATCGCGCAGGCACGCCGCCTTCAGGTCTCAAAGTTACCGTCATGAGTGGTTTGGGAAAACAGTCCTTAGAAATGACAACATCAAAGTCTCTTACAAGGGTTGCCAAGACCATCACCGCTTCCATAATTGCAAAGGCCATGCCCACACATATTCTTGGCCCTGCCCCGAAAGGCATATAGGGCGCACCCTTGGACTTGAGTTCTGGCCGGCGGATAAAACGGTCAGGATCAAAGGCATTTGGATTTTCCCAAAGCCGCTCAGTGCGGTGCATCACATAATTGCATAATAAGAATGTATCCCCAACTGCGATCTTGCGACCTAATATTTCAGTTTCCTCATGACATTCTCGGTTAAGCATTGGGGCTGGCGGAAATAGGCGCATCGTCTCATCTATCACAGCACGGGTAAAAGGCAGTTTCTCAATATCACTATATATAATGTCGGCCACGCCGCATAAATCTTTGACTTCGGCGCGAATGCGTTTAGCCGTCTGCTCATGACTCCCCACCAAATATAAAGCCCATGTCAAGGTAAGCGCTGTCGTTTCGTGTCCTGCGATAAAAAAGCCAATCAAATTATCTCGCCGTTCTCGCGCAGAAAGCGCCTGCCCCGTTTTGGGGTCAATTGCGGAAATTAAGAGGCCGACGAGATCATCACCTGGGTCATCCGCATCTCGGCTGGCCAATAAATCACTTGCGGCGGACTTAAGCTTATTTAGCGCTCGAAAACCTTTGGGCGATATCGGCCGAGGCACCCAGCGCGGCAGCGGGAGCAAATCATCCGGCCTTAACGTGCCCGCAGATGTCACAGCATTTCGGGTTGCGTATTTTAAGCGTTCCCCATCAAGGCCTTTGGGGTCCCCCAGCAAAGCCTTCGCCAATACATCAAAAGTTAGTTCGGCCATCGCTGAGTTTAATTCGATCTCAGGCGACGCGTCGAGCTTCGTCACAAATTGGTTTAAGACCTGCGTTATCATTGGGGCCAAATCCGCCATATGGCGTTTCGCGAACATAGGCGCAACGGCGCGTCTTTGCCGTTTCCATTGATCACCATGAACCGAGAGCAAGCCTTCTTTGGTCGCGGGCCCGAGAATACGCGCATCAATTGCCGTCTTCGTGAACTTCTTAGCCTCGAGTGCCAAGACCTGCATCATCCCTACCGGGTCCGTGATGACATGGAGTTTTTTGCCAAAGTTGGGAATGCTGACGATAGGTTGGTTATAAGCCATAGGCCCAAAACCCTCTATGGGGTTACGCAAGAATTTCCAGGTGGCATATATAAAGCCTTCATCACCTTTAAGAGGCTCAGCATGCGGCGGATAAAAATATCCCGTTTTGGATTTAGCGGTATCTGGCGTCATCTATGATCTATAGTTAGCGTGGTTCAACGGAATGAAAAGCTAAATCCCCTAGTAAACATTTTTTCACGCAGGCGGCTATTCCAACTTTCACTTTTCTTAACCGTTCATAAACCGCGTAAATTAGCGTTATTTTGGGCTTATCCTGATAGACCGTCCAAGAGGGTCAATGGCTGATATTCTACTAGATAAAGTGAAGCTGGAAAAACCAGTTAAAAAACAACGGGATAAATATAGGTTCCGGCTGGCCCTGAGAGCAGCGTTACGCTCTAACCGCTTTGAGAGTTTTTTAACACGGTTGATCATTTTATATGCCGTCATCTTAGCCGCACATTGTTATATAGAGCCACAGGCTGAGACCTATCCCTTTACCGCACACATGCTGGAGGGTTTTGATTTCTCTATTTTTGCAGCGTTTTGCGCGGAGATTTTGATTAAGCTCTATGCTTTTCGGGGCAAGTTCTTCCGCAACGGCTGGAACGTCTTTGACTTTCTTGTAATCGCTCTGAGTATAGTCGGCATGGCGGCCTCTATCACAGCGTTTAGAGTTTTGCGGGTCTTGCGCACCCTTCGCCTCGTGACGAATGTACCGTCTATGCGGGTCGTTATAGAATCCTTCCTGCGCTCAATTCCAGGCATTGCCTCAGTGTTTATGGTGCTACTCCTTATGGTTTTTGTATACGCCGTCATCGGGCAAAATCTTTACGGTCAGATCGCGCCTAAGCTGTTCGGAACCCTGCAAAACTCTGCTTTTACGCTGTTTACGCTTCTAACCCTTGAAGGTTGGCCAGATGTGTCCCGCGCCGTCATGGCCAAACAGCCCTCGTCTTGGATTTATTTTGTGTCTTTCATCGCGATAAATAGTTTTACCGTTCTAAATTTAATGATCGCCGTAATTATTGGCGCGATGCAAAAAGAATATGATGAAGAGGCCGAAGAAGAACGCGAAGATATTTTACACGAAATTCAAGCCCTTCGCCGTGAGCTTGCAGCCTTTCAACTCCAACAACAAAAATTTACAGTAACAAAGGCGGCGGAAGAGGGTTGACCCGCCGCAAGAGTGATTTAGGGTAAAACCATGAGCCAAGATTTAATGAATTATGAGCAATTGACGCAACTCGCTCTTCGGGGCGTTATTCGCGATTCAATTCGCCGCGTTATTCGCGAAGACGGCCTGCCCGGCGCCCATCATTTTTATATTACATTCCTAACCCGCTACCCCGGCGTCGAAATCGAAGAGAGTTTGGCTGAAAAATATCCCGAAGAAATCACCATCGTTTTGGAACATCAATTTTGGGATTTACAGGCCCATGCTGATGAATTTGAGGTCACCTTAAAATTTGGGGGTATTCCAAAATATCTTAAAGTGCCTTATCTCGCCTTAACCCGGTTTCATGACCCCAGTGTTGGCTTTGCGCTCCAATTTGATCCGCCAAAGGAAATGGAACCAGCTACCCCGACCTTGACCAAGTTAAAGACTGTCAAACCAAAGCCAGCCAAAGTTAATAAACCTAAAGCGACCAAAGCGAAGAAAAAGAGCGCCAAGGCCGATAAGACAGAAGCAGCGAAATCCAAAGGTGAAGAGGCCGCTAATAAAGTGGTCAGCCTGGATAGTTTCAGAAAAAAATAGACTCCAAACAAAGAGCTTTGTTATGACAAAAATGCGTACGGAAACTGATAGCTTCGGACCGCTAGAGGTCCCTTCTGACAAATATTATGGCGCCCAAACCGCCCGAAGTCTGATTAATTTCCCCATTGGGGTTGAAACCATGCCGTCGGCCCTTATTCGCGCGCTTGGCATTATTAAACGCTCCGCCGCTCTGACGAATAAGAACCTTAAAAACCTTGACGCGAAACGAGCAAACGCCATTGCCCGCGCCGCCAAAGAAGTGGCCGAAGGAAAGTTTGACGACAACTTCCCGCTCTCCGTCTGGCAAACAGGATCAGGTACACAATCTAACATGAACGCCAATGAAGTAATCTCAAACCGCGCTATTGAAATACTCGGCGGCAAAATCGGCTCCAAAGACCCTGTTCATCCCAATGATCACGTCAACCGAAGCCAGAGCTCAAATGACACCTTCCCCACCGCCATGCATATTGCGGCGGCAGAAGAAATTCATCACAAGCTGATTCCCGCACTGGAAAAACTCCACGCCGCTCTGGACAAAAAAGCCAAGAGCTTTTCTAAGATCATCAAAATCGGACGCACCCATACGCAAGACGCCACGCCCGTCACATTAGGCCAAGAATTTTCAGGGTATGCCGCGCAGGTCAAAAAAGGCATTAAACGCACGAAGGACGCACTGAAAGAATTATACCCGCTTGCCCAAGGCGGAACCGCCGTCGGTACGGGGCTTAACGCCAAGCCTGGATTTGCAGGCGGGTTTGCCGCCGAAGTCGGAAAGTTTACCAAGCTGCCATTTCGCACAGCTGGCAATAAATTCGAAGCCCTCGCCGCCCATGATAGCTATGTTTCCGCGCACGGCGCGCTTAACACAGTCGCCGCCAGCTTGTTTAAAATTGCTAATGATATCAGATTCTTAGGCTCTGGTCCGCGCTCAGGCCTTGGCGAAATAAGCTTGCCCGCCAATGAGCCCGGCTCTTCGATTATGCCTGGTAAAGTCAACCCCACGCAGTGCGAAGCGTTGACCATGGTGTGCACCCAAGTCATGGGCAATCACACCACCATTTCTATGGCGGGGTCACAGGGTCATTTCGAGCTCAATGTCTATAAGCCCGTCATGGCCTATAACATGCTGCAATCCATCACATTGCTCACAGATAGCTGCCACACCTTTACCGATAAATGCGTCAAAGGCATCAAGGCCAATGAAGATAGAATTGAGGAGCTGCTCGGCCGCTCGCTTATGCTCGTGACGGCACTCGCCCCGACAATTGGATATGATAACGCCACGAAAGTCGCCAAGACGGCGCATAAGAACGGCACCACCCTGCGTGAAGAAGCCGTCAAATTGGGTTTTGTCACCGCTAAAGAATTTGACAAAGTCGTGCGTCCAGAGTTGATGATTAAGCCTCGCTAATGAGCGATAATGTCGTCAATTTCAACAAGGCTAAAAAGGCAAAAGCACGCCACCGGCAGGTGATTAAAGCGGCGGAAAACCGCGCTAAATTTGGACAGAAAAAGACACAAAAAGAAAAGACCAAAGCCTTAGCGCAAAAGCTCCAAAAAAAGCTAGACGGTCACAAAATCGACAAACCCAAAAGTGATGATTAAGCGCTCTCTGTCTATTCACGGGCACCGCACATCACTCGCCCTTGAAGCTGAATTCTGGGACGTTATCGACGCCGCCGTCACCGACAGCGGGGCATCATTTGCGCGCTTCATTCGCGAGCTAGACGATGAGCGAATTAAAAACGGAACTCCGCAAAATCTCGCGTCTTACCTCAGAGTATGGGTATTAAAGAAAATACAAAACATAGAATAAGCTGCTTAAGAAACGGGATCTGGCGGCCGGTTGCACCCAAATCCTTTTTCAGCATTTTCTTCCGCTCGTTTAAAAAACTCGTCCATATTAAAGCTATCCGTTTCGCCCTCAGCCTTATCAGAATCTGAATTGTTATCCGCCTGAGTTTTATCTTCCTCGCCTTGTTCATGAGGTGTTTGCGTGTCGGAAGACTTAATATCACTGGGGTTATCTTGAGCTAAAGCTGAAAAAGACAAACTGGATATAACCGTAAAACCACAAACCAAAATTAATAAGCGCATAATCCCCCATACACTAATTTCACGCCCTTTGTTAGAGCCCACTTCCCTATAAATTCGCGATACCTCATATAATAACAACAGGAGAGCGGGAAAACAAACAAGAGCAATGCCTTATCAAATTATCATCCCTATAAATGACCGAAACTATCCATTGCAAAGCCGACTTAAACCTCAATCTTAACAGGGAAAGCTTTGTAGTAAAAATCGAAACGCTCTCTTATTTCTTCGGGCGCGACGCCGAAGTGATCTTTGAGATTATAGCGCACGCGGCCGTGCTTTCCGCGAGGGTGGGCTTTGATAAAGTCGGCCATTTCTTGCCGAGCTTTGGCGGTCAGTTCTAGCTCGTGCAGCTCATATATTTTTTCAACCACGGCCATATCACCCGCCATAAATTCATGGAACATGACGTCCATGCTTTGGGTCGGACCCCAGACATGACGGTCACGTACACAAGCTTTAAGCAGGGCCTCGATACGGTCCGTCCAATAGTCAAGCACCCAGCGCGGGTCGACGGAGCGGCGCAATATCCGGTGACCATAGGCAATCATTGTCGCCGTAGATTGAATAACAGCCACGGGGTCACGGTGCGTAATAATCGCCGTAGCGTCGGGCATAACCGATTTGAGCGCGGGGAGCTGCTCCGGATTTTGAACACATTTTAAAACCCAGCTTTTATCGCCACCTTGTTCCAATTGAAGGAGTTTGAGAACCTTGACCAAATATTCGTAATGCGGGGTTTGATCTTTGCCGAAATAATAATCGCGATAGCCCGGCACCATAGAGGTCCATTCAAATTGGTTAGAACCAAAATCAAAGGTCATTAGCTCTAATTCTTCGTGAATATGGTCGGGGTTCATCGGATGCATGGCGGCTAAATCGGGGCCCATAATTTGCATCCCAGACCAGCGCGCGGAGCAACGCAAATATCTCGGGTCATCATGTTTGAGACTATCCCCGCTTTTGAGAAAGCGCGTCAAAGACCTCGCGCCAAATTTTAAGCCTCCACTTGCGCGCTCATTGCCGGGGGCATGAAAGGGTTCTTGAGCCACCCATAAAGGCAGGGACATGAAACGTGAGTCAGCCGCGAGCAAATTGACAAGATGTGTCGTGCCTGAGCGCGGCAAACCTGAAACAGAGAGCGGTTTCTTTAGGCGCGTTGTGACCAATTCTGGCGCTTTTTTGATACGGTCTTGGATGATGAGATGATTACTCGCACAGCGCACAAGGTCTTTAAAACATTGCTGCTCGCCTACACCCGAAAGGCCGTCATCGTTGGCATATTCATCTAGCAAGACTTGCAGCGCCTCGCGAAAGTCTTCCTTACCAAAATCAGACAGTCCCGTGGCCTGCCTTGCCGCCGAGAGCACCGCCTCTTGAGTGAAGTCCATCACGCCTTTCTTGGCTCCGCCCAAAGCCAGCTTTTGCAAAAAGGTTAGCTTGGGACTGCCTAAGTCATCAAAGATTATATCTTTCGGCGCCGCCTTACCCATAATGACCTCCTAAAGTCCGAAAACCCGTTTCATGAAATCAAGCTGCAAAGCTTTGCTTTTTTTATCCGCTTCTGGATTGCTCCCAACCGTATACCCTTGGCCTACACAGGTGCCTGCAAGCTCGCCAAGACCCGCGCGTACCATGGCGCGCTGTGGGCGGCTCATGTCTGACGTAGGCTGAAAGCGTCCTGATTTGCCGTTCACTAGGAACGTGCCCGTTTCATCAAAGGAGAATAAACATCCTCGCACATAGCTGCCGCCAAATTCGGAAAGGGGCGAGGCATTTTCCCAAGCATGACCTGCCCCGGCAATAACATGGCTTTCAACTTTGCTGCCTCCCGCCTCAATGTCCTTATAAACCTCTTGGCAAAGCACAGGGTCGACGGAGTTATCCGCGTCTCCGTGAATAGCCAGATAAGGCGCACCTGTCGTACCGGTATGGCCCAGCGTTTGATGGCACGGGCCGTAAATATCCATATGCAACGCGAAAGGCGGTACATCAGGCGCCATGATATTTTTCAGACGCTCGTCCAGAGCGTAACGCGTGCCCATGCCGCCGTAGCTATAACCCGTCACGCCAATGCGCGCCGCGTCAATGGCGGGGTGTGTGCCGAGTATTTTCAGCGCCGAATAGGCATCAGACATGATATCGACCTCAGTAGCAATCATCGTCTTCATCACATAGGGAGTTTCATCGCTTACGCCACGCGGCGCATAATAATCAATCACCAAACCCGCAATGCCGTTCTCCGCAAATAACTTGGCATATTCCATCTCACGGCCTTCTCTAATACCCCCAGAGCCGTGCATGATAACCATGGCCGGGACAGGCGCATCCGCGCTCGCGCCCACTGGCATGACCAAGACCGCCTTTCCCGTATGGGTCTTAAGGCTGTCATAGCCGCCCAATAAACGCGTGAAATCATAAGGACTTTTGATTTTGTAATAAATCACGCCCGTATCATCTGCTGCGAGCTTTGTTTTGGCGGGCGGGTATACTGGAAAAGCTGGAAGCGAAAGTTCTTTGGGGGCCTGCACGGTTGTGGAAGGCGAGGTCTCGATTTTAGGGGTCTCAATAGACGCGGGCTCGCAGGCCGTTAAACCCGCAGTCAAAATATAGGCCACGCCTAAAACATATTTGATATCCATATTTCTCTCCAAATACTAAGGTTCGATAATATTAAATCCAAGCTCGGCTAAGGCGAGCAAAGATCTCATTCTAAAGCCCTCTAAAGGTCACGACTTCATCTAGTG
>CAYXEB010000043.1:0-17700 GCA_964463835.1 uncultured Hellea sp.
AAATTGATCCTCGGATCAATTTCCCACTATCTGGCCACGATTTTACGCGGGGGTCGGCGCACGTAACCCCCTGCCCTAAAATCACCTGTTTGAGCGGGGCTTAACGGCTCAACTTATGCTGGGAAACTCTACCCTTCGGCTTCCATTGCGGCGAGGCGGCTGGCTTGATCTTCGCTAATGAGCGCGTCAATGACTTCGCCAAGCTCATCGCCAGCCACAATTTTATCAAGCTTGTAGAGCGTGAGATTAATCCGGTGATCGGAAACGCGGCCTTGCGGATAATTATAAGTTCTTATTCGTTCCGAGCGATCCCCAGAGCCCACTTGGCCTTTGCGCTCATCGGCGCGCTCGGCATCTATGCGCTGCTTTTCCATATCATAGAGTTTCATCTTTAGCAGACGTTCGGCATTGGCGCGGTTCATATGTTGAGATTTAGCATCACAGACAACCACCACGCCCGTGGGCATATGGGTCATCCGCACAGCCGAATCCGTTTTATTAACGTGCTGCCCGCCCGCGCCAGAGGCGCGCATTGTATCAACGCGTACATCGCTCATGGAAAAACCCGTATCGATATCTTCAGGTTCAGGCAGCACTGCGACAGTGGCCGCCGATGTATGAATGCGGCCTTGCGTTTCGGTCACAGGGACCCTCTGAACGCGGTGAACCCCGGATTCAAATTTAAGTTTTCCGTAAACACCCGTCCCGGAAACTGACGCAATTATTTCTTTATAGCCACCCATATCTGCCTCGGAATCGTTCTCTACCTCAACCTTCCAGCCGCGCAAAGAGGCATAGCGCGCATACATCCGGAAAAGATCACCCGCAAAAATCGCGGCTTCATCTCCGCCTGTTCCGGCCCTAATTTCCAAAATCACCGAAGCATTATCATCTTTGTCCTTAGGCAGAAGCAAAAGCGAGACTTCTTTTTCCAGAGCAGGCAAAGAGTCTTTCAAGGACTGTAATTCCTCTTTCGCCATAGGGCCCATTTCAGGGTCCTCAAGCATGAGGTTAAGGTCTTCCATTTCCGCGCGAACGGCTTGGAGTTTACGAACGCCTTCAGCCACGGGCCGCAGCTCGGCATAATCTTTACCCAGTTTAACGATTTCAGCCCCGTCCGTCGTCGCGCCCATGCGCGCCTCGATTTGCTCAAACCGGTCGACAACCTGTGCAAGTTTTATATCTGGGATATGCATGCCTGCGGGATAAGCCCTTAGAACTCAGAAGACAAGCCAAAGAACAAGGTTCGAGGACGGCCAGGAAAGAAACGTTCATTTCCAAAGGCAAAATCAGCTCTATCCGCAATTCGCTTATCAAAAAGATTATCGACGCGTCCAAAAATTGACAGGGCGTCACTAAGGTCATAGCGGCTGCGTAGGACAAAAATGTCATGCCCAGGATAGCTATTGGTATTGCCCGGATCGGTAAAATACTCCCCGACATGGCGCCATTCAATTTCAGCGCTGACATGTGGAGCGGGCAACAGAGTCGCTCGCATATGCGCCAGCGTATCTGGCGCTGTATCTACGCGATCTCCATCTGTTATTGTATTGGAACTATCGATGGTTCCATCAAAATTAAAATTAGGGTCATCAAAATTATATGTATGGCGCGCCAAAGTCCCATCGCCGGATAACTTAAGCCAGTGCGTAATATCTGCCTCGAAAGAGCCTTCAAGTCCGATATGTTTGCTCTTCCCATTGGCGATACTAAATCCATCAGAGTTTCTAAAGAAGAAATTATCTTTCCACTGGGCATAAGCCGTTAATTCAAACCGCAGATTTTCATTTTCAAACTTCGTCCCTAACTCAATATTATCGAGGGTTTCTATCTCGGCCTCACCGCCTGTTTGATTTAGCTGCACGGAATATAAATCGACGGTTTGCGGGGCCCGCGCGCCGCGCGCCGCGCGTACATAAATGTTCAAGTTATCATTTATCTCATATCTTAAATTAGCTTTAGGCGTAATTACAAAAAAGTCGTCAACACGGTCAGCCAAACGAATAAATCGTCCAAGGGTTCCCACCGTTGTTTGGTTGTCATAATCATAGCGCGTATATTCAGCCCTTGCGCCAATATCGAGGCTCGTGTGATCTCCCAATAATATGTCCTTTTGCGCATAGACCGCCGCGACAAGACTATCGACCTCATAATCATAATGAAGGCCTTGGGCGAAAGAAAAAACCGTGTCATTATCTTGCACCTCAAGAAGAGACCCTTGCGTATATTCGATATCGGCCCCGATATTTAAGCCCTCATCAAACCAAGCCGTTTGCAAACCCAGCGAGCTGTGATCATTTTCTTCTAAAGCTTGCCCCGGTACAAAATGGCGTAAAAACTCTAATTCCACCCTGCGGGCATAAGGCGTAAGCGCTAAGGTCTTACCGCCAAGCTCGCGTTCAAAACGAAGCTGTGCTCTATAAGATCTGCCGTCGCGAAAAGCTTCGGGATTGGGGTTCGTAAACCGAATATCATCATCGAGATACGCGTCTTCTCCTTCTATGAATCCGGCTGTTTCCTGATTAAGGTTATTAAAAGCCGCCAATCCATCAACAGACCAAGCCCCCAAATCTGCCTCATATTTGAGTTCAAATTTTTGTTGATCGAATCCGCTATCGTCACGAAATCCATTGTCAGAGACGAGAGATACAGAGGCTCTTAAATTATCCTGCAATCTTGCTGAAAGCTGCCCCGATATAAGGCCGTCTTCACTCGCTAAAATCTGAAACCGGTTTGGCCCTGTCACTGAACGGGACTGAACGTTCACTAAACCATGAACAGCGTTAGACCCGTAAAGCGCGGGGCCCGGTCCTTTAAAAACTTCGATGTTACCCGCAAATTCTGTAGCTACTTCAAAGAGCCCGTTTACATTAGCAAAGCCCGCGGCGCGAAGCGGTACACCGTTTTGCAAATAGAGAAATGAGCCTGCGCCTGCCCCGCCCGTCAGGACAGGGGAACGAATGGCTGTTAAATGTTCTTGTCCCGAACCGCGCTGAATGTTCACGCCCGCAACAGCGTTTAACGCTTCAGCGGGATGGACAAGTAAAATCGTCTCTAAATCAGCGGTATTTAAAACATCAATGCTACCAGGAATATTATGAAGCCTTTGCGCCGCGTCATAAATCCCGCGCACAACAAGCTCATCACTTGGTCCCAATTGCGCCCAAGTATTTCCCGCAACAAAGGGAGCTATAAGAGCACACAGGGTCACAGTTTCGCGATATGGAAAGGTCTTAAAATACAAATATTAATCTTATTTTTTGGGTTTGGGTTTCGGCATATCTTGCGCAATAATATTCACATCCGTTTGCGGGAACGGAATAGATATGCCCTCCGCCTCCAAGGCCTTATTAATCTCAGTATGAATAATATGAGTGACAGGCCAGCGGTCTTCAAAATTGTTAAGGAAAACCCGCATTTGAAAATCTAAAGAACTATCGCCAAATCCTGTAAATAGAACATTAGGGGCGGGCGTGTTTAGAACTTTCGGGTTCGCTTTCAAGACGTCTAACATTATGTCGCGCGCTTTATCTGTATCAGAGCCGTAAGCGATGCCAACGGGAAGTATCATGCGCGTCACAGAATTGGTCAAGGTCCAATTGGTTACCCGTTCACTTATCAGGGCTTCATTTGGGATAAGTATTTCTCGATTATCCAAATCGCTTAAGGTTGTTGCCCGGATTTGAATGCGTGACACCGTCCCGCTTTGTTCACCAATCGTCACATAGTCGCCAAGCCGAACAGGCCGCTCAAAGAGTATAATCAGGCCAGAGATAAAGTTGGCAATGATTTTTTGCAGACCAAACCCAATACCCACAGATAGACCTGTGACAATCCAACGAAGTTGTGACCATTGCAATCCGAGACGGTCAAAAGCAAGAATAATCCCTAGGGCGATAATAACATAGCCTAAAATAGTTCGAATGGCGTAGCGCGTTCCCGTGTCCACAGAGGAACGGTTCAAAACAAAGACTTCCAAAAAGCCAGGTAAGTTTTTAGCCGCGATACAGGTTAGAATAAATATAACCGTCGACTGTATGAGATTCCAAAGCGTAATAGGGATTTTCGTATTCATGACCGCGCCGCTCTCATCAAGGATTTCGCCTGTATAACTGCCCAGAACAACGTCATTAAAGACGGAGAGGGCGGGTAAAAGGTCTGACCAAATCATCCAAATAAGACCCGCAAATCCAATAACAATTAAGGTGTTTAGCAATTGTGCGGACTGACGAGAAATCGCTTTTATATCTATTTTACTTGTATCCACGGGTGGTAATACAGGCAGAGCTTCTCCGCGCTCTTCCGCCTCCGCCTTGTCTTGTCTAGCCTGTATTGCCGCGTCTCGTCTTTCAATCGCTTGGCGTAAGGCCAGCCGGCGCTGCGCAACAAAAACAGCACGCCGGATAAATCCGTAGATAACATAAGTCAGCAAAAGCAGCCAACCAGAAATAAAGAGTCGCCATAAAATTTTGTGAGACGTGTCATAATACCCTGTTATTGAAAAACACATTGTCCAAAGCGGAACGCCTATAAATATCAGGGCTAAGACCCACCTATATTTGCGTAAATATGAGCCCTTTTTTTCAGGTAAAAATATAATGCGGTAACTAAAAATACTGATCGCGAGAGCCGATACCAGAAATGCAAAAAGACTAAAACCCTCATAAATTTCTGCTCTCGTGTTATCAGTTGTGAGGCCCACCATCGCCGTTGCAAGGCCGCCCAAAGGGATAAACCAACGAAAATTATTCTTGAGACGCTGTCTGATGACATCTGGAAGTTTGTAATGGGCGACGAATAGAGACTTATCCTTGTCCCAAGCGCGCCACGATAAGAAAAACAAACTTAAAAAAGTAAGATATAAAAAAGTCTGGGCTATATCCGCAATGAGCGGATCAGCAGAGGTACTTGTTTCAAATAACACGGCAAATAAGAGAAAAAACAAAGGTAGGGGAAGCGCGATTAATATGCACAAAGCCATCACAATCGGTGTATGCCAGAAACTATCCTGTCTCACGTCGCCAACCATTTTAGCGCGGTTATAGATATCGGCCCATAAAGGTTTTCGCGTCACAAATGACGCCACAATGAGGAATATGAAAATTAAAACGATCGACCAAAGCGCTCGTGATTGTTTCACAAATTCATAGCTGACTAAACGAATATGTTCAGGCGAAAAGAGTAAGGCAGCCCCTTTGATAACTTTCCTAGGCCAGGCTGCATTCACTTCTGGAACACTTGGAATCCAAATCAATTTTTCATCAAGAAGCTCTTTAAGCTCCACAGTTGACGTTAAAAGTTCCTTCCGCTGCGTTTGTAATTCGACGATTTCATTGATGCGCGATGATGAGGCATTGGCGACACGTATAAGCATATCTCTATGCTGCGCATAAAGTGATCTATAAGACGTCTCGTCACTCACGCCTAAATCAGCAATATTAGGATCTTCTAACCTTGCGCTCGCAAGGGCCTCTTGTACATTTGGGTTTCCGAGCGGTAGCTCTCTTAATCTGTCCTGCACGATAAGACGGTTTTGCGTCAAATCTATGAGAGATTTTTGTGTCTCGTCGATCTGATTTTTAATCGCTTGCGGCGGTCGCAATTGATTGGACAGACGGCGCAATGTGGCGCCCGCTTGCCGATTTAAATTTCCCAAACCGATAAAGTCACGCGCTACGCGCAGGTCACTTTCGACATCATCGAGCCGCGAACGCACCGCTGCCCCCTGCTTTGAGGTCGATGTCGCATTAGAGGCTAATTCTATGAGCGAGTCCGATAAAGAGACATTAGAGCTGGCCAGGTCCTGAACCAAAATATGCGATTCCGCATAAAGCGCTAATGTTGTCAGCGCCTCAGATTTAGCTTGCGCCGCTTCATTAGTTCGGCGCAGTCCGGTCTTTTCTTGTAAGTATTTTATTTCCGATTCTAATTTTTCTAATTTGAGCTCTACCAAATTTCTTCGAGCCGTCAAAATTTCACCGCGCTTCGATGTCCCCGCGATTTCTCGTTCTAACGCCCCTATGCGCGCCGCCAACATATATTGGCGGGCCAGTAGGCTTTTGCGCCTGGCATCCGTGGCGATATCAGCTTCCCCCTCACCGAGCTCTACTAATTGTACGGGAATTTCTCCAAATGATTGGCGGGCTTCAGCTAGTTCATTTGGCGCGCTAACTTGTCGGGCCGTTAGAATTTGCAGTCCGGTTTGATAACCTTCAAGTTCAGACCGTAAAGAACTCGACCGGCTTTCATTCTCAACTAATTGGAGCTCAAGCTGAGCCCAGGCCTCTTCCCGCATAGGCTTGTCAGATTTATCAGGATCAGGGTCAGAATCAGGAAGAGCTTGCAGCGTGGCAATTTCATCTGAAAGGCTTTTGAGCGTTTTAGAGGCGTTTTCGAGCTCCTCACGATAAAGGTTTTCCGATTCCTTATTTTGGTCAGCGCTTGTCAGCGCCGCGATAGCTGTCTCTAAAAACCGTCTAATTTGAATCTGTTGATCTTCCGATAGATCAGCCCTGTCTTCAAGAGACTCTAAAGTCTTGCTAATGGAGCTTGCCGTAAAATCTGGGCGCGTGATTTCATCTTGGGCCGCCGCCGTCATCGCCATTAGACAGAAGAGAATGGACGAAATCAGAAATTTAAAATATTGCATTAATCAGAACTCTTCACCGAAATTATATCTAAGCCTATTCCTCGGTCTCTGTCTCTATAAATTATACCAAAAACAGTCTCAATCTTGAAGTCACCGTTTTAGTCCCCACATCCCACTATGAACAATAGTAGGAGAATATCAAAATGGATATTCAAGCTTATACGCAGCGTGGACGCAGCGCCGTGCAAGCGGCGCAAGCGGAGGCGCTTACGCGAGACCATCAACAGCTCACATCGCTTCATATTATGGCGGGGCTTCTCTCCGATGACAGTAAGCTTCCACAAAAAATTGTCACGCTAGCTGGCGCGGACATTAACGTGCTTATGTCTGGCCTCGAGACCGCCCTTGAAAAGCGCCCAAAAGTTAAAGGAGGTTCTGGCTTATCGCTATCAAGCGCAAGCGCGAAAACATTCGCAAATGCGGAAAAAGCAGCAAAAAAAGCAGGAGACGCATTTGTCACCCTTGAGCGTTTGCTCCTTTCGGCTGTTTTAGGTGCTGATAAAGACCTAAAGAAAATTCTTACTAAGGCTAAACTCACCGTGGATAATTTAACCGAAGCGATTAAATCTATTCGTCAAAACAGCCCGGTCACCTCCGACTCCGCTGAAAATCAATATGAGGCTTTAAGCAAATATGCCCGGGACTTAACCCAAGCCGCGAAAGACGGAAAGCTTGACCCTGTCATTGGACGCGATGAAGAAATCAGGCGCACCATGCAGGTTCTCTCACGCCGTTCCAAAAACAACCCGCTTCTTATTGGCGAGCCCGGCGTGGGGAAAACCGCGATTGCTGAAGGCTTGGCCAACCGCATTATTTCCGGCGACGTCCATGAATCGATTAAAGATAAACGCCTACTAGCACTAGATATGGGTGCACTCATTGCTGGGGCTAAATATCGGGGTGAATTCGAAGAACGCCTAAAAGCTGTTTTAAAAGAAATTGAAGCTGCCAATGGTCAAATCATTTTATTTATTGATGAAATCCACACCTTAGTTGGCGCTGGCAAAGCAGACGGGGCCATGGATGCCGCGAACCTTCTCAAACCCGCTCTTGCGCGCGGGGAACTTCACTGTGTGGGCGCAACAACTCTAGACGAATATCGCAAACATTTAGAAAAAGATGCGGCTCTCGCACGGCGGTTTTTAACGGTCTTTGTCACAGAGCCAACTATAGAAGACACCGTTTCAATATTACGCGGGCTTAAAGAAAAATATGAAGTTCATCACGGCATTCGTATATCGGACGGCGCGATTGTATCAGCCGCCGAACTATCGAACCGTTACATAACCGATCGGTTTTTACCCGATAAAGCCATTGATTTGATGGATGAAGCTGCCAGTCGCTTACGCATGCAAGTCGATAGTAAACCCGAAGATTTAGACGAAATTGACCGCCGCCTTATCCAGCTAAAAATCGAAGTCGAGGCCTTAAAAAAGGAAAAAGATAAAGCCTCCAAAGATAGGCTAAAAAAGCGCGTGCAAGAAATCAAAACCTTAAGTGCACAATCGGTGGAAATGAGCGCTTTGTGGCAGGCAGAGAAAGCAAAACTTTCAAATGAAGCCGATATAAAAGAGCAGTTAGAACAGGCTCGCTTTGAACTTCAAGACGCGGTCCGGCGAGGTGATTATGAAAAGGCAGGCAAACTCCAGCATGAGGACATACCTGCCTTGGAAGAAAAAATTGCAGCCCTGGGCGATACAGATAATAATAGCAAAGCCCTCGCGTCCGAAACCGTAACCTCAGAAACCATCGCAACTATTGTTTCTCGCTGGACAGGCATACCTATTGAGAAAATGTTGGAAGGCGAACGCGAAAAACTCTTATCTATGGAAAAAGCTTTAAGTCAGCGTATTGTCGGACAAGACAAAGCGGTGAGAGCGGTCTCCGACGCTGTGCGGCGCGCTCGCGCAGGTCTAAGAGACCCCGCCCGCCCCATCGGGTCCTTTATGTTTTTGGGCCCAACAGGCGTTGGAAAAACCGAGCTTACAAAAGCTCTTGCTAATTTCATGTTTGATGATGACGGTGCAATTACACGTATGGACATGTCTGAATATATGGAAAAACACTCCGTTGCGCGTCTTATTGGAGCCCCGCCCGGTTATGTTGGCTATGATGAAGGTGGCGCTTTGACCGAAGCCATAAGACGTCGTCCTTATCAAGTTATTTTATTTGATGAGATTGAAAAAGCCCATCCTGATGTCTTTAATATTTTGCTCCAGGTTTTAGATGATGGTCGGTTAACCGATGGCCAAGGCCGCACCGTCGACTTTCGCAATACGCTCATAATCATGACGTCTAATATTGGCTCGCAACACCTTTTGAAATTAGGTGATGGCGACAATATAAACGCTGCGCGCGTCGGGGTTATGGCAGAAGTCAACGCTCATTTTAGACCTGAGTTCTTAAACCGTTTAGATGAGCTTTTATTATTTGAACGCTTAAAAGCTGAGCATATGGGCGCGATTGTTGATATTCAATTGGCGCGCCTCCAAGGCTGGCTTAAGGATAAACAAATTTCGGTCACGCTCACTGACGCGGCGCGGACTTGGATAGGCGAACAAGGTTATGACCCCTCTTACGGCGCTCGGCCGCTTAAACGTGTCTTACAAAAACACGTTCAAGATAGTCTGGCCCGCGAGATTTTAGCGGGCCACATAGATGATGGTGAAACTCTGGTCGCCGATGTGATCGGCGGAAAAATTGTCTTAAAGAAAGCCAATTAAGACTTAGGTTTACGGCCTCGTTTCTTACGCGGGGAGCCATCTTTATTATAGATGATGTTTCCCTTTTTATCCGTGGCATAAAGAGACGGGTCTAGCTTTTTGGCTTTGGCCTTTGGGCTCGCTTTTTTAGCCACAGGTTTTTTAGCCACAGATTTTTTAGTCGTTTTTTTAGCCGTTGAGGTTTTCTTGGTTGCGGCTGTCCTGCTAGAGACCTTTTTAGGCGTCGTCGTCTTTGCGCTTGCTTTGCCCTTGACGACGGATTTAGCCCGCCGCGCCGTATTTCCCGCGGCGTCACTTACGCTATCTTTAGCGCTGTCAGCTACAGTTTTTGTTTTTTCTTTCGTTTTCTCAACAGCCGTTTTTGTCGCGGCGCTCGCTTTTTCACCCGCTGTCTTGGTCACTTCACGGGCCCGTAATGCCGCGGCTTCGGCGGCTTTACGCGCTTCAATCATCGGATCAATATCGGCTGTTTCCGATTTGCCGCCATCTGGTGAGAGATTATTATTAATCCGGAAAACAGCCACCATTAGTTCACATAGGAGCCGCACGCCAACTAATGAGAAAACGATAGCTGCAAAGAAAGTGAATACGTTTAAAATTTTCGCGAGGGGTCCAAGCCAAATCGTTTCTAGAAAAATGGTTGAAAAATAAAGCGCGATTAAAATAATCGAAAGCCAGAAAAATGGCACAATTAGTTTTTCCTTCATTAGCTTATCAAATGAGAAAAAGAAATTTATCAAATTTTTCATGGCGGCCTCCGTTACCTATTTTGGCGCTGCAGCCGTCATAACAACGGCTGTTGGCAGAGATATAATTTTTTCCGACTTAGCGCGAAGCTCATCTATCTGAACCCGGCGAGAATTAAAGGCCCCCATCTCAGATTTCTTAAGCGGCTTACCCGATAATTGAGATAGTCGCCGCGGGTTAATTTTTTTACCGTTATGAATGACTTCATAGTGCAAATGAGGTCCGGTGGACCGTCCAGTGGTTCCAACATAACCAATCACTTGGTCCTGTTTAACATATTTTCCAGCTTTTATTCCGCGCGCAAAAGATTTTAGATGGGCATATGCCGTTTTATAACCGTCGGTATGACGAATACGGATGTAATTTCCATAACCGCCATATCTGTTTGATCGCTCGACCGTTCCAGACCCCGCGGCCAGAATAGGCGTGCCGCTAGGCGCGGCAAAATCAACGCCCGCATGCATTTTGCGGTATCCTAAAATTGGGTGTTTTCTACGGCCAAAACTCGACGAAAGGCGCGCGCCATTAATAGGCGTTGCTCTTAGCTTGCGTTTGGCTGTCTTCCCCTTGGCGTCATAGAAGTTTTCGCGACCCTTGGAGTCTTTATAAAGATAGTAATCGGTTGTCTTCCCGCGGGGGCTAAAACTTGTGTAAAGAAGGTCCCCAGCCTTGATGATATTGTCTTTGTGATCACGGGCTACTTCAAAAAAAAGCTCAAAGGCATCACCTGGTTGAATGTCTCGCTGAAAATCGACAGAATATTCATAAATATTGGCAAATTGTGAGACGACCTTATCAGGCGCGCCAAGTCGAGTAGCGTCAACATAAAGAGAGTTATTAATATTGGCGGCAACGGAGATTGTCTCATACTTAAATTCAGCCGAAATTTCCCGCGCCGTGTAATCCTCGCCAATTCGATCAAGAAAGACGGTTTTTTCGACATTGGGTTTGAAGGTTAAATGATCGAGCGTTCCATCATTAAAATATAAACCAAATTCCTGGCCCACTCGCACGTTTCGAGGCTTAAAAACTGTCGAAAAGGCTTCCGTGACCTTATAAGCCTGCGAGCCTGTTAACCCATTTTTTTGTAAAAGCGGGCCTAAGCTCTCGCCTGACTTCACTTTGAGGATAGTAACTCTCTGATCTGAGATATCATTTTCTAATTCCAGAAATAAATCATGGCGGGTCAAATCCATCGCCGTTTTAGAATTCTTTTGAGCGGCTGTCTCTACGACAAGCATCGCAGGGTTGGCTGTATTTTTAGGCATTACAAATGCCGCGAAAGCTATAACGGCGGCGCCGGTCATCAAAAATCCAAACCGTTTATCTTTATAGATACGCGTATTATTCATATCCATAAACGCTTTGAGCCTAAGTCGTAGGGCAGACTTTACCTGTTCTATCTTTAAACGTGCCATGTCCTCCTTAGAGGCTTCTAAAGGCGTTTGGATATTGTCTTGTTTCGAAGGCATCGTCTTTTTTATTCACCCTAATTTTTTATAGCATCGTCTAATTGCCAATATTATTGCTAAGGTATCGTTAACACAGATAGAACTCTCACGTAAACTTAAGAAAATTTATAGTGCATTCACCTCTAGAGCCCTATTGAATGTAAGAAATGAAACAGGGATTGAGCCGTGACTCAGCCGCCAGATAAATTTGAGCGCCCAGAAGGCAAGGGCTTACCCTTGGCTAAACCTAAGCGTTCGCGTCGCCGGCGCACCTTCTACTGGGTTTTCATCATCATTTTATCCTGCCTTTTTTTACTTCTCTGCGGAGCAATGTATGTCTGGCATAACCGTTATGCTTTGATGGAAGATATCGCGATTGACGCCCTTGCGGAGCACGGCGTTAAGGCTCAGCTATCCGTTGAAAGCGTGCGTAAAACACAAGCCATCATAAAGCAGGTAAATCTATCCAATGATGGATCTGTATTTTTCACAGCCGACAAAATCATCGCCAATTATGAGTGGCGAGACATGTTGAAAGGACAGGCAAAAGGATTAGAATTTATCAATCCTTCCGGGCGCGTCACAATAGACAAGACCGGAAAAATTATTGATAGCTGGCTGCCTGAACTTCAGAACAATACGCAGGACGGTGAGACCGTTTTGCCGCCAGACGGTATAAAAATACAACAAGGTTCGCTCGTTGTCGTCAGTCCTTATGGGGAGATCAACACGCAAGTCACTGCCGAATATTATGCCGCTGAGAAATTTAACGCTGCTCTTTCCATTACACCGGCAAGTCTTGTCTATAATACATGGCAAATCCAAGGCGGAGGCGATTTAGATATTTCACTTTCAGGTGACGTCCCAAAAATAAAGACAGATATTCATCTAGAGGCGCTTAATCATCCCGCGATCACCGCCAAGAGCCTGCGGGTAAAAAGTGACCTCACCTCGCTCATCACAGCCTCAAAAATAGATATTTCGGGATCAGCAAGTTTTACCTTTGACGAGGTAAAAACAGCCCAATTAGAAACAGGGTCTAGTCAGTTCGAATGGGAAGGAAATTTGAGCCATAATAGAGAAAACGCCGCGCTTTCCTTAAACGGAGATTGGGACGCAGCCCTTGAAGATTTGTCCATTCCTGACCCGATAAGCCGCAAAAACTTAGCTGAGCGCCTAAGCTTAAGCGAGGCGCTAACCAAAACCCCCATCGCGCAAAATTTCTCACCGGACTTAACGCGGGCATTATCGAGCCTTCTTGCTCAAACCCGTCTGACAGCAAAAGGACAAATTGACCTCAATGACGCAGGAGCGACCTTGTCATTAAGCGTACCTGCAGAACTATCCTCACAAACTCACCGCTTGACCTTAAAGCAAAATCCGCGGGCTCCAATTTACCAATTTGACAAAACAGCCTCTGATATTTCCCTTGCATTTGACGCTGCCATGCCCGCTCCTGCAGGATTAAAGATCCAACACGCAATACTTTCCGCGCATTCACAAAATGGATGGCGGCTGGAGGGCGTGAAAAGTTTTTCAGGTAAAATTAGTACCCAAAACGAATGGAGCGCGATTGGGATAGACGGAACGCCTGCACGACTGTCGCCTTTTAAAGCCGAAGTCATTTATACCAACCTAGATATGAAGAAGCTCCGCATCACAGGCGATGTTGACTATGATGGAATACTGCCTGGCGCTGTCGTTACGGGAATGAAGGCGGGCGGGGAGGTCATCATGAATATTTCTGACTCTGAAAGCGTCATGGAGTTTTTACCCAAAGATAATCTGCCAATCACAATTGCCCGCGTCGCCACCACAACGCAGTGGCGCGCCGAGGACCTATCAGCCCGCCTATTAACGCGCGGACCGGTATATCGGCGTAAACCTGAAAGCTCAGACGTCACCGCGAAGCTCACCGATATACGTTTTATAGCAAGGGATAAGTTTGATAAACGTAATTTAGACATGTCCTTTAACACCATGGACGTCATCGGGAGTTTAGCGGGAGAGACGCAAAACTGGGTGCTAGAGGGAGAGACCGCCCAGATAGCTTCCGAAGATACGCCCGGGCCAGGAACTGATATCCAGATTCCCAAAATGCATTTAGAACTATGGCGAGACCCCGAAGAAGATTTGCGCTTTGACATGAGAGCCCCTTCTGCCGATGCCAAAACTCAGCTTGTAAAAGCCATAGGAATTAACATAACGGCGCAAGGATCCCCTGATGATTTTATTCTCAATTATGACCCTGGTCAGACTTTGACTGGAGAAGTTAAGTTTACCGGAGAAGCTTTGCCGCCTCTTCCCATGACAGGACAGGTCCATTACAAAAATGAAGCCTTTAGCGGAACGGCGCAAACTTACTTGCCTTATGGCGAAGATACACCGATCAATGTCGTCTATAATTTCAAAGATGGAGCTGGCACTGCCAGCGTGGATATTCCTGAACTTTTATTCGCCCCTAGCGGATTACAACCCCAAACTCTTGTCAAAGCCATGCGCGGTAAAATCGCGGAGGTAAACGGTGCAGTTGGAGCTCAGATAAACCTAAAATTCGCGGCAGGTAAGCCTCTAGAGTCCTCAGGCTCGGCCCAACTTAAATCTTTAAGCTTTGGTACCCTGCCTGGACCTTTAAGCGATGTCAGCACAGAGCTTAGCTTTTCATCCTTTTTCCCGCTGCAAAGTCAGGGGCGGCAATCGCTGAGCGTTGGAAAATTTGATCCTGGATACCCCCTTGAAAACGGCGTGATAGAATTTGAACTAATCCCTGACGGAGTGAAAGTGTATAGCGCACGGTGGCCTCTGGGTAATGGGTCTATCTCATTGGATCCATTTGACTGGCTCTACTCTGCTCCTGAAAACCGCGTAACTATGCGCATCAACAGTGTTTCTCTTGGCGAATTTCTTAAAGATGTTGGCGATGGCACCATTGAGGCCACTGGAGATATAGAAGGCACGCTCCCTATAATTATGTCTGGCATCGATGTAAAAGTCGATAAAGGGCAATTAATCGTCAAAGAAGGCGGGACGATAAAATATAATTCCAAACAAATTGATTCAGCCGCCAATTACGCTGAGACTGAAAATGACGCGGTCCAAGCCCTTCGTGAAAGGCGCTACAGAGACGCGGCCTTTCAAGCCCTGAAAGAATTTCAATATCACTCTTTAACGGTAAATATGGATGGCCCTCTCGATGGAGCCATAGAGGTCGCATTAGCCTTTGACGGTAGCAATTCGCAAGTCCTGAACAACCAGCCCTTTAGGTTTAATATTAACGTCGAAGGCGAGTTACTCAATATTTTACGCAGCTTCAATACTAATGACCAAATTAAAGCCGAGCTAGCTCGCCGGCAATTAGAGCTAGAGTCCCTTCCTCCAGACTTGGAATAAATTAAGCCAAGCGCTCACGCGCCATAATATCGGCAATTTCATTTGTAGGCTTAGAGGTTTTATCCGAGCGGTCAAAAACCTCTTGCAATGAAGCTTTTATATTTTCGAGCTTACCGTCGACCCAGTCATAATCATAGCGACCTGAAACTTCCGAGGCGACATTAATTATACCCCCAGCATTGAGCACATAATCTGGGCAATAAAGAATATCACGCTCGCGCAAGGCCTCGCCCATATTAGTCGTTTTAAGCTGATTATTAGCCGCGCCGCCGATAATAAAAGCGTTGATATCCTCTATCGTATCAGTATTAATCGCCCCGCCTAAAGCGCAAGGCGCATATATGTCTACCTCCTGAGCATGAATTTCATTAATATCGACAACCTGCGCTTTAAATTCATTTGCGGCTTTAGCGGTTACCTCTGAATTTATATCCGCAACGATTAAGCGCGCGCCAGACTTATGGAGCCGCGAGGCTAAATTATAACCGACATGTCCAAGGCCTTGTATCGCAACAATTAACCCGCCAAAACCTTCAACGCCGAGTTTATGTTGGACAGCAACACCAAGTCCGCGAAAAATTCCATCTGCCGTATGAGGTGAAGGATCACCAGAAGCTGCGTCCCCTTCATCAAGTCCCGCGACATAATCGGTCTGAGTTTTAATGATTTCCATATCATCAGGGCTCACCCCGACATCTTCGGCGGTGATATATTGCCCGCCCACCTTTTCAACAGCGCGCCCATAAGCCGAAAATAAGGCCTTACGATCAAAGTCACCTTTTGGGCGTATAATGACCCCCTTTCCTCCGCCCAAAGGAATTTCCGCCATGGCGTTTTTATAGCTCATGGCCCGCGAGAGACGCAGGACATCGGTTAAAGCCTCTTGGTCAGTTGCATATTCCCAGAAACGTGTTCCGCCGCTTGCGGGGCCGCGATTGGTATTATGCACAGCAATAAAGGTTTTAAGCCCAGAGGCAGGGTCACTAAAACTATAAACACCCTCATGGTCGTCAAAGTCGGGATGAGAAAAAATAGACATGGAAACTCTTTAGGATGAAAACTTAGGTAAAATATTGCAAATTTAGACCGTTTTTAAAGTCTGCAAAGCTTCTGCCGCGGACTTAAGCGCGCCAATAGCAAATGCCGCCCCTGTTCCATCTCCAATGCCAATACCCAAATCAAGGAATGGCGTTAAGTCAACACGGTCAAGCAGAGCTCTATGGGCAGGTTCGCTTGTGACATGGCCCGCGATACAATGGGAAATCGCCTCGGGATTTAACTTATGTAAAACCGCGGCGGCGCTACACACAACATAACCATCTAAAACAACTGGAATGGATTGGTGGCGCGCGGCCAATATAGCGCCGACCATACCCGCAATATCGCGCCCGCCAAAACGCCGAAGGACTTCTAGCGGGTCACCAAGACTATCTTTATGAAAGTTTGCGCCTTTTTCAACAACAGCAATTCGCGTCTTCGCGGCGGGGCCGCTTCCTCCTGCCCAATAATCTGAAGCCCCGCCATAAAGTCCGCGCGTAATCGCTGCGGCCGCTGTTGCAGAGCCAAAACCCGCATTTCCGATTGCAATAATATCTGCCCCCTCTGCGACGACCTCCATACCGAAGGCAATCGCCGCCGCGCAGTCTTTTTCGCTAACTGATGGCCCCTTGGTAAAATCATCACTCGGATACTCTGTGCCAAGTTCATAGACTTTGAAGGCGGCTTGGAGGGAACCTGATATACCGCGTACCCCTGCAGAGCCTTCCGTCATATTTTTAACGCGGCTTTGCGCCGCCTCAATCATATTTTTATCAAAAATTTTCTCTGTAATTCCATGCGTTCCTGCAAAAACTGCAATCAAAGGACGAGAAATTTTAGGCAATTGACCCTGCCACCCCGCAAGCCACTGGAGATATGCTTGGATACGTCCCAAGGGTTTAAGCCCTGTTTCATCAGAAAGAATAGCATTTACGGCTTGAGTCATTTTTGTATCAGGCGACGGCATATCCGCCACAAGGGCGCGAATATCGTCAAATGGACGTCCGGTCATAGCGGCGCCTGTCTTATCACAAAAAGAGGCAATTTATTTTCTCAAGTTAAAGGTCTGACAACTATACTATGCTATTTAGGAGTCTATGGGAAATACAGTTTTACGTGATGTTATTGTTATCGGCGCCCTTTGTTTTGGTGTAGCCATGGCGATGGCTAATAAAGACAAGATCTATGCCATGGCCGGCATAACGCTTCCTGCTCAAGAAAATTCTGCGCCCCAAGCCGAAAATGAGCCCGCGCAAATTAAGCCCAAACTCGTTCAACAAAGCGGAAGCGTGGTCTCTATTCCAAAATCACGTCGTGATGGACAGTTCTGGACAGATGCCCGGGTAAATAATGGACATGTAAAATTCTTAATTGATACGGGGGCATCATCAGTTGCACTCACCCTTAATGACGCCAAAAAGGCGGGTTTTCGGACGCGCGATTTAAAATATAACGTTCCTGTCGACACAGCGGGCGGACGAAATATGGCGGCATATGTGCAGATAAAATCCATCTCTGTTGGAGCGATTACGCTGCGCAATGTCAAAGCTCTTGTCGTGCCCGATGGACTTAACACCTCGCTTCTTGGCATGACTTATCTCGGGCAATTGCAGAAAGTTGAAGCTACGCCCAACGCGCTTTTATTACGGCTGTAGTTTACATAAGGGCTATTCTAGCCATATTCATCGCGACCAAAAGCAAA
>CAYXEB010000044.1:0-1480 GCA_964463835.1 uncultured Hellea sp.
GTGTCGGCGTTGTTGAGGCAACACCCCGAATGTAAATTGTGCTGGTCCCCGGTCCTGACCCGCCAGCAGAAACACCAGGGAGTTGAACTAAATAATCAGTAAAAATATTAACATTGAGTTCTTCAAGCGTGTCTTCACCAAGCGCTGTAACTGTAATAGGAACGTCAGCGGCGCTTTCGGCGCGTTTGGTCGCTGTTACAATTACTTCGTCTTCGAGCTGGGCATGTGCTGATGGTGACATCGCCACCGTCAAAACCGCCCCAATGGCCGTGCAGCTCAATAGATTAAGTCTAGTCATAAGTAGTCCCCTTCATAGCTTTTTTAGCTTTTCTATGTAGCGCCCCACTTTACTGTGGTGACCATAACGGAAGCTACCGCCATATCAATACTGAAAGATATTTTACTTTCTAATGATATGAATTTTTTGAAATCCGTGACAATTTAACAACAAAATTATAGTTTTATCGTGCACTATTAGTATTATCACTAATACAGCATTACCTAGATTAATTTTCCTGAGCAGATTTTTTTAATGGTAGGTGTCATTTCCAGAATCAAACAGCAGTGACTTTAAAAGAGAGACCGACATCAAAGCCATGACGACGGAAAATGGTAATGCCCCGATAATCATAATTGAGCGTAAGGCATCCATTCCCCCTACTTTCAACAAGACCGCGACTACGGAGGTTAAAATCAAAGCCCAAACAACGATATGCTTACCGTGTTTTTGCGTTCGATCTCCCGCAGAGGAAATCGTATTGATTATGAGAATGGCGGAATCAGCGGATGTCACAAGATAAGTCAGCAACAGAATAACGATTATGATAGACATCAAGACAGCTAGCCCTGGTGAAAGCATTAAATTTATAGTTTGAAATAGCTGAGCAGAAATATCCGCTCCTATAATGGAGTTTTTTGCAATGCCGGAGAATTCCAAATTCACCGCTGTCCCACCAACAAGGGCAAACCATGTCAAACACATTAGTGTCGGTACAAGCATAGCGCCAAGCACATATTCCCGCACAGTTCTACCTTTGGAAACACGCGCGAGAAAAAGGCCTACAAAAGGTGCAAAACCAATCCACCAAGCCCAGTAAAAGACAGACCATGCGGCTTGCCATTCTGAAAGAGCCTTTTCAGTCTCGTTCCCGGTTGCACTCCAAACCGAAAGCGACATTTTAGGGAAGGCCAAAAGATAATCCCAAATCGAGAGGAAAAATGTTTTGAATGCGAAGAGAGTTGCGCCAAAAATCAGAAAAAACAAAAGGAGAAAGAATGACAAGCCCATATTGATATTGGAAAGCCATTTAATACCTTTCCTGACGCCGGATAAAGCCGAAACCGTTGAAGCAAGCATAATGATTACGAGTGCAACGAGCTGCGCAGTGAGAGTCGGCTTACCTGTGTCTGTCGTTATCCAATCCGCACCCGTTATATTAAAAAGACCCGATGCGGCCTGAGACACACCATATCCGATTGT
>CAYXEB010000044.1:1580-15739 GCA_964463835.1 uncultured Hellea sp.
AAAATTATTTACGGAAAAGGATTGTATGTCAGCCAGAATACGTCCAGCGCTTTTCGGACTTATAGCAGCCCAAAAAATCAGCAGAGCAAGTATGAGTTTTGACCCAATGGCAACAAAACGATTAAACCCAGTATAAAAACCTGTTTTTGCAATCGCTATTGGTAAGTCTTCGGACTCTATCATATTTTCCCCAAATATTTATTATTTTCTATCTATGCGAAATCGTGGGCAAATATCAATCGGCTTTATGGAATGCCATAAAGGTTCATCTTATGTATAAGATAAATCACTGATACGATTAAAAAATTTAATGCTACATTTTTACTATCGACGACAAAAGAGGATAAATGGTACTGAAAAATTGTATTTAAGTGAGGACAAATGGATAAGACCCTACCATTCCCCAATGAACGACCCACTACTTACGTCAAATATAATGGTGAACCAGAATTTTCTGCAGAGCGTCACTTAGATTTAAGTCAACCTAAGCAAACGCTCACTTTAAAAGAGCTCGGGTACTCAGAAGAGCAAGTCGCTGAATGTCCCTCAAATTTTGCTGTCAGCTCAACCTTTAAAATTTTATCAGATGAAGGTCTTGCTATCATGCGAGAAATTTGTCTTAAAATGTATGACAATCGAAACGTAAGTAAGGGAACCGGAATTAATCGGTTGGGGTCTTATTGCCGAGGTGCGGGTTATAGATCTTCCTTTATCCGCAGTTTTTGTGACAGTCCTGAATTGGCAGAACATCTTTCAAATATTGCAGGCATTTCACTCGCACGACATTCCGTTCCAGCTGTGGCTTGCGGTGTTAATTACGCGCCAGATGACATTCGAAATGCCGTGGATACATGGCACACCGATTCAGTATCTTTCGACGTCGTCATGATGCTCTCAGATCCTTCCAAAATTCAAGGCGGTCAGTTTCAGTATTTCCATGGCACCAAGGAAGAGGGTCAGACTATTCTTGGTATCTCAGGTGAGGAAGGAAAAGATACAGAACTTCCCCATGAACGCGTAAAAACCATTCCTTTCCCCGCATCAGGTTATGGTTTCCTTCAGCAAGGCAATATGATATTCCACCGTGCTTGCCGCTTGCTCAAAAAAGCTGAGCGTATAACGATGGTCCCCTCTTTCGTTGTTTCACCAGCGACGGCAAATGACGCGACGAATTCCGTAAATATGGCTGGATGGGATGATCCTTGTATTACCGCTGAACTAACCCGCCACGAAGCGTGGCGCGCCTCAGCCCGCCTTAATCAACTCGTTGAAAAGATTAGCTTACATGATGGTGATAAAAAACTTGCAGAAGATATTGATATAGCTTTGGGTCCGTTAATGGCGTTTAGAGAAAAACTTAAACCATGAAGTCTGACCTAACTAACAAATCCATTCTCATTACAGGAGCAGCCGGCTGTATCGGCGCTTGGACTGTTAAACTGTTGAATGAAATAGGCGCAAAGCCAGTTGTTTATGAAATAACAGAAAACCGCTCCAGACTAGACCTTGCCATGGAAGATTTAGATAATGTCGCATGGGAATTGGGCAACATCACCGATTTCAATCGCCTTACAGAGGTCATTTCATCACATGATATAAGCGCGATAATTCATCTCGCCGCTTTACAAGTTCCATTTTGCAAGGCTGACCCCATCGGAAGTACTCAGGTAAATGTGATGGGCAGTATCAATATCTTGGAAGCGGCTCGCAATGCTGGGATTAAACGCCTAACTTATGCCAGTTCCGTGGCGGCCCCTGCCATGGGAGAGAATGATTATCTAGCTACGCTGTACGGCGCTCATAAAATCTGCGGCGAACAGATGGCGGCTGTTTATTGGCAAGACTGGAACGTCCCTAGCATAGGTATTCGTCCCGGCATTATATATGGACCCGGACGAGACCAAGGCATGAGTGCGGCGCCAAGCATAGCCATTCTCGCAGCCCTAGAAGGAAAACCTTATACAGTTCCGTTCAGTGGTCCTCTTACGTTTTGCCATGTGGAAGATGCCGCGCTAAGATTTGTCACAGCAATAGCAAAAGACCAATCAGATGCCCTCGTCTATGATATGAACGGAACACCTGCAGATACGGCAGAGATTATCAACATTATAAAACATAATACTGGCGTGAATGCCCCAATTAGCATTTCAGGCGATGCTATGCCATTCCCAGCTGAAAAAGACGATGGAAGCCTCGATAAACGGCTTGGCGTGTCTCCCTATCGCACCTTAGAAAATGGGATCACAGATACGCTTAATCATTTTAAATCAGCAAAAAAGCGCGGTATAGATATTGCGGCTCTTACAGCGCGTCTTACGGACACATCATGAAACTTCTAAGAATTGGTGATAAAGGCTTCGAACGAGCCGCTATTCTTGACAAGACTGGAAACATTCGAGACATGAGCCGTTTCGCGTCAGATTGGACAGGCGCAACTTTATCGTCCTCTGTCTTGTCCAGATTAAAAAATGAAAACCTAGAGAGCTACCCTATCATGAGCGACGATGTGCGTATCGGACCCCCTGTTGGAAATGTCGGGAAAATTATCGGGTGCGCGCTGACATACGGGAAACATGCCCAAGAGGCCGGATTAAAAACCCCTAAAGAGCCCATGTTTATGTTGACATCGCGGACGGCTATAAATGGTCCCTATGATGATGTCATTATACCCCGGGAAGGAACAGAACTCGATTGGGAAGCTGAACTTGTCGTGGTTCTGGGTAAAGGCGGGTCTTATATAACGGTTGAAGACGCTATGGATCATATTGCGGGTTATTGTATTGGCAATGATGTTTCGGAAAGACAATTTCAGCTCGAACGCGGCACACAATGGACCAAAGGCAAAAGCGCGGATACTTTAAAACCCTTTGGACCTTGGCTCGTCACGAAAGACGAAATTCCAAACCCGAATGACTTGGATATTTCAATCAAAATAAATGGCCAAACACGTCAGAGTAGTAACACCGCAGATATGGTTTTTACGATAGCCGAACTGATTTCCAATATTTCCAACTA
Organism: uncultured Hellea sp.; assembly: GCA_964463835.1. Taxonomy (GTDB): domain Bacteria; phylum Pseudomonadota; class Alphaproteobacteria; order Caulobacterales; family Maricaulaceae; genus Hellea. The sequence continues at coordinate 4,596 of CAYXEB010000044.1, forward strand.
TGTACGTTGGGAAGCTGGTGATTTAATGTTTACAGGTACTCCGCCCGGCGTTGGCTATGGCATGAAACCACAGCTATACATGAAGCCTGGTGATATCATGGAACCAACCATCCAAGGTCTAGGCGCTCACCGCAGTAAAATAGTGGCTTACAATGAATAAGCGCGTCGCAATCATCACGGGCGGGGCTCAAAATATCGGACTAGCGATTGCCAAAAGTTTTCGGGATGACGGGGCTAAGGTTATCATTGCAGATATCAATCAACCCGTTGATACATCATTCATGTTTCATAAGACCAATGTCGCAGATGAAAATAGCGTTATCGATTTGATGAAAATGGTCAAAGAAAATTACGGACGACTAGATACCCTTGTGAATAATGCGGGTATCGCTATCGAAGTCTCTATAAAAGAAATGACACCTGATGAGTGGGACCGAGTAATGAACGTAAATGTGCGAAGTGTTTTTCTCATGACCAAGCATGCATTTCCTTTGATGAGTAATGGATTATCTGACAATCCTGCTATTGTGAATATCAGTTCAATTGAAGGCCTAGGCGCAAATCCTAATCACGGAGCCTATGGCGCATCCAAGGGAGCTGTTGCCAGCTTTACGCATAATACAGCCCTTGAATATGGCCCTTATGGTATTCGTTGCAATGCCATTGCGCCAGGCTGGATCAACACCCCTTTTAACGAAGCCTTTCTTGACCAATATCCTGACCGTAAAAGAGTCGACTCCGAAATCAAGAATTTACACCCAATCGGGCGAATAGGTTTACCTGAGGATATAGCCAATACGGCCGTATATTTAGCCAGCAAAAAAGCTGGCTTTATTACAGGCCAAGAAATTGTTGTCGCAGGTGGCCGTATGGCTAAACTCCCCCTCCCCAGTTTGTAGGCATTTATGGTTGGTGAACCCCGTAATTTAAAAAATAAAGGCGTCATTATTACAGGCGGCGGGAGCGGCGTTGGATTTGAATGCGCCAAACTTTTCATAGCCCAAGGCGCAAATGTTATGATTGTCGGACGTAATGAGGACAAACTCATAAAAGCCTGCAAAGTTATTGGCAAGAATATCGCCTATGTGGCTGGTGATGTATCAATAGCTTCCACAGCCTATATTGCCATAACAAGCGCTCAAAAAACCTTCGGAGACATGCCCAATACCCTCATTAATAATGCTGGCACAATCTTACGGAAAACAGCACAAGACACATCAGATGAAGACTGGGCCAAGGTGATGAACGTCAATGTCACAGGGGTATTTAATTTTTCTCGGGCCTTTGCGCAAAATGTCAAATTAAGCGGGGCTATAATTAATCTATCTTCGACATGCGGACAAGTTGGCGCCGCTGGTTTGGCGGCCTATTGCACATCCAAGGGAGCCGTCAACCAGCTGACACGGTCCATGGCTTTAGAGCTTGCCCCAAGGGGCATCACAGTGAATGCTGTTGCGCCGGGTGCTATTAATTCTCCCATGCTATTTTCAGAGCATGAAGACCCTAAAATGGCCGATACGGCTTTAGATCGTAATATACCAAGCATCCCGATTGGCAGCGTCGCTGACCCTAAAGAAATTGCCCGCAGCATTTTATTCCTTGCCAAAGAACGACACATAACGGGCACCATTTTAAATATAGATGGAGGTTATACGGCTGTTTAAATGCAGCATATTGTATGAAGGGCTTTCTCTCTTTTGAAGTCATGAAAAAAGAAATTTCTTCTGCCGCATAGATATATTGTTTTGGATATTGTTAACTGCCAAAACAACTCCGTAAGAAAACGCTATAACAAGGACGATGCCCATGTCTATCACCGCGATTAAAAGTGGTATTTTACTCAGCAAGCAAGATCATGATAATGGCATTTTGAGACTAACATTAAATGATGTCGCGCGGCGCAATGCTTTATCTGAAGCTATGTTGACACAGCTTGGATCTGCATTTGAAAAGGCGGCGAACAACACATCTGTAAGGGTGATTATTCTGGCGGCTAACGGGCCCGCTTTTTGTGCCGGTCACGATCTTAAAGAGTTAAGCGCGGGACGTCATTCTGATGATAAAGGCCGCCAATATTTTACGCATATCATGACAATGTGTTCTGATGTCATGCAAGCTATCGTGATGTGTCCCAAGCCCGTTATCGCGGAAGTAGGCGGCGTTGCGACAGCCGCTGGATGTCAGTTAGTCGCTAGTTGTGATTTAGCCATTGCGTCGGACAATTCAAAATTCAGTACACCTGGTGTGCATATAGGTCTTTTCTGTTCAACGCCTATGGTTGCGCTCTCCCGTAATGTCTCTCATAAACACGCAATGGAAATGCTCCTGACGGGGGACATGACCTCCGCTAAAAGAGCAGCCGAAATAGGTTTGATTAACCGCGTTGTATTGAAGGAAAATTTAAGTACAGCAACACTAGAATTAGCCCAAAAAATTGCTTCAAAATCCAGCATGACATTGGCAACGGGTAAAAAAGCTTTTTATGCACAACGCGAAAAAACACTACCCGAAGCCTATAATTTTACAACAAAAGTTATGGTGGATAATATGTTGGCCCGTGATGCCGAAGAAGGCATCAATGCTTTTATAGAAAAACGCAATCCCAATTGGACAGATGAGTAACCGTCACTCTCTAATAAGATTTAGCGACGTCTCTTAGAACCTTTTTCTGAATTTTTCCTGTGGCAGTTTTGGGCAGCTCTCCAAAAACAATTTTTTTAGGCCGTTTGAAACGAGCCATATTACTCGCGCAAAAATCAATAAGTTCTTCTTCTGTTACCGCTCCTTTTAATTCAACAAATGCGCATGGGACTTCACCCCATTTATCATCCGGCATAGCGACAACAGCAGCCATATCAACAGCCGCATGTTTATGGAGGGTATTTTCAACTTCAACTGATGAAATATTTTCACCGCCAGAGATAATAATATCCTTAGCACGGTCTTTAAGCTGAATATAACCATCAGGATAAACAACCCCCAAATCGCCAGAGTGGAACCACCCATCTTTAAAGGCTTGCTCCGTTGCCTGATCATCTTTCAGGTAACCTTTCATGACGACATTACCGCGCATCACAATCTCTCCCATGCTTGTCCCATCATGGGGTACAGGCTGGCCATCTTCACCAACGACTTTTGTGGCTTCCAGATTGGTAAATATCACGCCCTGACGCGCATTGAGTTCAGCTTGTTCAGCTATAGATTTATGCATCCAGGCCTCTTGCGGAGCCGCTTGTAGAACATGACCATAAGTCTCGGTCAGGCCATAAACATGCATAATTTCATATCCCATACTGGCCATGGCTTCGAGGACGCTGGCGGGCGGCGGCGCGCCAGCCGTCATAGCTTTAACCGTATGGTCAAATTTCGGCTTTATCGCTTCCGGCGCCCCTGCAAGCATATTCATTATAATCGGCGCACCGCCAAAATGTGTTATGTTATGTTTACTCGCTTGTTCAAAAAACTTCTCGGGCGAGAAATGACGCAAGCAAATTATCTTACCCGCCATTAAGGTCATCGTCCAAGCGTGGCCCCATCCATTACAGTGAAACATAGGCACTGTATAAAGATAACGCGGGTGCATTGGCAGCGCCCAGCTTGCCACTGTTCCCATAGCCATCAAATAAGCGCCGCGATGATGATACACCACACCTTTGGGGCGCCCAGTTGTGCCAGATGTATAGTTTAAAGCCATAGCCTGCCATTCATCTTTTAAGGGCGTTGGTTGATAGTCAGGGCTTTGCGAGGCGATAAAGGCTTCATAGGTTATAGCATTTGCAGGCATATCAGGCCTGATATCCGCTGCGGCATCATCAACGATAATGACATCAGGACTTAACTGACTAATTTTCAAAGCCTTTGAAACAACAGGGTAAAGCTCTCTATCGACGATCATTAATTGGCTTTCGCCGTGATCAATAATGTAAGCAATCGTTTCCGCATCAAGGCGCGTATTAATTGAATTTAAAACACAGCCCGCTATAGGCACCGCAAATTGACACTCGAACATTTCCGGTGTGTTAAACAGCAAGACAGATACTGTGTCATTTCCACCTAAACCACGTGCGTTTAGTGCTGAGGCTAATTTTAGACACCGCCCTTGGACTTCAGACCAATTATAGGACCGGTCTTCATAAAAAACAGCTTCACGCTCTGGGTATATATATGCCGTTCGCTCTAAGAAACTTGCGACTGATAACGGGGCATAATTTGCGTTGTTTTTCTCTAAAACATCATATTCTATTGGCATAGTTGATACCCTAATTTCTGACGGCTTTGCCTTTATCTAGCAAGGTCCCAATGCGTTCTTGTGTTGCTTCTGTTTTGGCCAGAACCAAGAATGCGCGGCGCTCTGCATCGTAGAGATCTTGTTCGCTTTGCAATGTTCCTGGCTCTATTTCGCCGCCCGTAACGATACGTGCAATCTCGGTCGAGACAACAACATCGTGGGCAAAAAGCTTACCTTTGGCATGCATGTCCTCGGCCCAAGCCACCATTTTATCAAAACAGGGTTTACCCGCCATAGCAATAGGGGCTCGGTCAAATCCAACTTGCTCTGAGCCGTCCTTTAGTGCGGCCAAGCTTTCGGATAGTAAGCGGTCACGATTATTGACGTAACGATCATTTGGCCTGAGCATGGCGAGGTCCTGGGCATGAAGCGGCGAGCTTGCCGTTTTGCCATAACCAAGCGACATAAATGCCTCCCATGCGCCTGCTGCAACATCACCGTCTTTTTTATCAATCCAGCGGTAGAGGGTTTCCTTACAACCGCCGCCCGCAGGAATAACCCCGACGCCAGACTCGACCAGGCCCATATTTGAATTGGCGTGACAGATAACTTGTTTGCCATGGAGCACAACTTCGAAGCCGCCGCCAAGAGATAAGCCGACCGGGGCGACAATCACTGGGAAATCAGCCACGGCCATTTTATGAACCGTTTGCTGAAAATGATTGAGGAATTTATCAAGCCCGTCCCAATCTTTGGATTGGAAAAAGGCGCGTACAGCGTTAAGGTTCACGCCGCATGAGAAATGCTGCGCGTCATTATGCACAATAAGCCCCTGCATCTTATTCGCACTTACAGCGTCCAAGGCCTCATCTAAAATTTGCATCGAACCAGCGCCAAGGGCGTTAGCTTTAGAATGAAATTCAACGAGGGCAGCACCGTCAACATCATACCAGCTAGCCTGGGCATTCGCGTTGATTGGCGTCAATGTTTTGCGCTTATCATTAAAACGCAATGTACCTGCAGGTCGCTCAATCTCTTTCCATCCTCCTCCAAAGAGGCGCACTTTTAATCCATCATAAAAAGATGAACCAGCCGCCTGTTTTAAATAATCTGGAACCGGGCGCTGTTCGGATTCCAGCCGCGAAATAAAGTAATCAACACCAATATCATCGATCAGCTCAAACGGGCCTTTAATCCAATTATATCCCATCTTCATCGCATCATCGATGCCAATGGGGTTATCCCCGACTTCGGGGACGAGTGAGGCCGCATAGGACAAGACATTTGACATCACCTTCCACGCATAGTCGCCATATTTACTCTCATCTTTCAGAACGTGAATAATGCCATCTTTTTCAGCTTTATTCGCAATCTCAATGGAGAGGTTTTCAACTGAAATATATTCGCCAATTTCAAGATCAATGACCTGCTTGACGCCGTCTTTTTGTCGGTAAAATCCCGCACCCGTTTTACGTCCGCGCTGTCCGTTGGCAATCATACTTTCCATTAAAGAAAGCTTTGTGCCGACATCATGAAAGGCGTCATCCGCGGGCAGTATAGAAACAAGACTGCTGGCAACATCGCTCATGAGATCAATGCCTATAAGGTCGTATAGGCCGAAGACGCCGGTCTTGGGAATGCCCATGGGGCGTCCAAATATTGCGTCAGCTTCTTGGGGGCTAATGCCCATATTACTGGCGGTATGCAGCGCAGCTTGGATGGCATAACAGCCGACACGATTACCAAGGAAACCCGGCGTATCCAGACAGGGCACAACGCCTTTACCAAGTTTTTCATCACAGAATAAATGCAGCGCGGCCATAACATCGGCGTCTGTTTCTTCGCCGGCTACGAGTTCTAATAAAGGCATAAAACGGACGGGGTTGAAAAAATGCGTAATGGCAAAGCGTTTCTTAAATGCCAGCGGCATATCCTCGACAAGAAGTTTAATCGGGATAGTCGAGGTATTGGACGAGATTATCGCGCTATCCTTGCACACGCCGTCGAGTTTTTTATAAAGGTTTTTCTTAAGGTCAAGCCGCTCAAGAATAGCTTCGGCAATCCAATCACACTCGGCAAGTTTATCAAAATCATCACGGATGTTACCGACTGAAATCCGCACGCCTGCCGCTTTGCTAATAATACCAGGGTCGGCAGGGTTTGAAATACGGTCGAGCCCTTTCTGGGCTAGGGCATTCACATCCGTGCCCTCGCTGGGAAGATCAAGCAATAACACATCGCATCCCGCATTTGCGGCTTGTCCTGCTATGCCCGCGCCCATCGTGCCGGCGCCAATAACGGCAACTTTTTGAATTCTCATGCCGCCGCTCTTTTCGTTTCGATGCTTTCAATAAAGCTTCGAAGCGCCGCAAGCGTTTGCCTAGGAGCCTCGAGCGGGAGCATATGTCCGGAGTTTTCTATTATCGTTGGCTCAACGCCAATATCCGCCGCGAGCGCTTGTCCCGCACGTAATGGCGTCATTTTATCTTCTGAAGCGAGTATGCAATGCCTTGGCATCGTGAGCCCTTTGGCGATTTCCGAGCCCATCGCAAAATCTGCACAGGCTTGAAGGTCTGCATGCAGGGGATTGCGGCTCAATATCGCGCGGGATATCGCAATTGGCTGCATGCCCGGAACAGAGCTTGCCCCCATATGGGCGGCAGAGCCAAACCCCCAATTACACATCATATGAGCAGCTTTGGCAGCGCTTTCTTTCGCTGTATCAATCAAGGCTTGATTAACAGGAATGGCCGCGGCTGTTCCAACCGCTGTCAAAGATAATATCTTATCAGCATGATCTTTGGCGAAGGCAAGAGCGCTTAGGAAACCTTGGCTATGGCCAATAATATGTGCGGCTGACACGCCCGTTACCTTCAATAAAGCTTCAAGCCATGGGCCGCTTTGCTCAATGGATTTAAAGGCCTCTCCGCCCGACAGGCTATGGCCTGGCAAATCTGGGGCAAGGACGGAATAGCCGTGATAGGCAAACCAACGTGTTTGTAGCGCCCATGTGCGATGATCGCCGCCACTACCATGTAAGAATAAGACTGTCGGTAATTCAGGATTAAAGTCTTTACCGCCGGTTGCTACGTAAACGGGCGCATTTTTTATCTCTAGCTCCATTATTTTGCGGCCTTGGCTGCGGCCCGCAGGCCTTTTGCGAAATCGTTGGTGATATCTTTTATATCCTCCAGTCCAACCGAGACGCGAATAAGGTCTTCGCTAATACCTGCCGCTTCCATCGCTTCTTTGGTCAGGCGCGAATGGGTTGTACTACCCGGGTGCAAAACAAGTGTGCGGCTATCCCCGACATTGGCCAGATGTGTGGCCAAATTTACACTATTGATAAAGGCCGCCCCGCCCTCGCGGCCTCCTGCAACACCAAAGCACAGCATAGAGCCCGCACCTTTGGGGAACATATCCGCTACATGGGGCGGCGCGTTCATTTCAGGGTGACGCACCCATGTCACGGCGTCTTGTTCTAAGAGCCAATCACGCAGAGCGGCTGTATTGGCAATATGTTGTTTCATGCGCAGTTCTAAGGTCTCTACGCCTTGTAAAATCAAAAAAGCATTATGGGGAGATAGCGCGGCACCCAAATCGCGCATGGCTTCACTACGTATTTTCATAACGAAAGCTGTAGGCCCAAACTCTTCCCAGAATTTCATGCCGTGAAAGGGCGCATAAGGTTCGGTCATTTCGCTATGGCGTCCGTTTCCCCAATCAAAGTTTCCACCGTCAATAATACAGCCGCCAATAGCCACGCCGTGCCCGCCAATCCATTTAGTAATAGAATGGACAACAATATTTGCCCCGTGTTCTAACGGACGGTTAAGAGCGGGCGTGGCAAAGGTCGCATCCACGATAACGGGCACGCCCTCCGCATTGGCGATTTTTGATATCTGCGGCAGGTTGGAAACTTCCATTCCTGGATTTGAAATACTTTCACAAAAAACCAATTTTGTATTGGGCTTGATTGCCGCCTTCAGGGCACTAGCATCATTGATTTCAATAAAATCACAACTGATGCCAAAACGTTTTAGCGTATAGCGCAATGTCGTCGCGGTAGAGCCGTAAATCTGCGCGCTGGAAACAATGTGATCTCCGGATGAGCATAGCGTAATAAAGGTCGCAAAAAGTGCCGACATGCCAGAAGCGGTACAAATCGCGCCTGCGCCGCCTTCAAGGGCTGCGAGACGCTGCTCCAACACAGCCACAGTGGGATTGGAAATGCGTGAATAAATATGTCCGCCTTGTTCAACATTGAACAATGAAGAGGCCCCTTGAACGCTTTCAAAAGCATATGAGGTGGTTTGGTAAATAGGGACGGCCCGAGAGCCGTAGTCACTCTCAGGTGTGTACCCCGTGTGAAGGGCAATAGTTGCAGGTTTAAAGTAAGATGAATTTGTCATTGAATATCTTTAAGTCTTAAGTAATCATGATGCCATTAAATTTTAGACTTATCACTATTTCAAATGCAAAAAATTATGCCCGCTATTTTCTTAAAAATATTGATCATTTTTCTTCATTCCAACTGAACATAGATTCAATCCATGGCCAATTCTTGTATAGCAATGGGATACATTCCGTTTTCAATAATCGTCTTGCTTCTTCTGCAATTTTTTCTGGCATCTGCCCAAGACTATTTTCACGTGACAATAAAACGAAATGTCTACTAAACTGTCCGCGAGACATAGGATGAATTTGCACATTATCCAAAAGCTCCGCCTTACTTAAAAGACAAAGAGGCGTGGTAATACCCCAGCCAACACCTTCTCCGACAGCCATTGTATGAGATGGCGCCCCATCAAATTCTACAACATCTGGAAATTTCAATCGGAGCCGATTAAGCTGTGATTGAATACGTAAGCCCATTGCGGAGCGTAATGAAAACCTTAGAAATGGAAGATCTCTAACGCCGTCCATTATATCAATAGAGCCCTTATAGTCTTTCGGAAAAATTAACACATAGGGCTCTTGAAAAACAAGTTGTCGATCTAGACCCGCAACATCCTCCATAACATCACTTGATGTTATAATAGCGTCAATATTGTGAGAAAGAAATTCTTCGCGATGATAGGGCGATAAACCAGCCCATACACGCCAATAACCTGAAATCTCCTGCAAAGATTTATATAGTTTAGCTCCGACTACGGCTGACATACTGTCGGTCATAGCAATAGTCAGCATTGCCAATTGGCGTTGTTCTAGCGTTTGCGTCTCCCGGAAGGTTTCCTGCGTGTCTTTAATAATCTGCCGACCACGCTCAAGAAGTATTTTTCCTGCTGGCGTGAGAACTATTGGACGAACGGAACGATTAAAAAGTTTGACATCGACTGCGTGCTCTAACCCTGCAATAATCTGAGAAACGGCAGACTGGGTCATTCGCAACACCCGTGCACTTTGAGTCATACCCCCTTGATCAGCTGTGACCACGAAAACTTGCAGGGACCTAAGGTCAAAATTACTAGGTATTTTCACGCCAGAATTTCCCAGGTTAGATACTATAAGCTGCTCTAATTATAGGACGACGTCATGTAAAGCCTACAAATTAAAATTTTAGCATTGTTTAAGTGTTTTAAGGACACAACACAATCGTTCGAAATCAATAGTTTGACGTATATAACCTTAGCTAATTCTCACTATTATATAATCAGAGCGAAAAATTTAGCTGGTGCGCGAAAATTTCTTTTGAATTAAACACAAAGAAATTATTGGGAGTGTCTTATGATGCATGCAGCTTTATCTATTTCGCGCCGTACACGTTCTACACCTTTTACCCGCCGTGTGACTGAATCTGGTGTTAAAGCCTATACCATCTATAACCGCATGTTACTGCCCACCGTCTTTGAGAGTGTTGAAGCTGATTATCATCACCTTAAAAAACATGTTCAAGTTTGGGATGTCGCCTGTGAACGACAAGTTGAAGTCAAAGGCCCTGATGCAACTGAACTTGTGCAGATGCTAACGCCTCGCAACCTTAAAAAAATGAAGGATGACCAGTGCTATTATATACCCGTGGTCGATGATAAAGGCGGGATGTTAAATGATCCTGTCGCCGTGAAACATAGTGACACGCGATGGTGGATTTCCTTAGCGGATTCAGACCTGCTCTATTGGATAAAAGGATTAGCTGTCGGACGACAAATGAACGTCGATATCTTCGAACCTGATGTTTCCCCTCTTGCAATACAAGGCCCAAAATCTGATGCATTGATGGCGCGCCTTTTTGGCGAAGATATTCATAATATAAAGTTCTTTCGACACCGCAAAATAACCTTTGCAGATCAAGAGTTCACAATCGCCCGCTCAGGTTATTCCGTGCAAGGGGGCTTTGAAATATATGTAGAAGGTACGCAATATGGCGAGCCGCTTTGGGATGCTTTGTTCGAAGCTGGCCAAGACTTGAACGTCAAAGCGGGTTGTCCAAATCTTATTGAACGTATCGAAGGCGGTTTGCTGTCCTATGGAAATGATATGACACAAGCCAATACGCCTTACGAAGCTGGCCTTGGAAAATTTTGTAAAGGTGGAGCTGCTATTGGATGTATTGGGTCTGAGGCCCTGCAACAAGAACGCGAGAACGGACCAAAACGTCAAATAAGAGGCGTATCAATATCTGGTACGCCGCTCGTACCCTGCAGAAGTCCTTGGCCCATTTTGGACAATAATGGTCACTTTGTAGGACAGATTACATCTGCGATTTGGTCACCAGACCTTAAGACGAATGTCGCTATCGGTATGGTTGATAAAACGCAATGGGAAATAGGTACACAACTTACAGCAATGAGCCCAGAAGGCTCCCGTGACTGTGTCGTTCAAAAACTACCATTTATCTAACTAATCTCTGGGCTCGGACCTTAATTCTATAGTTAGGCATACCGTACGGCTTATTTGGATTGTCTTATCCGTTATC
>CAYXEB010000044.1:15839-17626 GCA_964463835.1 uncultured Hellea sp.
TAATTCTATAGTTAGGCATACCGTACGGCTTATTTGGATTGTCTTATCCGTTATCAAATTTTTCTTATCATAAAGTCTTATCATAAAGTTTGATTGAATTTATCTATTCCCCGACAGCGTCGTTTATGTCATTCAATATGAACACTGCTTGTTGGAGGACATTATGATTTCCGCTCAGGACCACGTCTTACTTGACAATAACACCGGGGGGATTACGCTCTCTGATGGCGAAGATAAGTCTATTAGCCTGCACCCACTATGGCTTCGCGAACGAATTACAACTGCAGACAGTTTTGATTACATTAGCCATCAGCGAAAATATGAGACGGCAACCCTCCCAAGCAATCTAACCATCAAAAATGTTAAACTCACAAATAATGATAATTTGGACATTAGCTTTAGTGATGGCTATCAGTCACAATTGAACCTCTTACAAATTAAGCGTGAAATTGGCTGGGTCCACGATCCCGAAGCACCGCCTGACCCGCAAAGTTGGACGACGTCGCTCAAAACTCGTCCAGACACCAATTGGGATGAGCTTGATAATCCTGAACGCTTAAAAGATATGTTAGAGGCCTTTTTGCTTTACGGTTTTTGTATTATGCAAAATACGCCCACCGACAGGGACTCGCTTTTAAAATTGGCAGGACGATTTGGATATGTTCGCAATACAAATTGGGGGCGGCTTTTTAACGTCGAAAAGAAACGTCAAGCGACAGACATCGCCTATACGGATGCGGCTCTATCCTCTCATACAGACAACCCTTACCGTGAACCTGTTCCAGGCATCCAATTTTTGCACTGCCTTACCAATGAAGTCCCGGGCGGACTATCAACGCTCGTAGACGGAATCGCCATAACCCAACGTCTTGCCGAAGAGTCACCTGAACAAGCGGTCCTTTTGGAGCACGTAAATGTGCGTTACCGTTATCATGGGCCTTCAGCTATTTTAGAAAATTGGGGCCCAATGATTGAGCGCGACCATCGAGGTATTGTTTACCGTATTCGGCTAAGCAATAGACTAGACTATGTACCCGCCCTAGATAAAGACACGTTGGATATGTTTTATGCCGCGCGGCGGCGACTGAACGAACTTGCAAATGATGACGAATTTCAGATCCGCTTCCCTTTCAAAAAAGGCACTCTGCTTATGATGGATAATTATCGCCTGCTTCATGGCCGCACGGCTTTTAATAGTCAGCAAGGCGATCGTCATCTACAAGGGTGTTACACAGACCATGACGGCGTCACGAGCCTTTACCGTATGCTCGCAAGAGGCAGCCAGCTCACTGCCGTCCCGTCGGAGGAATAATCATGGACGTTGTCTCATTTTCAAAAATGGAAGAGGGCACGAAGGCCGATTATGCCTTCCTTGCAAAACATGAGCATAAGTTCTGTCAAGGCCTGCCAAACCGTATCATGGCCGCGCTTGAAAAATTACGTAACAGTTTTTCGGGGTATAAAATTGACCGCCTAGAACATAGCCTGCAGACCGCAACACGGGCAGAGCGCTCGGGAGCTGATATTGACTGGGTTGTCAGCGCTCTTGTGCATGACTTAGGCGATGATCTTGCTCCTCTAAATCATGACAGTTTAGCCGCCTCGATTATTGCGCCTTATGTCCGTAAAGAATGCACGTGGGTCGTTAAACATCACGGTATATTTCAATATAAATATTACGCAGATAAAATCGGCTTAGACCCTGAAGCTCGGCAAAAATATAAAGACAACCCACATTATGACGCCGCCGTTAGGTTCTGTGAACAATGGGATCAAACAAGCTTTGA
>CAYXEB010000045.1:0-17615 GCA_964463835.1 uncultured Hellea sp.
ATATTTATATCCACGCGCTCGTTCTTGATGAGCAAGGCAAGAAGATGTCTAAATCTGTCGGCAATACGCTTGACCCGCTCGATCTGATTGACGGGGTGGATATTGAAACCTTGGTGGCAAAACGTACGCGCGGTCTTAAAAATCCTGAAAAGGCGCCGAAAATAGAAAAAGCAACGCGCAAACAATATCCTGATGGGTTTGAGCCTTATGGCGCGGATGCGCTCCGTTTTACGCTCGCCAGCATGGCAGGGCAGGGGCGCAATATTCGCCTCTCCGTGGACCGCATAGCGGGCTATCGTAATTTCGGCACCAAGCTCTGGTCAGCGGCCAGTTTTGGTCAAATGAATGAGTGTAAGCCCGTCCAGGATTTTGACCTTGCCACGCCAAAACTCGCGCTGAGCAAATGGATAATTTCCGAAACGGTCAAAACCACGGCCGAGGTCACGCGCTGTATTGAGGACTACCGCTTTAACGACGCCGCCGATGCCGCCTATAAATTTACTTGGGATACATTTTGCGCCTGGTATTTGGAAATGTCTAAGCCAGTTCTCTCTGGCCCTGACGGAGCAGATAAAGATGAAACCCGAGCGGTATTTGCTTGGACTCTTGATCAAATTTTAAAGCTCCTCCACCCCTTTATGCCGTTCATCACGGAAGAACTGTGGAGTAAGGTTTCGGGTGAACGTGATGATATGCTGATTTTATCGGAGTGGCCTGATCTCTCTGATGCCCTGATTAACGAGGCCGATAGCGCGGATATTCACTGGGTGCAGACATTAATAACGAACCTGCGCTCTGTCCGCGCTGATATGAATATCCCGCCCAGCAAAAAAGCACCGCTGTTAATGCTGGCGGGTAAGCTTGATCCTCGTCTTGAATCATATGCCGATATACTCTCGCCTATGGCCCGTGTCGACGGGGTTAAAACAGCGAGTGAAGCCCCGAAAGGCGTGCTGCAAACCGTTGTGGACGGCGTAACTTTTGCCATACCGCTGGATGGCCTTATTGATACAGGAGCCGAAAAAGCCCGCCTGTCTAAGGAGATAGAGAAAGCTCAAGCCGAGATTGATAAAATTGATAAGAAACTTGGCAATGAAGCCTTCGTGTCTAAGGCTCCAGAAAAAGTCGTCAACCTACAAAAAGAGCGCCGGACCGGGTATGTGGCGGAGCTCGAAAAACTAAATGAGGCAATCGCGACGCTAGGATAGACAATTACAATCAGGCGAAAATATTATCGTATTTTTAGGAACTAGAAATCATATGATTTAGTATGAATGAAAATACGACACCAATATTACGATTAAACAATTTGAGGTTGCTGTTAATGATCGGCGTAATCTGGGCTTCATTGTTTGCCTTATTGCTTTTGGATATAAAACAACATTTCAAAATAGATGGGACAAAAAAATATATTTTGTTAGGCCGGGATTTTATTAATTACTATTCCAGTTCTGTTTTGGTTCTAAAAAACGACCTTCATTTACTCCATGATCTAGAAGGATATAGAGTATTCCAACGGGAGTTTTTTGAGGCTCCATTATTATCTATACATAATTGGTCTTACCCACCTCATTCCCTATTATTTACATGGCCGCTTTCATTTTTTCCGTACCTTTTATCGCTCGCCATTTGGTCAGTCGTGGGGTTAGGTGCATTTTATAAAGCGACTAGACTATATATCGCTAATCGGTTTGATGCCTGGATTGTTGTTTTAGCGCCTGCGTCGATAATATGTTTGGTGGCCGGTCAAAATGGATTGTTTTCTGCCACTCTAATGGTTGCTCCATTTATGTTAAAAGAAAAAAGCCCTTGGTTGGCGGGCATTTTATTGGGGTGTTTAACGTATAAACCACAATTAGGCTTGCTACTGCCTATAGCCTTTATTTTGATGCGAGATTGGAAAGTTATTTTATCGGCCGGCCTTACAACAGTGACGTTAGTTGCTGTTTCGCTCGGGCTTTTTGGCGTTCAGTCTTGGATATCTTTCATCAATGATATTGTACCATATCAAGTATTAGTTTTAAACGAAATGGGCCCACCATTTGCAAATATGGTAGCATCATTATTTAAATCAGCAACGATTATCGGTATAGAAAAAAATATTGCTATGACGGCTCAATCGATTTTAACGGTGAGCTGTATATTGTTTACCGTTTGGGTGTTTTGGCGAAGGCGTAATTATAATATTCAATTAGCGTTTCTGTTTACGGCAATTTTATTGTCTTCACCTTATCTCGTTATTTACGATATGGTGCCTTTAGCTTTGGCTGTATATCTTTATTATAGGGACTTAAGTTTATCGGGAGATCTAAGGTCTTTAGAGCCTTTGTTTCTGGTCATTGTAGCGACGCTGCCATTCACAACCTATTTTCTAAGCACAATAACATTTCCTATAGCCCCTGTAATTTTAATTGTCTTTCTAGCGCGCCTTGTTTTTAAGTTAAAACAGGGTGAAAGTTCCTCTTGGGTGCCTATAAGTGTAAATGAACAAAGGACATAAAAAACTGCATCAATTTGACGAACATCATGCCGAGCTAAAGGGGTTTTCGAAATATTTTTATTTGGAGATATTTCCGTTTTTAGCCGCGCAAGATGGCCGCAGAAGAGAAGCACTTCGCAAATCAATCCTTTGGGGCTCGTTTATTGTTGGGATAGCGGTTGTTCTTGCCATTTTCACCTATTTAAAAGGAAAAATAAGCCTCTCATTTTTTGTGATAGCTGGTGCAGTTATAGTTAATTTGGGGCTTTATTCATGGCTAATGAAGTCCGTTCGCGGCTATACCAAAGACAGTATTGTTGGCGCCATTTGTTCTTATATTGGGTGGGTTTTTGAGGCTGAGGTTTACCGGAAACCCGACTTGGAAATCTTGGAAACATATCGACTTATTCCTCGCGGCTTTACAAAAAATACATCGAGTAGGCGCGCGTTATTTGAAGACGAAATGTCAGGGGAGGCGCATGGCGCTCAATTTCGCTCTATTGAGGCGCATTTTGAAACCAAAAGCGACGATAATTGGACAACCACCTTGCGCGGACAAATTATGACGCTGACTTTTCCGCGAAAGTTCTTAGGGCAAACCGTTGTTTTGCGTGATAAAGGATTACTCCAATCGAAGAAATTTGGTGATATGAAAAGAGTGGGATTAGTTGATCCCGTGTTTGAAAGGATATTTGAGGCTTATAGCACGGACCAAGTTGAGTCGCGTTACCTTTTAGATCCGGTCTTTATGCAAAAATTGGTCGATCTTGAGCAATCCGTAGACGGTAAGAAAATCTGCTTTGGCTTTTTAGGGGGTAAGTTGCATATCGTTGTCCAAACCCCCAATAGATATGAAGCCGGGTCGATGCTAAAACCTCTGACGGCCCCAGAGCGTACACAAAAAATCCTCGATGAAATTGGCGTAATTTACGACATTGTCGACACCGTATTGAAGCCTAATAGCTAGAGTGATTATAAATCAAAGGTGCCTATAACGGGGACATGATCAGATGGTTTGATGAGGTCTCTGACATTTCGGTCAATTTTAAGAGCACTTAGCTTATCTGCTGCTTGCGGGGAGCAGAGCAAGTGGTCAATGCGTATACCGAGATTATTTTGCCAGGCCCCGCGTTGGTAATCCCAAAAAGTATATTGCTCTGGGCGGCCATCAAGTTGCTCAAAAGCCTCTGTGAGCCCAAGGTTTAGCAACGAGCGCCAGGCATCATGTGTTTCAGCTCTATAAGCCGCGTCACCTTCCCACGATTTTGGAGCATGAACGTCTTTGGCTTCGGGAATAACATTGTAATCCCCCGCGAAAATTTGCGGTTCTTCATAAGACAAAGTGATGGCAATATGCTCTTTCAAACGGCGCATCCAATTAAGCTTATATATATATTTATTGGACAACTCGCCGTTTTCCCCCTTCACAGGATTGCCATTTGGTAAATATATGGACGCCACCCGCACGGGGCCATTGGGGCCAGAAATAACAGCTTCGAGATAGCGCGCCTGCACATCTTCTTCATCACCTGGAAGCCGCAGGAGAACCTCTTCAAAGGGATGTTTTGATAAGATGGCAACCCCGTTATAGCTTTTTTGTCCGTGGGTTTCGATATTATAACCCAAAGCCTCAATCTCCATCCTGGGAAACGCCTCATCCACTGTTTTTATTTCTTGAAGGCACACAATATCGGGCTTGGCGTCAGATAGCCATTTCGTCACTGCATGCATACGGGCATTAATAGAGTTCACATTCCAGGTAGCGATTTGCATGAGCTACTGGTCGTTGAGGCAGAGCGTAAAGTCAAGCTATTGGTCGGAAAAACGGCGATCCTAAGGTGGATTATTTGGGATTTGGTTTACCGTCTCACGTGGCTGGAAGGGCACAAGCAAAATCCACAACAGGCTTGAGGGATGTTTGTTTTGATATTCCTGTAATCCAATTGTCATGTCATGATGTCCTTTGGCAGGTTGATTGATATAGCTCCCAAAAAGGCGGTCCCATAGAGAAATCGAGAAGCCATAATTGCTATTTGTTTCTTGCACGATAACCGAGTGATGTACGCGGTGCATATCTGGCGTGACTAGAACAAGCCGTAGGGGTTTATCTATCCATAGCGGTAAACGAAAATTGGCGTGGTTGAACATGGCGCATGCATTTAAGATAACTTCGAACAATAAGACGGCAACAGCTGCTGGGCCCAATAGCAATATACATCCAAACTTATATATCATGGAGATTAGTATTTCTATGGGATGGAACCGTACGCCGGTCGTTGCATCAATATCACGGTCGGCATGATGGATCTTGTGAAAGCGCCAAAAAATAGGAACATAATGAAAGGCAACATGTTGCCAATAAATCAGCATATCCAATATAATCATGGCTAAGATGATTTCTACCCAAGCGAGCCAATCTAGATTGTTAAACAGTCCCCAGCCTTGTGAATTAGCTGTCGCGGCCAAACCCATAGCTATAATGGGAATAGTGATACGCACAACCAGTGTATCAATAACGATCAAGCCTAAATTTGTCGCCCATCTCTTGAGACGTGTTTGAACACGTGCGCGACGCGGCGACAAAGCCTCCAAAAGACACATAAGGCCCATGACCCCAAGAAATGTTATCAGGCGAATGGCGCTTTCATGTTCGATCAAAAAGTTCATAATTTGTACGTTAAATAACTTTGAAGAAAAAATATACTGCTCGATTAATGCTAACTATGGCGATATCGATATTTTTAACCTCGACCCCTAGAGCTTAAGTGAGGTATGCTGAGAGATAGAGAGCTAATAAGCTATCAGCAGATAAATTGATTGGAGAGTGACATTGTCTTCCCTACCTCTTGAAGGCGTTCGTGTAATTGCTGTTGAGCAATATGGTGCGGGTCCTTATGGCACACAGCTTCTAGCCGACCTTGGTGCTGAGGTTATTAAGATTGAGAACCCCGTAACGGGAGGAGATGTGTCTCGTTTTGTCTCTCCGCATCTTATCGGAGATGAGGATAGCCAATTTTTTCAAACCTTTAACCGAAATAAGAAATCTCTGTCATTGGATTTGAAATCTGACGCAGGACGCGCTGCCTTTTATAAGCTAGTTGAAACTGCGGACGCGGTATCCAATAATTTGCGGGGCGACATACCAGCCAAATTAGGCATTGATTACAAAGCTCTGAAAAAGATCAAACCAGATATCGTTTGCGCGCATTTATCGGCTTATGGACGCGGTAATTCACGCGAGTCTTGGGCAGGATATGATTATCTTATGCAGGCAGAGGCAGGCTTTTGTTCTGTTACAGGCGAACCTGACGGCCCGCCAGTGCGTTTTGGGTTATCCATTATCGACTTCATGACGGGCTCTATGTGCGCGACGGGCTTAGTCGCAGCTTTATTGCGAGCTTATACAACAGGTGAGGGGTGTGATGTGGATATCTCGCTCTTTGATACGGCTTTGCATCAGCTTTCTTATCCCGGAACATGGTATCTTAATGATGGAACGGTCACAGGGCGGCAGCCCCGCGGCGGACATCCTTCCATAGTTCCGAGTCAGCTTATGGAAGCGGGTGATGGCTGGATCATGTTCTGTTGCCAGACACAAAAATTTTGGAAACGCGTGGCGGAACAGCTTGGGAAAATTGAGTGGATAGCTGACCCGCGTTTTCTTAAAGTCGAAGACAGACGAGAAAACCGCGCGCTGTTACAAGAGTTGATGGAAGGGGTGTTAAAAACGCAAAGCGTTAATCATTGGATGACTAAATTTGCAGGTTATGTCCCTGCTGCGCCAGTTTATGATATCGCGCAGGCTCTAGATAATCCTTATGTCGAGGAAATTGAGATGATTTACGAGGAAGACCACCCTGATATGCCTACAGGCAAAATTCGCCTTTTATCGTCGCCTTATAAATTTAATGGTCAGCGCCTTAAAGGTGGAATTGCACCAGCTTTAGGAGCAAATACCGAAGATCTTCTAGGGAATAATTAATATGGCTATTCAAACTCAAAACCCTGCGAACGGAAAAGTTGTTAAACGCTTTGAGGCGCATGATGATGATTATGTTGATGCCGCTATCGCTGATGCTGTCACAGCGCAAAAAAAAATCGAGATATGGTCATTTAAGCGTCGCCGCGGGTGCATGGAAAAGATGGCAGCTATTTTGGAGGATGAGGCTGAAGCTTTGGCCAAGATTATTACGCTGGAAATGGGTAAACCTTACAAACAAGCCGTCGGAGAAGTTAAAAAATGCGCTTGGGTGTGTCGATACTATTCTGAAAATGCGGAAGCCCATTTAGAACCTGAATATATTAAAAGCGATGCAAAAGCCTCCTATCGTAGCTTTTTCCCGTTAGGGGTCATTATGGCCGTGATGCCTTGGAATTTTCCGCTTTGGCAAGTTTTCCGTTTCGCTGCGCCAGCTCTAATGGCTGGAAATACAGCATTATTAAAGCACGCTTCCAACGTTCCGCAATGCGCCTTGGCGGTTGAAGATATAGTGGAGCGCTCGGGCTTTCCAAAAGGGTCCTTAGTGACGCTTTTAATTGGCGGTCATAAAGTTGAACGTATATTACGTGATAAACGTGTGGCGGCGGCGACGCTGACGGGATCAGAACCTGCGGGCGCTTCCGTGGCTTCCATATGCGGCTCTGAGATTATGCCAACTGTATTAGAACTTGGAGGCTCTGATGCATTCATTATTATGCCAAGCGCGGATATAGAGAAGGCTGTTGAAATTGGATGTAAGTCCCGATTACAGAATAATGGCCAGAGCTGTATTGCGGCTAAACGGTTTTTTGTACACGCCAATATATATGAAGACGTGAAAGCCAGATTTGTGTCGCGGTTCAAAGGTCTTAAAGTGGGAAATCCGATGGCGGCTAATACTGACATCGGCCCATTGGTTAATCAGGAAAGTCAGCAAGAAATTACAGCGCAGGTCGATACTGCAATTGCTGATGGCGCTACACGGGTCTTTGGGGCAAAACCAATTCCTGGAGAGGGATTTTATTTTCAACCCGGGATATTGGAAAATATTCCGCCCAGTTCAAAAGCCTATCATGAAGAAATTTTTGGCCCTGTGATGTTAATGTATAAAATTGAGACGCTGGATGAAGCTATAACCATCGCCAATGAGTCTCCTTTCGGATTGGGGTCCGTGATTTGGACACAAGACGAAGCTGAGCAAGAAAAGGCGATTAGGCGTTTGCAGGCGGGCTCAACTTTTGTGAATTCGATGACAGCTTCTGATCCAAGGTTGCCCTTCGGCGGTATTAAAAAATCTGGCTATGGCCGTGAGCTCGCAGAAGAAGGCGTGCGTAGTTGGAGCAATGTAAAAACAGTGAGCATTAATTAGATTAGCTGGAGAATATGATGAAACGACAAGGCGGATGTTTGTGTGGTCAATTAAGGTACGAAATTACCGGCGATCCTTTAGGGGTTGTTGTTTGTCATTGCTTAAATTGTCAGAAACAAAGCGGGAGTGCTTTTTCTATCAATATGATTGGTATATCTGATCAAATTAGTCTCCAAGGCGATTTATCTACTTACGCAGATGAAAACGACAAGGGTGAGCCCCTAAAGCGGAATTTTTGCAACACTTGCGGGTCTCCAATCTATTCCGAAATTCTGTCTCAAGGTAATTTAATCGCGCTTAAAATAGGGACGCTTGATGATACAAGTGGTTTGGAACCTCAATCGCAATTTTGGTGTATTCGAAAACATGACTGGCTGTCCTTCCACGGGGATATCCCAGCAGTGATGAGAAACGTATAAATGAAGAATTTACAATGAAGAATTATGTTGAAGGTAAGTCTATAATAATTACAGGCGCTGGAAGTGGCTTTGGACAGCTTGTGTCGCAAAAGGCTGTAGCAATGGGTGCTTCTGTCACCTGTGTTGATATTAATGGCGAAGCCCTAAAAGAAACGGGCGAAACTCTATCAGAGTATAAAGATAAAGTTAGAACAGTTATTGCTGATGTATCCATAGCTGCGGATATGAAAAAAGCTGCGACTGACACCATTACTGCCTTTGGCAAAATAGACGTTATGTTAAATAATGCTGGTATCATGCCTTTGGCCTTTTATGCAGACCACGAAGCGGCGCTTGCGCATTGGCATGCCTGTATTGATATAAATTTTAAAGGCGTGCTGAACGGTATTGCCTGTGTTTTTGATCACATGATGTCCCAAGGTAAAGGCCACGTCATCAATATGTCATCTATTTTTGGGAATTACCCTGTTGAAGGGTCAAATGTTTACGGTGCCACCAAAGCTGCGGTGAACTTTTTATCAGAGTCTTTGCGCGTCGAGGCCAATGGAAAAATTAAAGTCACAACCATTCGGCCAACAGGTGTTTTGTCAACGGGGTTAGTCAATAGCATGATAAACCCAATGGCCGCTGTGGGTATTTCGGGCCACAATACTGAAACCCAAGGCGCGCTCATGGCGCAATTAACGGATGGCTCCATAGACCCACGTTATCTTGACGTAGAGCAGAGTGCATATATGTCTTTGGATCCTAATTATGTCGCCGAACAAATCATCCATGTTATTAATCAGCCCCAAGGCGTCTCACTTGGTGATGTGACTATAAGGGCGACGGGCGATCAATATATTTTGTAACTAACTGACTTGGCTGAGAGGCATGCCAATCACTTTGGCGATGTTTTTGTGTACGTCATGTAAGGCAATTTCATTTGCGCCAATCACAATATGATAGTCCTTAGGCGCTGTTAGTAAGTTGGCGTAACCATTTGAAGCAACACGATAATCTTCATCTACAACGACCGTCGCTGTCATGTCATAGGTTGCTTCACATGTCTTACGATGTTCTTCGTCCTCAACGCCGAAAGGCGCGTAGACCGTGAAATGGCATTTCGTTTTACCAACGCCGTCGGGGAACAATCGAAACACTTGGGTAAAAAATACGCCAGGCTTGATGGCGCCAAAATAAATCACTGTATTGGGGAAAAGAAAATGGACGCCGCTATAAATCGTTTCTGGCCAGTCCTTTTCGTCTTGATCAACAAGTTCGCCGACATAAAACTTAGGATATTCGACGCGGTAATGCGGCCCGAAGGGTTCAAATACGCACATGTCATTGTAATTGACTTTAGCGATTGTGGATTTGTGAAGCGTGCTGAAATGATAGCTTTCGCCATAGGTATCGAGCGCGAATTTCCAGTTCGAATCGGCTGGAAGAATGCCTTTCTTGACGGGCTCCGCTTTGGCAAGGTCAAGGAGTTCCATACGCTCGGCAAAACTACCGAGGTGGGCTTTCGCATCAATCGGCTTACCGTCAGGGTTAGCCCGAACAAAAACTAGGCCAAGATATTCTTTGCAGGGGACTTCGATTAAGTCTCGTTCCCCTACAGGGCAGTCCTTAAAGCCTTCTTTGCCAGGTTGACCAACAAGGTTACCAGATGTGTCAAATGTCCAAGCATGAAAGGGGCAGGATATTTTCTTGCCTTTACCGGACCATGGTTCAATTTCTTCAATCAACTTGGCGCCGCGATGAGTGCACATATTTAGAAAAGCGCGAACCTCCCCATCTTGACCACGAGAAACGATGATAGAAGGCCCTGCCGCGTCAAATACAATGCGAGAACCTTTTTCAGGAAGATCGCCAGACAAACAGGCGACTAACGGCTGGTTCAGAAAGATATGCTTTTTTTCGGCTTCATAACGATTTTGAGACGTGTAAATTGATTTATGAAGGGTGAGCGGGGCCTCTGCCATCGGCGTGCCTATGCGAATAACCTCAACTTGCTTGCGTAATGATGCACGAGCAAATTCACGTCGTTTATCGTCTAAAGTCGTCATAACTTTATCTATTCCTATTTGTCTTGCTTGCTAACGAGTTAAAAGTCGCTACTAGGTTTGCCTTCTGCATTGAATACAGGGCCTTCATGGGAAATGCCGTATTTTTTGGCGCTCATGTTGATAATGTCATATTGCCCGATAATACCGACAATTTTAGCAAAATTCTCGCCCGCAAAATGCCCATCAACAGCACTTTCATCAGCCCATTCTTCGATGACATTTATTAGTTCAGGATCACCCCCATCTGCAGACCAATTATAACGGATACAGCCTGTCTGCTTGCGTACTTTAAGAATGTCGGCCTTTAATGCGCCTAGCAGGTGTTGACGCTTGTCCGAGGCAATTGTCATTATTGCGGTTATGATAATCTTCATATGTTTTCTTTCAGTTCCTATAAGCTGTACTCTGACTTTTTTAGGAAGCTATGCCAACAATCAATTTTGAGGGGTGTATAAGAAATATGGAAAATATATGCTGGTTCTAGTTATGGGGGATTTGTATGAAGATTAAGGCGATAATAGCGTCTGAAAAAGACGATAGTTTTACCTATTCAGATGCGGAGCTTGAAGCCCCAAGAGATGATGAGATTCTTGTTGAGATCAAAGCTGTCGGGCTTTGTCACACGGATTTATTGGCGCGAAGTGGATTATTTCAATTAGGCATAGATGCTGTACTTGGGCATGAAGGCGCAGGGATTGTTCAGCAGGTTGGCAATAAGGTTAAAAAGGTCAAAGCTGGAGACCGCGTTGGGATTTCTTTTAGGTCTTGCGGTGATTGCCGAAAATGCCAGTCTCACGCTCCAGCATATTGCACGGACTTCATCCCGCTCAATATTTTCGCACGGAGACTAGACGGTTCGCGTGCCATAAAACGTTACGGCGAAGAGATCGCTTCACATTTCTTTGGTCAATCAAGTTTTGCAACCCATGCCCTTACGTCTGAATCCAACGTTGTTATATTGCCCGATGAAATTCCGTTTGAAGTTGCTGCGCCGTTAGGGTGCGGCGTGCAGACAGGGGCTGGGACGGTTTTGAACAGCCTCGTTTGCACAGCTGGGTCTTCGATTATTGTAACAGGTTGCGGCGTTGTAGGGCTTAGTGCGGTTATGGCGGCGAAAATTAGCGGTTGTAAAACAATTATCGCAATCGAACCCGTTGGAGACCGACGACAACTCGCCCTGGAAGTAGGCGCGACCCATGTTATTGATCCTCTTGTGCATGAAGACTTTGAACAGGTAATCCGCGATATCGTACCAGACGGGGTCGATTATGCAGTCGATACGTCGGGGCGCCGCTTGACCCTTGAAAACCTGACAAGGTGTTTCACAACCCAAGGGACATTAGCTTTGGTTGGTATGACGAAGGCTGAGGATGATTTTACCTGTACGGGGATGCAGTTTTTGGCGTCAGGACTGACAGTTAAAGGGATTATTGAAGGGGATAGCGACCCAGATAGATTTATCCCTAAATTGATAGAGTATTATAAAAAGGGTCAACTCCCCATCGATAAACTTTTGACGACCTATCCATTGAAAGATATTAACAAAGCCGTTGATGATCATCATAATGGTGTGTGTACAAAAGCCGTCCTTATTCCTTAATGAAAGATACTGACATGCAGACAGTTGATCCTGAGTTAAAAGGAGCTTTGGAGCGGTTTCCAGGTTTTGATATTACGGCGGAATTTTTGTCTGCCATCAGAAAGTTTCCCGCTAAGCCTCCTCGTTCAACGCCCGATTATAAAGAGGTTTTTATTGGAACTGAGGGAGAGAAGAACCCGCTTAGATGTTTGATAATAGACCCCATACCAGATGCGGATAATCGTCCTGCCATGCTTTATTTCCACGGCGGAGGATATATTTTTGGGTCTCCCGAGATTACACTACCGACGGCGCAAAAGCTAGCAGAGGATGTCGGGTGCCTTATCATTCTTCCTGATTACCGATTGGCGCCCGAGCACCCGTTTCCTGCAGCCTTAGAAGACGGCCTACGGGTTTTATCATGGCTTAAGGTCAATGAAGATAGATTGCGATTAGATACAGCCTGCGTCGCCATAGGGGGAGATAGCGCGGGCGGCGGACACGCCGTTGTTTTGACGGCAGCTATTGATGAAAAGACCTCAATCGTTCCGTCTTATCTGTTTCTAGCTTATCCAATGCTTGATAATGATACTGGCGCTGATGGAGAAGGTGGAACATCTATTTGGACGCCCGCTAATAACCGATTTGGATGGCAATCCTATTTGGGTAGCGGCGATATTTTAGAAAAAATCGCCAATGGTGCCGTGCCCTCAAAGATTGATGATGTGAAGAACTTTCCGCCGACATTTTTAGCGACAGGAAACTTAGATTTATTCTATAATGAAAACCTTGAATTTGTGAAAAAATTACAAATTCAAGGCGTGACGACTGAACAACGCATATTTGAAGGGGCCTATCACGGGTTTGATGTTCTTGTTCCAGAGGCTAAAGTTTCTCAGGATTTTCATAAAACCTGTGTAGACTGCCTGAAAAGTCATTTCAATATTAAGTAGAAATGCCTAACCCATCGTCGTTAAAAGTGGGCTGTCTAAAAAAGACTCCCTTAGTTTAGAAATTATGTTATCGTGATTTAGGAATAACGTGGGAATTTATCATAACCTATAATGGCGAGACATCGGAAATTTTAGTAAAGTCCATTCCTTGGATTAAGTCAGTAGATGATATACATGAAGCGGCTGTTGTTTTTCGTGATATTGCCAAAGATATGGCTGGATTTACAGTCGCGGCTTGCTCAAATGTTGCGTCGAAGGCCCCTATGGTGGATGCCAAGGGCAATATTTTAGCAACAGATGTATTCTCATGGGCTGACAATGAAGATACGTGGTGGCGCCGCCCGCAAATAGCATTAAATTCACCCATTCCAAGAATTTGCCGATATGAAAGCGACCCTTTTTGGTGCAATAAGAACGGCATTTATACGCGCGTTCCAAATGTATTATTAGAAGAAATCGACTTATCTAAATTTTCTGAGCATGTACAAACCAAGGCCTTGATTTGCGTACCTGTTCATATGCCATTTGGCCAAATAGGAGCTGTAAGTTTTTCGATTAAAGATCAGGACAAGGAAGATCTCAGTGAAGAGTTTGAAAAGCATAGTCATTCTCTCGAAATTATTTCACGCGCTTTTATTACGGGTTACGTCAAAGTTACAGACGAAAGAAATTGGATTCCCAAAGACTGCCGCTTGAGTAAACGCGAAGTACAATGCGTGAGCTGGGCCGCGTTAGGGAAAACGGATAGAGAAATTGCGACGATACTATCGCGTAGCTCTGCCACGGTTAGATTTCATTTACATAACGCGGCGAAGAAGCTCGACGCGGTGAGCCGCAGTCAAACTGTTTTTAAAGCCTCTCAGCTAGGATATTTGGGCTCTGTCGCTGTAGGTTAAGCGGCGCAGTCCTTAGCTAAATAGCGAGTCTGAATCATCATTTTTTTGACAAAAGCAATGTTTTTGAAAGATGGATAAAAGGATCAAATCCACGACTACTGTTTTTGATAGTATGCTTGCAAAGTCATAGTTGAGTAGTTCAATAACATCATGTCTCTTCTTTGTCAGAAGAGTAGGAAGGGTAAATTATGCAGCTTGATCGTGAATCTCTTTTACGAGCCTATCGCAATATGCAGATTATCCGATCTTTTGAAGATCGATTGCATGTTGAAATCAAAACAGGAGAAATCGCAGGGTTTACCCATCTTTACGCGGGTCAAGAGGCCGTCGCGGTGGGCGTTTGTGAATTGCTGGATGATGACGATAAGATTGTCTCTACTCACCGAGGGCATGGGCATTGCCTCGCAAAGGGATGCGACGTTAAAGGTATGATGAAAGAAATCTATGGCCGTGCAGACGGACTTTGCAAAGGCAAAGGCGGGTCTATGCATATCGCTGATATTGAAAAAGGCATGTTAGGCGCAAACGGGATTGTTGGCGCGGGAGCGCCAATTGCAGTCGGCGCAGCCATGTCATGCAAGCTCGACGGTAAGGGTAAAGTATCGATTGCTTTTTCTGGCGATGGAGCTTGTAATCAAGGCACAACATTTGAAGCCATGAACATGGCGGTCGTCACAAAAGTGCCCGCAATTTTTGTTTTTGAAAATAATCACTATTCCGAGCAAACAGGCGATAGCTATGCGGTGGGTACCCATAACGATATAGCTAGCCGCGCCGAGGCTTTTGGAATGAAGGTATGGCGCGCAAATGGTTCTGACTTTTTCGATGTCTATGAGACGATGCGAGAGTTGCTAGACTATGTACGTGCGGGAAATGGCCCAGCAGCTATCGAGTTTGATACCGAGCGTTACTACGGGCATTTCGAGGGCGATCCACAGCGTTACCGCGGGGAAGGTGAGTTAGACCGAATTCGCGAAGAACGTGATCCGCTTAAGGCTTTCCGGGCTCACAAATCAGCATTGGCGCTGGTTGAGCTTTCTGAGCTTGATGCCATCGACGCGGAAGTTTCTAGCTTAATTGATGATGCAGTGGACGAAGCTCGTAAGGCGCCAGTTCCAGCGCCTGAAAACGTTCTTACTGACGTTTACGTTTCTTATTAAAGGGTTTCCATGACTGAAATGATGATACGTGAAGCGATCGCGAAAACTCTGTATGATGAAATGCTGCGCGATGATAATGTTGTTGTACTCGGCGAAGATATCGTCGGGGGCATGGGAACTGAAGGTGGCCCTGAGGCTACAGGCGGCATCTGGGGAACGTCTGGCGGGTTATATGATAAATTTGGCGCCGACCGCGTTATTGATACGCCTATTTCAGAATCAGCGATTGTTGGCGCAGCGGCAGGGCTAGCCCTATCAGGGAAGCGCCCGGTTGCCGAAATTATGTTCGCTGATTTCGTCGGTGTTTGTCTCGATCAGCTATGGAATCAGCTAGCTAAATTTCGTTACATGTTTGGCGGTAAAACGGTTTGCCCTGCTGTCATCCGTATGTCCTACGGCGCTGGCGTAAACGCGGCGGCTCAACATAGTCAGGCTGTTTATTCTATGCTAACCTCTATCCCTGGATTAAAGGTGGTGATGCCTACAACGCCTGCGGATGCTAAAGGTCTTTTGACAACAGCTATACGTGGTTCAGATCCTGTCATTTTTATGGAACACAAAGCGCTCTATGCTAGCCGCGGTGAAGTGCCAGACGGAGAACATCTTGTTCCTTTTGGCCAAGCGCGTATGGTTCGTGGAGGCAGTGATGTCACTATCGTTACATGTGGCCGCATGGTATCTGTCTCAGAAATGGCCGCTGACGCTTTGGCGAAAAATGGTATCAAATGCGACATTATCGATCTGCGTACGACCAGCCCGTTGGACGAGGATACAATTCTGGACTCTGTCGAAGTCTCAGGGCGCCTCGTCGTGGTTGATGAAAGCTCACCCAGATGTAGTCTGGCAACCGATATTACGGCGCTTGTTGCAGAACATGCGTTTTCCAGCTTGAAAGCGCCGCCGCAATTAGTTACGGCGCCCCATACGCCAGTACCCTTTGCCCGTGAATTAGAACGCGCTTATCTTCCGGATGATAAAAAAGTCGCGGCGGCTGTGCAGCGTGCAGTAAACTACCGCAGCGGATCTGACTAAGATGTCACTGAGATATATTACTATGCCCAAATGGGGCATTGAAATGCAACAAGGTACGTTGACAGAATGGCATGTCAAAGAGGGCGAGGTCGTTGAAAAAGGTCAATTAATAGCCTTAGTTGAAACAGATAAAATTACTAATGAAATGGAAGCTGATGCGCCTGGAGTTCTTCATAAGGCTCTTGTGCCAGAAGGCGAAGTTCGTATTGTCGGTGAATTACTCGCCGTTATGGGAGACGCGGATGTCAAGCCAGCTGAAATAGAAGCTTTCATTGCAGCCTTTGAGGCGCCTGATACATCAATGGCTGGCACGAATTCATCTCCGAATGAAAAAGCTTCTGTTTCAACTAAGATCGAAGCAAATCCAGCGGATGTGTCAACAACAGATTTTGAAGGTGTTAACATTAGTCCCGCAGCTAAAAACC
Source organism: uncultured Hellea sp. (assembly GCA_964463835.1). GTDB lineage: Bacteria > Pseudomonadota > Alphaproteobacteria > Caulobacterales > Maricaulaceae > Hellea. Next base: position 16,343 of record CAYXEB010000045.1, read on the forward strand.
TGGCGATTTCGCTCGGTATTCAACCCAATACGATTGCGGCGACGGGGCGTCGTGGACGTATCTCTTTGCAAGATGTTGAGCAGGCCGCTGCCGCGCAAGGTTTAGGAGATGATACAGACGCTGCCGATGGAGGTTTCGTCGACATCCCTAATGACCCTGTAGTTGAGACTATGTCCAATTTGCGGAAAACCGCGGCAAAGCGTCTAAGTGAAGCTAAATCGACCATTCCTCATTTTTATCTACGCATTCAGGCGAATATTGATGCAATACTGGACGCTAAGGCGGGCTATCAAAAATCGAATGGCAAGGTTTCATTAAACGATATTTTAGTTAAAGCTGTTGCGGTTGCTCTTACGGATAATCCTGATGTAAATGTACAAATTCACGGTGATGATATTCATAAATTCCCGCATGCCGATATTGCGGTTGCTGTGGCAACAGATAAGGGACTTGTAACCCCGCTTGTGAAACGCGCGAATACAAAATCGCTGTCTGAAATTTCAAAAAATGTGGCTGATATGGCGGCCCGCGCGCGTGACGGTAAACTGACTCATAGTGATATGGGGGCAGGGACGTTTACGGTTTCAAACCTTGGCATGTTCGGTGTCAATCAATTCGATGCGATTGTAAATCCGCCGCAATGCGCGATTTTGGCTGTTGGAAACTCATCACGTGTTTGGACTGAAGGAGACACGACAAAGGGGGCGTTTGCTACAATGTTATCTCTGTCTTTGTCATGTGATCACCGCGCGATAGACGGAGCAACGGGTGCTGCATTTCTAAGTAGCCTTAAGAAGCAAATAGAGAATCCGAAGGCGTTATTTTAGCGCTTTTCGGAACGTGGTTGAGAATATTTCTGAAACTGAAGAATAATCTAGTCCTAAATGGCTAGATTTATTCACCGATGATAGCTGTTATTTTAGCTTAGCTATATATTTATCGACCCGTTCTTGGAAAAATCTGACCCGATTTTCTTGTTGAGGCATGTGATCTCGAATATAGCCGCGCGAGCGAAGACCGAGTTGCTGCGTACTCCAGATGTCGAGATCTTGATCAATGGCAACGCCAGCAGAGACTTGCGGGTAAGGCCCGATTTCATGAGGGGGTTTAAAATCTCGCGGTAAGGTCTTTTTAAGCGCGTGCGAGAAATACTCATCCTCACCCTCAGGATACCATGTTAAATACCACATATGAAATAAGCACTGCTCCGGGTCTGACGGGTGCGGGTAGGCCATCAGAAAAATACAGCCATCTGGTTTCAAACTCAAAGAGC
>CAYXEB010000046.1:0-6420 GCA_964463835.1 uncultured Hellea sp.
GGGGAGGCCTAAGCCCGTCAAGCGGTTTTATCTTTGGTGAAGCGACCAAGATAAGCGTCGGAATAATAGGTTTTCAAACAGGACAATTAAAACATTAGATTTTTGAATGTTTCTGAACTCTACTATATGGAGTAGACTAAGGCACTTATTCTTTGCCTCATAGGTAATAATATTAATATGACTGCGTTTTTAGAGTTTCTAGGCAAGACATTTTTAGGATGGGTGATTTGGCTTATCATCTTCACCATACTTGCAACGCTTTTGTTGAAAGCTACTGAAGTAGGTAGAATATCTGACAATTTTTTAGGCTTCATACTCATTATATTACTGCTTACTTTCTTTTGGGTTCCTTTGTGGGCATATGGATCGATAAAAAAGAAATCTCAAAATAAAAAAATAGTTATTGAACGAAAGGCACGAAAAGAGAAACGCGAAAAACGAAAAGCCTATCTTTTTAAAGAGTTTGAAAAACATAAAACTCATCTTGCTAGAAATTTCAACCGCACTGCTACACCAAACGAATATGAAGCTTTTGAAGAAAAAACAGTTGAAAAATGGCGGAATGAAATAATTAGATTTTTAGAGTCAATAGAACTGCCTGAACGGCATTTTAAAAGCCAAGAGCACGTAGAAGAAGCGATAGAATATATCAATCAGCTTACACAAAATTATTTATGCGAAGTCGACAATAATAGTGGGCACGTAGAGTTTTCAACAATAACTGACCCGTATGTTTATGAATTATCTTGCGCTAAAGAATTAGAGTTTTCTGGAAGGACCGCTAAAGCTTTGCCAATTGGGGCTGACCAAGGTATTGATGTAAGGGCAAGCAAAAATGGAATAAATGTTGTATTGCAGTGTAAATTATATTCATCTGCTGTTGGGAATAAAGCTGTTCAGGAAATCTTAGCAGGACAACAGTTTGAAAAAGCCGATATAGCAGCTGTTGTAGCGCCAAAGGGTTATACTAAATCAGCACGTGAACTAGCTTCTTCAACAGGAGTTTTATTATTATCACATAGTGATCTGAAAAATTTATTCGCTATAATTACAGAACACAAAATTCTAAACTAACTATCCACATCCGCTTCCAGCGCATTTTCGATGATGAAGTTTCGGCGCGGCTCGACCACATCGCCCATGAGTTTGGTGAACAGCTCATCCGAAGCGTCAGCGGCTTCGACCTTTACCTGCAGAAGCGAGCGCGCATTTGCATCGAGCGTCGTTTCCCAGAGCTGGTTCGGGTTCATTTCGCCCAGCCCCTTATAACGTTGGATTTTAAAACCTTTGCGGCCACCCTCGAAAATAACCTCTAAGAGCTGAGCAGGGCCGTACATCTCGACAGGGTCGGCTTCGCCGCGCCTGAAAATCGCTTTACCCGTATAGGTCTCTTTCAGATTCGGGGCGAGCTTATGTAAGCGCCGTGCATCTGAGCTATCCCTAAAGGCATGACGTAGAACGACGCGGTCCATCACGCCCCGTACGTCGCGCTCTAACACCAATGCGCCGTCATCATCATAACGGCCAGCCCAGCCTTCTTCGCCCTCATCTGCAATCGCGTCCAGGCGCTCAACAACCGTCGGGATAACTGCGGGGTCTTCTTCTAGCGCTAAGCCGCCAGCAATAGCGACTTGGGCAATCACGCTATCTGGGGCGCGGTGTTTAAGGCGGTTAATCAAGCCTTGAACTTGTAGAGCTTCATTGGCCACACGTTTTAAATCTTCACCTACAATCGCGGCTCCGCTGTCAAGTGTAAGGCTTGCATCTTGGCCACCCGCTTCGATTAGGTAATCATCGAGCTCGCCTTGGTCTTTGATATATTGTGTGCTCTTGCCGCGCTCGACTTTATAAAGCGGCGGCTGGGCAATATAGAGATAGCCTTTTTCAATAAGCTCCGGCATCTGACGATAAAAGAAGGTTAGCAAGAGGGTTCGAATATGGGCGCCGTCGACATCGGCGTCGGTCATAATCACGACCTTGTGGTAGCGTATTTTATCAATATTAAAATCTTCGCGGCCAATCCCTGTTCCCAGCGCCGTAATCATAGTGCCGATTTCTTGCGACGATAACATCCGGTCAAAACGGGCGCGCTCAACATTAAGGATTTTACCTTTGAGCGGCAATATCGCTTGGTTCTTACGGTCACGGGCTTGCTTGGCCGAGCCCCCCGCAGAATCGCCCTCCACTATGAAGAGTTCGGAAAGTGATGGATCGCGCTCTTGGCAATCGGCGAGTTTTCCAGGCAAGGATGAAATATCAAGCGCGGATTTGCGGCGGGTTAAATCACGGGCTTTACGCGCGGCTTCACGCGCGGCGGCGGCCTCAGCGATTTTCATAATCACGATCTTGGCTTCGGCTGGATTTTCTTCAAACCATTCGGCCAAAGCTTGGTTCATGGCGCTTTCGACAACAGGGCGAACCTCAGAGGAGACAAGTTTGTCTTTGGTCTGAGATGAGAATTTAGGGTCAGGTACTTTAACTGATAAAACACAGGTTAATCCTTCGCGTGCATCATCGCCGGAAATATTGACCTTTTCCTTTTTCGCGATGCCCGAGTCAGCCGCGTATTTATTGATAGTCCGTGTTAGCGCACCGCGAAAACCTGCCAAATGAGTCCCGCCGTCACGCTGTGGAATATTATTGGTAAAGCAGCGCACATTTTCATGGTAGCCATCATTCCACCACAAAGCCGCTTCGACGGTAATGCCTTCTTGCTCTTTTTTGACGATAATCGGCATGTCTAACTGAGCCGTTTTATTGGCGTCCAGATGACGGACAAAGGCTTCAATGCCGCCCTCATAGAAAAGCTCAGTAACGATGTCTTCTTCTGGGCGCTCATCAGTGAGGATAATCATGACGCCAGAGTTGAGGAAAGCCAGCTCGCGCAAACGCCGCTCCAACGTATTGCGGTCAAATTCAACCATGGTGAAAGTTTCCTCGGAGGGCAAAAACCGCACCCGCGTGCCCGTCAGGATTTTTTTATCGCCGTTGCGGCGCGTCTCTTCAGGCGCATCGCCCACGACCTTAAGCGGGGCAACGCTATCGCCGTGCTTAAACTCCATATAGTGCTCTTTACCGTGCCGCCATATTGAGAGCTGGAGCGAGACCGAGAGCGCATTGACTACTGAGACGCCCACGCCGTGAAGCCCGCCTGAAACCTTATAGGAATTTTGGTCAAATTTTCCGCCTGCATGAAGCTGGGTCATGATCACTTCGGCGGCGCTAATACCTTCTTCTTCATGAATATCGACCGGAATACCGCGCCCATTATCGCGTACGCTGCAAGACCCGTCCGTATGCAGAGTAACCTCGACGCGGTCAGCGTGCCCTGCGAGGCTTTCATCAATAGAATTATCGACAACTTCATAGACCATATGGTGCAAGCCAGAGCCGTCATCCGTATCGCCAATATACATGCCCGGACGCTTTCGAACCGCGTCAAGGCCTTTAAGAACTTTGATGCTATCTGCGCCGTAATTAGGCTCTTGAACTTCTGCTGGGTCTGCCATGGGTTCGTCTTTCTCGAATCAGGCTAAAATATAGGGGAGACGCGCCGTAAATGCACGTGAAAATGGCGGTTTTAAGCTCGCAATATCTCGGTTAAGAGCCCCCCAACACTGATTAATAACGCCCCAGCTATAAAGGAAAATGGCGCGCAAAGTCTCACCTCCCACGGCTTGAGCTTATCCGCCCACCAAAGCGCATATTTATGGTGCCATGCCCGCGGAATAAGCATGAGGATAATTGCTGTGACTGCGAGGAAGCCGCCTATAATATGAAAGAGCTCCCTATAGGTCGTATATTTTGCAAAGACATAAAGCCCTAGCCCCGCAATCAAGCGCAAACCAAGCTCGGTATAATTTATCAAATTCGTGCTCGCAAATTTACGCAAAGCACCCAAAGCGGCCTCTGGTCTTATGAAGATAAAAACACTCACACATACAAGCCAAAGCCCAAATGCCCAAACAATCAAGCGGGAGGCGGGTTCCATTAGGCCAAACTCTCTAAATCCTCGCGGGTTAGGTTTGCAGCGGCGAAATAGACGAGATCCAGCAAAACGGCAGGACGACCTTGGCCGACGGTTTGTGCGATTAAGGTCAGATAATCAGCATTATCGAGCGAAAGCCGTACCGTTGTGCGGCGCGAGGGCGCAAAGCGCACTTCCGAAAACCATGCCGTGACGTCTGAGGCGTGAAAATCGTCCCGTATATGGGAGACCGCGCGATCAATGACTTTCGAGCGGGCCTTGGTTTTTATGCGCCTGCCCATTTGAGTGATAAGCGCCTCCGCGCCGGGCTCTATCAACATTTCTATCGCTTTTGTGCTCATAGTCGTAGCATATAAGATTATGGTTTATTTTCAGTTAAGCCCTACGTACAATTGAAAGACGAAATCACCGTCATTTTGCGGGGCTTAAGAAAACCTTACCCCCTTATGCCAAATGAAAGATTATAAGCCCACCATTCAGGCAGCATTGGATTTTAGCCAAAATCTTTAAATATGAATAAAGGCTTTATAAAATATGCGAATTGAAAGAGACTCCTCCCATCGATTCATTTTAACCACTTAACAGATGTAACCCGTCTTCATGATTGAAATCCAAACCCTGACTGACTTTGAGCGCTGGCTCTCCGCCCAGAGCGAACCCGCCGCCATTCAGGCGCTGGATTTGCGCGCCTATAAGGCCGAGCTAAAAGATAATAAGTTTCACGGCTCTATATTCCTCAGCTGTAAGCTCTGCCGCGCCTCTTCCCATGCCATTGTCAAAGGCGGCGGCATGATTGTCCCTGATAGTCCCAAGCTAACCTTTCCGACCCATCGGCGCACGCTCTATGCCCCCGAGACCCTATTCCGAGGCTATAAGGGCGGGGACGTGCAGGACTATAAAAATAGCTATGATTACCGCGTCTATGAAGAATTTATCCGTCACGGAAAACTCGATACGGCTCTGGATGTGGGGTTATTTCGCTATCTGCATGATCATTCCATCACTGACGCGCTTTATGAACTTATCAAGGACCGCAAAGTCGTCGCCGTTATGGGCGGTCACGGCATGGAGCGGCGAGACCTGTTTTACAACAAGATTGCCAAGCTTTCACGGCGCTTAACACAAGCGGGGTTCTTGATGGTGAGCGGAGGCGGCCCCGGCGCGATGGAGGCCACCCATTTTGGCGCTTATTTCGCGGGACGCTCCGAATACGAGATGCTCTCCGCGATTAAGATTATGGGGAAACGCCCCAAAGGCGCGAAGGGGGGTAAAGAATATGCCGACGTCGATTGGCTAGAGCGCGCATGGAACATTCGGCAAGCCTATCCGCAGACAGAGGCCGATAAAGACACATATACAAGCATCGGCATTCCGACATGGTTTTACGGACACGAACCACCCGCGCCCTTCCCGACCCATATCGCCAAATATTTCTCTAACTCAATCCGTGAAGATGGGCTGCTTATGATAGCGCGCCACGGCGTCATCTTCGCCCCCGGCAGCGCCGGCACGCGCCAAGAAATATTCCAAGACGCGGCGCAAAATCATTACGGCACGGCGGGCTATTACTCCCCCATGATTATGTTTGGCAAAGATTATTGGAACGGCGAAGACAGCCATGAATATTCCTACCCCGTCTGGCCGCTCCTAGAACAAACAGCCGCCCCGCATTATAAGGATTTACTAGCGATAACCGATGATGAAGCCGAGATTGAAGCCTTGATTAAAGGCTATGAGCCTGAGACCTATCGGGTTTGATAATCAAGTTCACTTTAGGATACTCAACTTCTCTTATTGGGGTCATTTTTCCAAATTGAATATGAATATACACAGGAAAAGATGACGTTACCCAAAATTGCCGCGATGACAATTGGAAAAGCAATCGAAGGCATTAGAGCAATCAATAAAATACCAATAACACCTAATAAAACGAAAAGCCTACCGCCAATTCGATGTGTCTTTTCCCAAGACAGTTCAGACGACAAAGTCCAAGGCGTACGAATGCCTAGCATATAATTCTGTCTGACCTTACCTAAAACATTTCCAATTAAGATAAGTAACAACGAAAATCCACCAGCGAGCCATTTCAACGGAGCTTCGGTCGGGATATTGTCGCCATCTTGATACATGACAACAATCATAACGCCTACTGCTGTCATAAAGGCCATCGTGCTAATCCAGATAATATTATAGGCAGCTCGGCTTTGTTCAAAATTTTGACGGAGCGGCTCTATGTTTGGAATAAACCGAAATATCGCTGTGATAAATATTTGCGTTATTGGAATAATCATAAGAACGCCTAAGACTGCATTTCGGTTGGCGAACCCATCAGCTTCACCGTGTATATTCCAATGAATGGGATATCGCTCAAGTTCTGGAAGCATTAGCCAAGTCATCAAGCTAATTCCAGCTAAGCCTAAAATACACAATAG
>CAYXEB010000046.1:6520-16974 GCA_964463835.1 uncultured Hellea sp.
TATTTACTGGCGATTACAAATGATGAGGGCGTCTTACTTTTAACGCTACTGTCCCTAACTAAACCGTCCAAAGAACTCCGCGTTAATCAAAAACGCTTCATCCTCACAAAGCCCTATCACCGTATCTATGCTGGCTTCTTGGAGGAGGGCCGCGCCGCGCCAATGGACACGCGGGTCGGGGTCTATGATGGAGATGACGCAGCGGGCAATCCCGGCCTCAATTAACGCATTCGCACATGGCGCGGTTTGGCCGTAATGGGAACAAGGCTCGAGCGTGACATAGGCAGTTGCGCCCTTAGCCGCGCGTCCCGCGACTTGGAGGGCATTGGCCTCACCGTGCGGGCGGCCGCCATCGGAAGTTACACCCCTGCCCACGATTTTTCCGTCTTTGACAAGCACGCATCCTACGGCGGGGTTCTCTGCCGTGCGGCCTTGTTGCTCGCGCGCTAAATCCAGCGCGAGCGACATAAAATGGCTGTCTTTAGCGCTAAGCAGTTTTAGACTTTGGGATAACGGGGAGGTCTTTCGCGCGCTTTTTATCCAGATAGGCAGCTGATTTAATATTCAGCGTTCCATCCTCAAGCTCGATTAAAAGCGGGTTTCCTGTCGGAAATTCAAAGCCGGGAATATCTTTATCTGCCACATCAAAAAGCTGTTTCATCAGCGCGCGCAATGAATTTCCATGAGCTGATATGATGACATTGGAATTTGCCCGCAAGAAGGGGACGATCTGACTGTTAAAATAAGGCAGAACGCGTTCACAGGTGATTTTCAAACTCTCACCCGTGGGTAATTCGGTCGGGTCTATATGGGCGTATTTGGGGTCTTTGCTGGGATGATATTCATGGTCCATATCAATTTGCGGGGGCGGTGTATCGAAACTACGGCGCCAAATATGGACCTGCTCATCGCCATGCTTATCACGCATCTCTTGTTTATTAAATCCAGTCAGCGCGCCGTAATGACGCTCATTTAAGCGCCAATCTTTGGTCACTGGAATGTGGAATTGACCCGCGCCTTCTAACGCAAGCCAGAGGGTTTTGATCGCGCGGCGCTGATAGCTGGTGAAGGCAATATCAAATTGGATATCCTTTTTGGCTAATAGCTTTCCGGCTTTTTTCGCCTCCTTCACACCTTCTGCCGTCAGGCCAACATCATGAAACCCGGTAAAGCGGTTTTGAAGATTCCATTCAGATTGCCCATGCCGAGCTAAAACAAGATATGTCATAATAAAGTCCCTATATTCGCGCTCTATGTAAGAGCGCCATGGTAGTATTTCAACAACTTCCTATTCGCCGCATTGCCTTTAACTTGGCAAGAGTTAAGAGACCGTATGGATAGTGATTCACAGACACAGCTCCAAAGGCGTAAATGGCCGATTTTAAAACGCGGCCTAAGAGGCCAATGCCCAAATTGCGGGCAAGCCAAATTGTTTCGCGCCTATCTTAAGCAAGTCGAGAGTTGCCTCTCATGCGGCGAAAATTGGGGCGCAGTGCGCGCGGATGATGGTCCAGCTTGGGCTAGTATGCTTGTCACGGGACATGTTTTAGCGCCGTTTTTCTATTTCATTATTTTTAAAACGAGCCTGCCTGATTGGGCGGCGACCTCTCTATTGGTTGGCCTCGGCGTTGTTATATGCCTAGCCATTTTACCCGCGATGAAGGGCCTATTTATTGCGTTGATCTGGGCGACAAACGCCCCAACCTCATAGCCCGCAATTGGTGCTAACTAATATTGTCGACCTTCTTGCTTAGGGCTTGACGCCATTTCTCATTTGCCGCATATGACGCCTCTCATCAAGACCGACTAAGGGACAGGCCCTATGACGTCGGGGCAACCTTGTTAAACAACAAACGGTGCCAAATCCTGCGGCCTCATAGAGTGTTTAATCTATAAGGTTGGAAGATGACTCGGCGCCGTAACTCGCCGCACAACTTCCCCGCAGATTTGACGCAAACGGAGCAAAAATGCCGCGTGATATAACATTCAATATAGGGGATAATACCTTAGAACGCGGATGCGTGCTCAAAGACGACCGCGTCGTGGGGCGGCTTTACGGCGAAGACGGTAAGCCCGTCATTGTTGTGATGGGCGGTATATCCGCCTCGCGCTTCATTGCAGACGCGCAGGTGTCATCGTCACGCAATAATGGACGTGGCTGGTGGTCAACGCTGGTGCATCAGGGCGGGCCAATTGATACGCAAAAATTCCAAGTCTTGGGCATAGATTTCGCTCCTACCGTCGATAGCAATAACCGACCCGATAGTATTACAACCTTTGATCAGGCGGCTCGGCTCAAGGCTTTGCTGAATGCGGCGAGCATTTCAAGAGTCGCCGCCATAATCGGAAGCTCTTATGGCGGCATGACCGCCCTCGCCTTTGCGCAGGCTTTTCCGAAATTGGTGGGCAAGCTTTGCGTTATCGGCGCAGCGCATAAACCCTATCCGATTGGCGTGGCATGGCGGGGCATTCAAAGACGCGCTGTGCGCCTTGGCATAGAGGCAGGACGGCCCAAAGAAGGCCTGAAGCTCGCCCGCGAACTCGCCATGACGACTTACCGAACAGCTGAAGAATTTGCCGATCGTTTTGAGCTTAAGGAAACCGCGACCTCCCCTTCGCAATTTGATATTTGTGATTATCTCGGTTCGCGCGGGGATGCTTTTGCAGAACTCATGGACGCGGAGCGGTTTCTCGCGCTCTCGGAATCCATTGATCTGCACCGCGTCGAACCCGAAGCGATTACAACGCCGACATTACTTATGAGCGCGATTTCAGATCAACTTGCCCCGCTCACCGATATGCGCGAGCTCCGCGACCGTCTCGGCGGCCCAAGTGAGCTCTTTACCTTCACCTCGCTTTTCGGCCATGATGCCTTCTTAAAAGAATATGACGCCATGAGCCCGAGATTAGCTGAATTTTGTGGGAACTTATGACATTCGACCCAGCTGAAATTATAAAGGCTAATAATGACACATAAACGCACGAAAATCGTTCAAGCCGATATTGGCACGGATAAAAATTATAAAGCCGTGAGCCCGCCGCTTTATCTGTCTTCGACCTATGGTTTTCATGGCTTTGAAGAAATGGGCCAATATGACTATGGGCGCAGCGGGAATCCCAATCGTGACGCGTTGGGTAAGGCTGTCGCTGATCTTGAAGGCGGCGCGGGCGGTGTTGTGACGGCCTCTGGCATGGCGGCGATTGATTTGGTGACCAACCTTCTGACTTCGGAGGAACTTATCATTGCGCCTCATGATTGTTATGGCGGCACGCACCGTCTTTTAACTCACCGCATGAAACAAGGCCGCTTTCGCACGCTTTTTGTGGACCAATCAAATGGAAAAGCTTTGGAAGACGCGCTTGCGCAAAACCCAGCTTTGATCTTAATCGAAACGCCGTCCAACCCCCTGATGCGATTGGTGGATATTAGAGCAATTTGCAAAGCCGCCCATAATGTCGGGGCCTTAGTGGTTGTTGATAACACATTTCTCTCCCCCGCGCGCCAAACACCTTTGGCGCTGGGCGCAGACTTCGTGCTTCATTCTACCACGAAATATCTTAACGGCCATAGCGATGTTGTCGGCGGCTGCATTGTCGCCAAAACGGCAGATCACGTTGAAGAGCTAGGGTGGTGGGCCAATTGTACGGGGGTTACAGGCGCGCCTTTTGATGCGTTCATGACGCTGCGCGGAATGCGCACGCTCCATGCGCGTATGGATATGGCCGAAAGCAACGCCCTCACCCTTGCCAAGTTTCTCAAAAAACATAAGGCCGTAGATCATGTCTATTATCCAGGCCTGCGCTCTGACACAGGTTATAAGTTGATGAAGACACAACAAAGCGGCCCCGGCGCGATGCTCTCCTTTGAAATCAAAGGCGGCCACGAGGCGGCCAAAGCGGTTTTAGAGTCGGTGTCGCTCTTTCAACTCGCCGAAAGTCTTGGCGGTGTTGAGAGCCTGATTTGTCATCCTGCCACCATGACACACCGAGGGATGGAGCCTGAAGCCCGGGATATTGCAGGCATAAAAGAGACACTAATTCGTATTTCAGTCGGGTTAGAGGATAGCAAAGACTTAAAAGATGATTTAGAAGTTGGATTTTCTCAAATTTAGGAATTAGGCAAAATAATTTACCTTGAAATAAGGCAATTTTCCGCTTGAAGGCAAATTTTTACCTTGAGATTCTTTTTCATTTACAATAACTAAATTCTCACGTTAAAGGATAAGCATGAACCCGTATCACAAAGATCAAGACGTAAAAGTGAAAGTGGCTGGCCGCGCTGTGCCGTCTATTACTCCTATTGTTGTGGTCCTTCTGGTGTCAGTGGTGGTGCTACTGATTAGCGGAGCCATGAGCGGGATATAGGTTAAACAAAAAGCCTTAAGTCACCCGCTCCGAGATGAGCGGGTTTTTTTATGACTTTAAGGCGAAAAGAGAGAACAACAATATGAGCAAACGTTCTGATGCCATAGTCAAAGGTCCAAGTCGCGCGGCGGCCCGCGCGATGTTGCGCGCGACGGGTATGGATGATGATAATTTTGACGGCCCCATCATCGCTGTGTTTAATACATGGACCAATATGGGCCCGTGTAATATGGACCTTGATAAATTAGCTGTCCCAGTCCGCGCGGGCATCCGCGCTGCTGGCGGTACACCCGTCGATTTCAATTCCATTGCCGTGAATGACGGTATTACTATGGGCAGTGAAGGCATGCGCGCGAGCCTTATGTCCCGCGAGGTTATTACCGACTCCGTTGAGCTTGCTGTCAAAGGCCATTCTCTTGACGGTGTCATCATATTGGTAGCCTGTGATAAGACCATTCCAGCGGCGGGGATGGCGCTTGCACGGATGAATATTCCGGGCGTTGTGCTTTATGGCGGTTCTATCATGCCCGGCAATCACAAAGGTAAAGACCTCTCCGTGCAAGACGTTTTTGAAGCTGTTGGCGCTTGCGCGGCAGGCATCATTGACGATGAAGAACTTAAAGACATCGAAAAAGCCGCCTGCCCCGGCGCGGGGGCTTGTGGGGGTCAATTCACGGCCAATTCTATGGCGATGGCGATGACCTTTTTAGGCCTCTCCCCCATGGGCGCCAATGACATTCCCGCTGTCCATGAAGATAAAAACAAGGCTGGGTTTGAAGCCGGACAATTAGTTGTCGAATGCGTCAAAGAAAACCGCTTGCCGCGTGACATCATCACGAAGAAATCACTCATGAACGCCGCAATTGCTTTATCGGCAACAGCGGCCTCCACCAATGCGATTTTACATTTATTGGCGATAGCCACTGAGGCCGAAGTTGAAGGCTTTGATATTGACGCCTTTGATGATATTTCCCGTACAACACCTGTTATTGGCGATCTTAAGCCCGGCGGAAAATATATGGCTTATGATCTTTACGCCGCTGGCGGCTCTGGCCTTATCGGAAAGCGCCTCATTGATGATGGCCGTATTGATGATAGCCCAACTGTCACAGGACGCTCGCTCTTTAATGAGATTTTAAACTCGGTTGAAACAGAAGGCCAAGATGTTGTCCGCAAATTTGATGACCCTGTGAAATCACGCGGCGGCTACGGCATTCTATATGGCGACCTCGCCCCCGAAGGCTGCGTTGTTAAACTGGCCGGTCACGGCGCGCTTTTCTTTGAAGGTAAAGCGCGGGTCTTTGAATCCGAAGAAGACTGTTTCGAAGTTGTTCAAAATAACGGTATTAAAAAAGGTGATGTTGTCATCATCCGTAATGAAGGCCCTTGCGGCGGCCCCGGTATGCGTGAAATGCTCGGCGTGACAGCGGCGCTTGTCGGTCAAGATTTGGCAGACCATATTGCGCTGATTACGGATGGCCGTTTTTCTGGCGCCTCTTATGGCTTTGTGATTGGTCATGTTGCGCCAGAAGCCGCCCATGGTGGCCCGCTGGCTTTTGTGCAAGACGGTGATAAAGTCACCATCGATGTGGAAGCCCGCACCATTAATGTTGACGCCGACCTGAAAGCGAGAGCGAAAGGTTGGACCCCGCCCAAACCTAAATATCCAAACGGCGCTTATGCCAAATTTGCAAAATTAGTCGGCAGTGCCTCTAAAGGCGCTGTCACCTCATTCCCATTCGATAATTATTTAGACACCTAAGGAAATACCCCATGTCATCTCTCAATATCTATTACGATAAAGACTGCGATCTCTCGATCATCAAGAAAAAGAAAGTCGCCGTTTTAGGCTATGGCTCACAAGGCCGCGCCCATGCGCTAAACCTCAAAGATAGCAGCGTTGACGTTGTTGTCGGCCTGCGCCCTGACAGCTCGACCAATAAGAAAGTCAAAGCAGACGGTCTTGAATCCAAAGCCACAGCCGACGCCGTTAAAGGCGCAGATGTTGTTATGGTTCTAACGCCAGATGAACTTCAAGCGAAGATTTACCGCGAAGATATTGAACCTAATATTAAAGACGGCGCGGCTCTGGCCTTTGGTCATGGCTTTGCCATTCATTACGGCCAAGTGGCCCCGCGCCGCGATCTTGACGTTATTATGGTTGCGCCCAAAGCGCCGGGCCACACAGTTCGTAATGAATTTATCAATGGACGCGGTATTCCTGATTTGATTGCTGTCGCGCAAGACGCCAATAGCGGCTTTGCGTTAGAGCTCGCCAAATCCTACGCCTCTGCCATTGGCGGCGGACGTACAGCGATTATCCACACAACCTTTAAAGATGAAACAGAAACTGATCTCTTTGGGGAACAAGCTGTGCTGTGCGGCGGCATTGTAGAGCTTATCAAAATGGGGTTTGAAACTCTCACTGAAGCGGGCTATCCGCCAGAGCTTGCCTATTTCGAATGTCTTCACGAAACCAAGCTTATCGTTGACTTAATCTATGAGGGCGGCATCGCGAATATGAATTATTCAATCTCGAATAATGCGGAATATGGGGAATATGTGACGGGCGAAGCGGTTGTTAATGACAGCTCCCGCGAAGCCATGCGTACAGCGCTTAAGAACATCCAAAATGGTGATTACGCAAAATCCTTCATCCAAGAAGGCGCGCTGGGCTATCCAAGCATGACAGCGCGTCGCCGCAATATGGCCGCGCATGAAATCGAGCAAATCGGCGGACGTCTCCGTGAGATGATGCCGTGGATTGCAGCCAATAAAATCATCGATAAGGATGTAAATTAATGCGTGCAATTTGCTGAAAGCAAAGTGCACACTCACGCAGCTTAGCTGCGGGGGCATGACAGGAAAACAAAATGACCACAGCAAAAACATTTGATCGACAAGAAACAGAAGTCATCGAGGACCGTGAACCTAAATCGGGCTCACAGCTTTTGCTGGAATCGATTGCGGCGCAAGGTGTGGACACAATCTTTGGTTATCCCGGCGGAGCCATTATGCCTGTCTATGATGTCTTGCCGCGTATTAAAGAGCTTACCCATATTCTCTGCCGTCATGAGCAGGGCTGCGGCATGGCCGCCATTGGCTATGCCCGTGCGACAGGTAAAGTGGGGACCGCTCTGGCCACCTCTGGCCCTGGCGCGACCAACTTCATTACAGCCATTGCAGATGCCTATCTGGACTCAGTCCCTGTTGTTTTCATAACAGGCCAAGTCCCAACAGACCTCATGGGAACAGACGCCTTCCAAGAAGTTGATATTTTCGGCATGACCCTGCCTGTGGTCAAGCATAGCTATATTGCCCGAGACCCCGCCGATATTCCCGGCATGGTCGCCGAAGCCTATTTCATCGCCGCAGAAGGCCGACCCGGTCCCGTCTTAATCGACTTTCCCAAAGATGTAGCCAATGCCGTCACAACAGACCGTCATAAGTGGCGGCCCTATCCCAAACAAAAGCCTGAAATGGGACAAGCCAAAGATATAGCGGTAGCAGAACAACTTATCCGCGAGGCCAAAAAACCGCTCTTTTATATTGGCGGCGGTATTGCCCAAGGTAACGGTGTTGCTGAATTACGCAGCCTCGTCGAGCGCACAGATATTCCCGTGGTCTCGACGCTCAAAGGCTTAGGCTCACTACCTTCTGACCATCCGCAATATTTAGGGATGCTTGGGATGCATGGGCTGAAAGCGGCCAATTATGCTGTGCAAGAATGTGACCTCTTAATCGTCGCTGGCGCGCGTTTTGATGACCGCGCCACAGGTAAGCTTGATACATTCGCCCCTAACGCCAAAGTCATCCATATGGATATTGATATTGCCGAGCTTGGTAAATTACGCCGCGTCAATGTCGGGCTTGATGGGAGTCTCAAAAAGAACCTCGCCGCGCTTGATCCCTTTGATGGCAGCAAAGCCCCAGACATCGATGACTGGCGCGAGCTTTGCTATGGCCGCCGCGCAGAATATGAATGGGATTATGAGACGGCGCAAGCCAATGCCTCACCTGGAATATATGCGCCTAAACTTTTGCATGATCTTTCCCGCCGCGCGCCAGAGAGCGCCATTATCACTTGCGATGTCGGACAACATCAAATGTGGGTGGCCCAGCATTGTTATTTTGATGAACCAAAAGATCACATTACATCAGGCGGCCTTGGCACAATGGGGTTTGGACTGCCCGCAGGTCTAGGCGCAAAACTTGGCGCGCCCGAACGCACCGTGATTACAGTCTCGGGCGACGGATCTATCATGATGAATGTTCAAGAACTGGCGACACTGAACCGTTACGATATTCCGCTCAAAATTGTCCTGCTGGATAACTCCGTACTCGGCATGGTGCGTCAATGGCAGCAAGTCTTTTTCGAGAAGAATTATTCGGAAATTAATTTGGACGATAATCCGGATTTCGCGGTACTTGCCAAAGCCTTCCAAATCGAAGGCTTTACAGTCAGCACTGTCGATGAAGTCGAGGCCGGCATTGACCGCCTTCTCGCCGCCAAAGGTCCTATCCTCATGCACGTCAAAATCGACCCTAATGAAAATGTCTGGCCGCTTGTCCCCCCGGGACGCAGTAACGCCGACATGATGGAGAGGTAGGGATGGTCTGGAGTTCATGGTGGACAGATATACCATGGTTTAGGCCAGATACACCTGTGAGCGAAGAACAAAAACAAGAGTTTTTGAAGATTTTCGATGCCACACATAACCCATTTATTTACTTATTGGCTGGAGCTAATGGCATATTCTTTATTTTAGTTGTGAGTACTATATATGCATATTTCAAAAACAGCATTATTGTTTTTATAGTGCCATTTATACTTTTGGCGGCCCTCGCAATCGTAAGCTTTATTGTCATTTGGACTCTAAACAAAATTATTTCGAATAAAATACGCATTTCTATTCAAGAAACAGGATCGCTGTTCTCTGGTTTGTTCAGAAAGGTAAATCATGACTGAATTACAACGTGATAAAACATTTGAGCCTTCGGGCGTACAGGGCAAGCTTAAAATCGTTCTCCATGATGTGAGCGGCACGCTTATCAGGGCGCTCGGCACGATCGAGCGCCGTGGATATGACTACCGTGATGTGCATTGTACGCAGCGCGTGGATGGCGATTTTGACCTCCTTGTCCATATTGAGGACACAGGCGGGCCGAGCGATCTGGATACGCTATGTAAGCAATTAGAACGGCTTTATAATGTGGTCAGTGCCGAAAAAGTCGGCCGCCGCAAACATGCCGAACATGCTTAGGTGCACATCGAAAACTGACTTAGATTTTCGAGATTAAAATGACAAACCATGTAAAAATATTCGACACCACTTTACGCGACGGCGAGCAAGCGCCAGGCTTTTCTATGACCTCAGGGCAAAAGCTCGCTATGGCCGAAGCCTTGGAAGGACTGGGTGTTGATATCATTGAGGCGGGCTTTGCCGCCGCCTCTCCTGGCGATTTCGACGCGATTAAAACCATTGCTGAAACCGTAAAAAACAGCACCGTCTGTTCACTCGCGCGCTGTAATGAGGGCGATATCCGTGCCAGCGGCGAGGCGATTAAACCTGCCAAATCAGGCCGCATTCATACCTTTATCGCCACCTCACCGCTCCACCGCGAATTTAAACTCAAAATGTCCAAAGACGATATTGTTCGCCGCGCCATCGAAGGCGTGGAGCTTTGCCGTCAATATACGGATGATGTCGAGTTTTCCGCCGAAGACGCCATCCGCACCGAGCGGGATTACCTGAAACGCGTTGTCGAAGCGGCGATCAAAGCGGGCGCGACGACGATTAATATTCCCGACACCGTTGGCTATACAACGCCCGAAGAAATTCAGGACCTATTTCATTTCCTTACCACCGAGGTCGCAGGCGCAGATAAAGCGGTTTTCTCCGCCCATTGTCATGATGACCTTGGTCTTGCTGTGGCCAATTCTTTGGCGGCGGTACGGGGCGGGGCACGCCAAGTCGAATGCGCGCTTAACGGCATCGGAGAACGCGCAGGCAATTGCGCGACCGAAGAAGTTATTATGGCGATTAATACGCGCAAAGATTTCTATGGTCTCTCCACGCAAATCAAAA
>CAYXEB010000047.1:0-16842 GCA_964463835.1 uncultured Hellea sp.
CTTGGAAAGGTAAAGCGGAAAATTATGACGCGGCACAAGCCGCCTTTAATCACCGGGCCAAAATGAACGGTCTGGCCAGTCTTGGGCAGTGGACCCCAAAAGCCGACGCTGCCTCAAACGCGTAAATAGGCGCGCCCAAAAAAATACCCTCCTCCGGTTTCCCGGAAGAGGGCGTATCGATTATAAAGTCGGGACCCAATTGGGGGAGGGTCTGGTCAACTTTACGCCCGATATTTTGCGCTCCAAATCATGTCATTGTGTCAAAGACCTGTGAGCAAATTTCGTCATATTTTCTGCATTTATAAATGCTTCATAGCTACTAAGGTCCTTTAAAAGATCCTTTTTCAATATTTCTTCGAGGGATGCGCCCTTCGATATCTCAGTCTTTACACGATTTTGAATATCTTTCAATAGCTGTTGCGTTTTTTCTAAATCCGCTTTTTTTGCTAAAGGGCCATGACCCGGAATAATCTTCGTCTCATCGTCAATCATAGACAAGCCTATTTGATGAGAGTCAATCATGCCCTGTAAACTGCCACCCCCGTCTATATCGATATAGGGGAACATGCCGTTAAAGAAGTTATCGCCCATATGCAGAACATTGGCTTCTTTGAAATAAATAATACTGTCACCATCTGTATGGGCAGAGGGCGTGTGGATGATCGTCACGGTTTGTCCGTTAAAATGAAGCGTGGCGGTCTGCGAAAAGGTCAGCGTGGGCCAGAGCGAAGGGTCAGTGGCCTTCACCGTGCGGCCAAAGGCTGTATTTTCAAAGGTAAGCCCCATACGTTTACGAACATTGTCATGAGCCATAATCGTGGCCCCAACCTCTTTCATCTGAGCATTCGCCCCCGAATGGTCCCCATGATAATGTGTGTTTACAACATAGCGAATAGGTTGATCCGTTACCCCTTTAATTTCGCTAATAATCTGATCAGCAAAACGGGCAAATTTATCATCTATAATGAAGACGCCATCATCGCCGACTGAAACGCCAATATTTCCGCCCGGCCCCAAAAGCATATACATTTTATCCCCCAGTGCCTCGGTGGTTATATCTTTTTTGACCGTTTGAGTTTGGGCCGGCGCCTTATCGCTATTTGCGGCAGATTTGCTTTGAGCTTCGGCGCGGCTATCTGCGTTACACGCCGTTAAAGCCAAGACAATTGAACTTAGGACTATTTTGCGTAGCATAACTCTCTCCTATTAGGACGCTTTCGAAATTGTACTCCCCGGGGGCAATACACGATCTGGATAAGCATGGCCGTCAACCAATGATCGAATATTAATCAAAACCTTTTCACCCATTTCACGGCGGCTTTCAAATGTGGCCGATCCGATATGGGGCGCAAGGATGACATTGGGCAGGCCTAGTAAATCAGGATGCACTTGGGGTTCGTTCTCATAAACATCCAATCCAGCCCCGCCTAACAAACCTTTCGATAACGCGTTGGCGAGCGCCGCTTCATCTATAACATCCCCGCGGGAGGTGTTCACAATATAGCTATTTTTAGACATGAGCTTGAGCCGAGCCGCATTAATCATGTGATGTGTTGCCGACGTGCTGGGACAATTAATTGAGAGAATATCTACCGCCGTAAACATAGCGTCAAGCTCTGGCCAATAAGTGGCGTCTAACGCTTCTTCGATCGCGACAGGCGCCCTGCGGCGATTATGATAATGCACGTCAAGTCCAAAAGCATGAGCGCGGCGCGCCACCGCCTGCCCTATACGGCCCATCCCAATTATACCCAGTTTTTTACCACGGATCCGATGGCCTAGCATAAATGTCGGGCTCCAACCTTTAAAATTTCCGGCGCGGGTTCTTTGATCACCTTCGACTAAGCGGCGCGGAACGGCCAGGATCAACGCCATGGTTAAATCCGCCGTATCTTCTGTTAAAACGCTGGGCGTATTTGTCACCATAATACCCCGGCGGTGCGCGGCGGCGACATCAATATGGTCTGTACCTGCGCCAAAGCTGGCAATCAATTTTAGGCTTGTGGCCGCGTTAATGATATCGGCATCGATGTTATCCGTGACAGTAGGCACCAAGACGTCACAATTTTTTACCGCCACTAGGAGCTCTGATTGGCTCATTGGCATGTCATCTTTACGAAGCGTGGTTTGAAAAAGCTCGTCCATTCGCGCTTCAATGATTTCTGGCAGTCTGCGAGTGACGATTACCCGCGGATTTGCAATTCTCTGCTTTGTCATAACTGTAATACACGCTTTTTATGGGAATGAAGCAACCCAAAAGGCGTGATTTTTACACAAAAATTTACCTTTGATTTAGGCATTGAGCGCAAAAGATGTCCTATGGGAAACCTAAAAATCATATGCGCAGCGCTTACACTCGCCCTCGGATTTAACTCCACTACGCAAGCTCAGGATAACTCCGCTGCACAAAATCAGGATAATGTACGTCGGGTTGTCGAAGAGGTTCCCCAGCTCAAAAACCTGTACCGTGTCTCAGCCATAAAAACGCCCTCTGGATTTCCAGTGCCGCGTTATGTGACGCTGAAGGTCGGAAAAGTTAATGGGCGAACCGGGCCTTCCTTAGAGCATCCTATTTTATGGCAATATCGGCGCAAAGGCCTACCCTTGGTCGTTGTCGCAGAAACCGATATGTGGCGCAAAGTACGCGATGTTGAAGGGGATGAAAGCTGGGTACACAAACCCGCCCTCTCGGGTGAGCGCCGCGTTATCGTTGTCAATGAGGCGATGTTGCGCGCCAAACCGCGCGATACATCACGCGTCAAAGCCAGCCTTGCCGAAAATGCTCTGCTAAACCTCATGGAATGTAATGACACTCAATGGTGCCTCATTCAGTCAGATGACGGAATGAAAGGCTGGGCCCCTATGCGCAAATTATGGGGCGCGCATAAGCTTTATTAGGGTTGACCCGCTAGCTATTTAATACCCGCCCTGCGACAGCGTCGAGCTTCGCTAGATATTTCGGGTCACGTTTTTCGGGCGCAGTTATCATCGCCACATCGAGATTGGTTTCAATCCCCTGAGCTCCGTTCTTGCGCGCGCCTTCGGACTTTAGAATTTTAATTATTTCTTTGACAGTATTGCTAGCCTTATTCGCATTTTCCATAAGCACCGCGATTACGGCAGCAACATCGACATTGCCGTGGCCTTCATGCCAACAGTCATAATCCGTCACCATGGCGACCGTCGCATAAGGCAGCTCGGCTTCGCGCGCAAGTTTGGCTTCGGGCATATTGGTCATGCCGATAACGTCACATCCCCATGCGCGGTACATATGGCTCTCCGCCTTTGTCGAAAATTGCGGACCTTCCATCGCCAGATAGGTCCCCCCTTTATGCACCTTGGCGCCCGCCGCTTTAGCGGCTTTGGCAGCAAAACCAGCCAGACGTTCACAGACGGGATCGGCAACAGATACATGGGCGACCATACCTTTACCAAAAAAGCTTTTCTCGCGCTTAAAAGTCCGGTCGATAAATTGATCGATGACAACAAAATCGCCGGGCGGATATTGTTCTTTCAATGACCCTACTGCAGAGAGAGATAAAATATCAGTACAGCCCGCGCGTTTCATCGCGTCAACATTAGCCCGGTAATTCACGTCAGAGGGAGTGAGTGGATGCCCGCGGCCATGACGAGGCAAAAAGCGTAGCTTAATCCCGTCTAACTCAGCAAAGAGAATATCATCCGACGGCATGCCCCAGGGCGTCTCAATAGAAATCCACTGTGGGTTTTCAAGACCTTCAATGTCGTAAAGGCCTGAGCCGCCAATTATGCCTAATACCCATTCTGTCATATCATTTCTGCTTTTCATTTACGCGTTCGTGAACGACTCACTGTTACAAAAAAACCGCCTGACTGAAAGTAGGCGGTTTTAAATTTATTGTGAATTACACATTTTGCTGACAGCAAAATTAATGATCCTAGTGATCCACGTCTTTCCAAACGCGCTTATAAGAGAACCAAAGTAAGATCGAGAGTATCGCCAAATAAATCATCGTCATCAGGCCAGCGCCTTTACGTTGCTCCATCTTAGGGTCCGCTGACCATGCCAGAAACTCTGTCACATCGGCAGCCATTTGCCTCACAGTCGCGGGCGTCCCATCTGCATATTCAACGAGCTCATCAGAGAGCGGGGCGGCCATCGAAATTTTACCCCCGTCCATAACCGGGTTATAGTGAAGACCTGGCGTTAGCTCCACGTCATCCGGCTTGGGCGCTTCATAAGCAATAAGAAGATTATAGACATAATCTGCGCCGCCGCCGCGCGCCGCGACCATCACAGAAAGGTCTGGAGGAAGCGCGCCGCCATTACTGGCCTGCGCCGCCGCGTCATTAGGGTAAATTGGCGGGAAATTATCAGCCGGCACGCCAGGGCGATCTATGATGTCACCGGTTTCACTGTCAATATCTTCAATGGTCCAATCCGCCGCGAAGTTTTTCACATATGGATTATCGTTCGGGTTTGGATAATTTTTATCATAAAACGGCGCGCCTTTATCCCCCAGATGACGAAAGGATAAATGCTCAAGCTGATGGCAAGCCGCACAAACCTCACGGTAAACTTGGTAGCCGCGCTGTGTTGCCTTATGGTCATAAGTGCCAAAGGCTCCGTTAAAGTGCCAGTGCTTATGCTCCATTTTATAATCGCCCGTTCCGCCCCCAGCCGCGAAAGCCAAGGTGGATACAGCGGCTATAAGTGTTGCTGTGCCTGCTAGAAATGCTGATTTTTTAGTCAATGCCATATTGTCCTCCTATTCAGCAGGGCTATGGGCGTGATCACCCAAGACGGCTTTGGTAATTGAGTCTGGGCGAGCGACAGGTTTTTCAACAAGTCCCAAGATCGGAAGAATCGCTAAGAAGTAAGCAAAGTAATAGAAGGTCGCTATCCGCGAAAGCCATGTGAAGTTTAAGCCTATAGGTTTTAACTCGCCATCCACCATACGTTCACCAACGGTAAAAACCATGTCATCTGGTGTTTCAGCGCCGCACCATCCGAGTATGAAGCAGAAGAAAACAAATATCCAAAAGAACTTACGCGCGACAGGACGGAAACGGTTGGAGCGCACTTTTGAGGTGTCTAGCCACGGTAGAACAAAAAGAACCACAATCGCGCCAAGCATTAAAAGAATACCTGCGAGCTTATCCGGGACAGCCCGCAAAATCGCGTAGAACGGCAAGAAGTACCATTCTGGGACAATGTGGGGCGGCGTTTTAAGCGCGTCAGCTTGAATATAGTTATCAGCATGTCCAAGCGCGTCAGGCTGATAAAAGACGAAGAACGCAAAGATCATCATAAAGAGCGCCATCGCGAAACCATCTTTGATGGTATAATAAGGATGGAAGCTTAGCGTATCTTTCTTCGTTTTTTCAGTAATCCCAATCGGATTGTTCTGACCCACATGATGCAAAGCCCAGAGGTGAACCCCGACAAGCGCGGCAATCACGAAAGGCAATAGGTAATGTAATGCGAAAAAGCGATTCAGCGTCGCGTTATCAACCGCATATCCGCCGAGCAGCCATTGCTGTAAGCTTTCGCCCACAACTGGAACGGCTCCAAAGAAGCCCGTAATCACAGTTGCGCCCCAGAAGGACATTTGTCCCCACGGTAGGGTGTAGCCTAAAAAGCCTGTAGCCATCATAACGAGATAGATGAGACAGCCAATTATCCAAAGAACCTCTCGCGGCGCTTTATAAGAGCCATAATAGAGCCCGCGGAACATATGCACATAGACGGCAAAGAAGAACATCGAGGCACCAACAGCGTGCATAGGCTGGATCAGCCACCCAAATGGGACATCGCGGCGAATACGTTGCACAGAATCAAAGGCCATATCGACATGGGGCACATAATGCATCGCAAGGATAATGCCTGTGATAATTTGAGAGGCGAGACACATCGTCAAGATGCCGCCAAATGTGTACCAATAATTAAGATTACGTGGTGACGGATACGTCATAAAATCCGCGCCCATACGGACGATAGGCAAACGCTGGTCCAGCCATTTCGTTGCGGCGTATTTAGGTTCGTAAGTTGAAGGGTGTCCTGACATAACTAGCCGACCTTAATCACGTTTTCAGAGATATATCTATAATCTGGAATTTCCATATTCTTAGGTGCTGGGCCTTTGCGAATACGGCCTGATGTATCGTAATGCGATCCGTGACATGGGCAATACCACCCGTCAAAATCGCCTGCTTCGCCAACTGGAATACAACCAAAATGCGTACAAACGCCAATCATCACCAGAAATTCTGGACGTAGTTTCCCTGCTGTATCTGGAATAAGACGTTCACTATCCATTTGCGGGTCTGGGCAATCAGAAGCATCTGTATTTTCAGCGACAGAAATCTCTTTTGCAGTCCGGTGACGAACAAAAACGGGCTTACCACGCCATAGAACTTTGAGCTGTTGCCCTTCGGCAATCTTAGAGACGTCAATTTCGACAGAGCCCGCAGCTAATGTATCTGCCGCCTTGCCCATTTGTGCCACTAATGGCCAAGCCAATGACGCCACGCCAGCAGCGGCAGCCGCCCCAGTCGCGATGTAAATAAAATCACGTTTACCCTCATCGACACTATCGCCATGTGCATCTTGATGCAGTGTTTCGGACATAGTCAGCCCTACCCTTATAAAAGTCTTAGTCTTCCTGCTGGCGGTTCTATATATATGTGTTAAAGATTTCCACCGTTTATTCGCGGCAGAACGCCGCAATGCGACGTTAAAGACGTCTCCCATAAACCCGCCAAAATAATCGAGATTGCTATGAAAATCATTCTTTTTCAGCCAGATATGGCCGGGAACTTAGGCGCTGTTATGCGCTCGAGTGCCTGCTTGGCTATCCCGCTGGAGGTGATTGAGCCTTGCGGTTTTCCGTTAACCGCAAAAGCCTTACGCCGCACGGCCATGGATTACGGCGCGCCAGAAACCCTGACCCGTCATATAAGCTGGGAGAGCTACCAAAAAAAATCCGAATCAGGGCGGCTTATCTTATTCACAACCCAAGGCGCGACCCCCATCTCTGAGTTTAAGTTTCGCTCTGATGATCGTTTAATTTTTGGCCGCGAAAGCGCGGGAGCACCAGAGGACGTTCACGCGGCGGCCGATGCACGCGTCATAATTCCCATTACGCCCGGCGCGCGCAGCTTTAACCTTGCCACATCCGTCGCAATTGCAGCCTATGAAGCCTTGCGGCAAATAGATGGATTGCCTTAGAACCTCCATTATGTTTGACAACAAAAAAACAAAAGCCGCAGCTTGGTTTAAATCCTTACGCGATGAAATCTGCGCCGAGTTTGAAGCTTTGGAACGCGAAGCCCCTGATAACTTGTTCCCGGAAAACCCAGGCAAATTCGAATATGAAGACTGGCTGCGCAAGGCCAAAAACGGCGGCGGCGGTACGGGCGGGATGCTTCGCGGGCGGCTGTTTGAGAAATGCGGCGTTCATATCTCTGTTGTAAAAGGTGAGTTTGAAGGCGAGATGCGCGAGAAAACCCCCGGCGCAAAAGATGACCCGCGCTTCTGGGCGGCGGGCGTCTCCCTGATTGCCCATCATCATAACCCCCACGTCCCCTCAGTCCATATGAACACGCGGTATATCGTGACGACGCAAGACTGGTTTGGCGGCGGGGCGGACCTCACTCCAACCCAACTCAAAGACCGTATTCAAAGCTCGCCCGATGCCATGGCTTTTCATAAAGGCATGAAAGCGGCCTGCGACGCCCACGCAGTGGCGGATTACCCGAAGTTCAAAAATTGGTGCGATGAATATTTTCACCTCCATCATCGCGACGAGCCGCGCGGCGTGGGCGGCATATTTTTTGACCGCTTTAATAGCGGGAATTGGGAAGCTGACTTTGCCTTTACCCAAGATGTCGGACGCCATTTTCTAAAAACCTATGCCGCGATTGTACGGCGGCGTATGCATGAACCTTGGACACAGGCAGACCGCGAAGAACAGCTAATTACGCGGGGCCGTTACGTTGAATTTAATTTGCTTTGGGATAGAGGTACGACATTTGGCCTGAAAACCGGCGGAAATATAAAGACAATTCTGAGCTCAATGCCCCCTGTCGTGAAATGGCCCTAAACGCCGACAATAAGCGTAATGTTCTTAACAATGGTATAAATGCAGGATTTATGATATAGAAGGCTATGTCTTTAACGCTCAAACTCACTATCATCACTTCTTTTTGGCTTAGTCTTGCAGCCTCTGCAACCGCTCAAATTCTGGTTCTGGGGTCCGGCCCAGCGGAGCAATGTTATAAATCCGCCAAGCTTGGAGATAAAGGGAGTCAGTCGGCAATTCGAACCTGTGAAGAGGCTTTGGCCAAGCATGATATTAGCCTAAAAGACACCGCTGCGACCCATGTTAATGTCGGAGTCTTATATATGCGCCGTAAAGATAATAAGAACGCGCAATATCACTTTGAAAAAGCCTTGAAAATCCGTCCCGCCATGGCCGAAATTTACATTAATTATGGCGCCAGCTTAATCCAAGTCGGAAATTTTGACGAGGCTTTAACAGCGCTTAACAAATCTATTGAGCTTGAAACCACGAAATTGCCTGAAGCTTTATATAACCGCTCTATCGTCTATAACCGATTAGGAAAATTCAAAGAAGCCTATAAGGATTTAAAACAAGCTTTAGCGGTTCGCCCAGGCTGGCCTATTGCCATAACGGCCCTTGAAAATTACGTTGTTACGACCGCGCCAAAATCCAATTAATTTAACGACATACGGCTTGAGTTTACAAACTCTTGCTTTATCAAGAGCCTTTAGTGAACTTTAGGTCCAAATAGAATGAAAAAAATTCAATCTTCCTACGACTATGACGATCTGATCGTCAGCGGCGAAAAAAGCCTGTTTGGACCGGGAAATGCCAAGCTGCCACTCCCGCCTATGTTAATGTTAGATCGCATATTGCATATAGACGATAATGGCGGAGAAAATAGTAAAGGAAAAATCATAGCACAACTTGATGTCAATTCTGACCTTTGGTTTTTTGAATGTCATTTCAAAGGTGACCCTGTGATGCCAGGATGTCTCGGCTTGGACGCCATGTGGCAATTAGTTGGCTTTTGGCTGGGTTGGTCTGGTTCTCCGGGGCGCGGTCGTGCCTTAGGTGTCGGCGAAGTCAAATTTAAAGGACAAGTCACGCAGGATATCAAAGAAGTACGTTACGAGATTGATCTAAAGCGCGTCATTCGCCGCAGCTTGGTTCTTGGCATTGCTGATGGCAAAGTATTCGCTGATGATGAGCTCATCTATACGGCTAAAGATTTGAAAGTCGGTTTATTTGTACCTGAAGATTCTATAGAGGGAGTTGCGTAATGCGCCGTGTTGTTGTCACCGGAATTGGAATTATTTCCTGTATTGGTAATAATCAGGATGAAGTCGCAGCTAGTCTTAAGGCGGGAAAATGCGGAATTTCGAAAGATGCGAAAATGGCCGAACTTGGGTTTCGCAGCCAAATCTCAGGCCGCCCAGCTGACACAGCGGAACGCGCTAAAGAAACAATAGGCAAACGCAGCTTACGCTTTATGGCAGACGCCGCCATATGGTCTTCACTAGCCATGCATGATGCTATCAATGATGCAGGCCTTTCAGAAGAGCAAGTTTCAAATGAACGCACGGGGATTATCGCAGGCTCTGGCGGCCCAAGCGCCATTGAGATCGTCCGCGCCGCCGACATCACGCGTAAGAACACCTCACCCAAACGCATTGGGCCTTTCGCTGTCCCCAAAGCCATGTCCTCGACAGTCTCAGCGACGCTTGCGACCCATTTCAAAATTAAAGGCGTGAATTATTCTATTACCTCCGCCTGTACCACATCGCTGCACTGTATCGGCGCTGCTTGCGAGCAAATCCAATGGGGCAAGCAAGATGTTATGTTTGCGGGCGGCGGCGAAGAAGTTGAATGGGCGATGAGCTCTCTCTTTGACGCTATGGGCGCAATGAGCAGCAAATATAATGATAGTCCTAAAACAGCCTCACGCGCTTTTGACCCCACGCGCGACGGCTTTGTCATTGCGGGCGGAGCGGGCATGTTAGTCTTGGAAGACTATGAGCATGCCAAAGCCCGCGGCGCGAAAATCTATGCTGAAATCACGGGCTATGCCGCCACATCGGACGGCTATGATATGGTTGCCCCGTCCGGCGAAGGCGCAGAGCGCGCCATGCGCATGGCCCTCGCTGACGCCAAAACGCGCGGCGTTGACGGTGTGGATTATATCAATCCTCATGCAACCTCGACGCCCGTTGGCGACGTCGCGGAAACCAACGCCATTCACCGCGTCTTCGGCGAGAACGGCCCTTATATTTCGGCAACAAAATGTTTGACAGGTCATAGCCTGGGAGCAGCCGGCGTCCAAGAAGCCATCTATAGCCTGATTATGATGGACCGCGGCTTTGTGGCCCCGTCCATTAATATTAGCGAGCTGGACCCTGAGCTTCCCAAAGTGAATATTACGCAGACAATGGTCGAAACTGAGCTCAGCGCCATCATGTCCAATAGCTTTGGCTTTGGCGGCACCAATGGTAGCGTCATTTTTTCAAAAACCTCCTAAATTATTAATCCAAAAGGCGGCATCATGGCAGAACAAGTTTTTCCAACGGGTACATTGATGGCTGGCAAACGCGGCCTCATCATGGGCGTGGCGAATAAGAACTCCATCGCTTGGGCGATTGCGCGCCAGCTCGCCGCCCAAGGCGCAGAGCTTGCCTTTACACACCAAGGGGATAAATTATTACGCCGCGTCAAACCCTTGGCCGAAAGCGTCATGCCCAAAGGCCGCAACGCTGAGCCTATTTTATGCGATTGCGATGTCACCAATGATCAGCAAATGGAAGCTACCTTCCACCGCTTAAAAGAAGAATGGGGCACAATTGATTTCCTCGTTCACGCCATTGCGTTTGCAGGTAAAGACCAACTCGCTGGCAGCTTTATTGAGAACACAACACGGGACGGCTTTAAGTCCGCGCTTGATATTTCCGCCTATAGCTTTGTCGATGCGGGCCGACGCGCGGCCGAAATTATGAATGACGGCGGCGCTATGGTGACCCTGACCTATCTGGGTTCGGAACGCGTTGTGCCAAATTACAATGTTATGGGCGTGGCCAAGGCCGCGCTTGAAGCCAGCACGCGTTATATGGCCGCCGACCTCGGCCCGCGCCAAATCCGTGTCAATGCCATCTCGGCAGGCCCGATTAAAACCCTCGCCGCGGCAGGTATCGGCTCAGGCCGGCATATGTTCCGCTTCAACAAAGCCGCGAGCGCGATGCAAGACAATACAGACCCCATGGGCGTGGCCGGAGCCGCGCTTTATCTGCTCTCGGATCTAGGCCTATCCTGCACAGGCGAGACACATCACGTCGACGGCGGCTTCCACGCTATAGGCATGCCCCAAGAAGGCCCGCTCAAGGACAGCATGACAGATTAAGTAGCTCGGTCCATGTGGCTTTAGCGGCAAAATTGCACCGTCTCATTTGCCATTTGCAGCGACCCGTTGAACCCACATCCTAATAGGCCGCCGATACACACCCTCCCATTTTTCTATTTGTAATCCTATCGCTCGGCGGTATCACAACCTCATGCGTGAACATCCTGCTATTGAAATTTCAGATCTGACCAAGACTTATGCCAAGAGCAAAAAAGCGGCGGCGAAGACAGCGCTTAAAGGCGTAGATTTAGTTGTCCCGCGCGGGTCTATTTTTGGTCTCTTAGGGCCGAACGGGGCGGGGAAATCGACGATGATTAATATCCTTGCTGGTCTGGTGAATAAATCCTCAGGCAGCGCAAAGATATGCGGCTTTGATATCGAAAGGCAAACCCGGCAAGCCCGCTCCAGCATTGGGATTGTCCCCCAAGAGATAACAATGGATGTGTTCTTTACACCCCATCAAGCCTTAGAGCTCCAAGCGGGATATTACGGCGTGCCGAAAGCCGAGCGCCGCAGTGATGAAATTCTCGCCGCGCTGGGTTTATCCGATAAGCGTGATGCCTATGTCCGCCAGCTTTCAGGCGGCATGAAACGCAGGCTCCTAATCGCCAAAGCTTTGGTGCATAATCCACCTGTTTTGATTTTGGATGAACCTACAGCGGGCGTTGATATCGAGCTTCGCCGCCAGCTTTGGGAATATGTTCAAGAGTTGCATAAACGCGGCACAACTGTGATTTTGACAACGCATTATTTAGAGGAAGCCGAAGCGCTATGTAATCAAATCGCGATTATCCATCACGGGGAAATCGTGGCGAATGAGAGCAAGAGCTCGCTTCTCTCCCGTCTGGATAAACGCACCCTTGTAATTACGCCGACGCGCGCCATTACCGATATTCCCAATGAGCTATCCCATCTAGACGCCAAAGTGACGCCGGAAGGCCAGCTATCTATTCAATATCGCAGCGGGACGGATTCGATTTCAGGCATGCTCAATCAGGTCAAGGCCGCGGGGCTCTCCATTAGCGACTTACGTACTGAAGAACCCGATCTCGAAGATGTCTTTTTATCGCTAACTTATGCGAGTGATGCTCCCAAAGCGTAATTATGCTTTTATGCCACGTGACTTTTGACATGGTTTTCATATATTTTAAGCCTATCCCGTCCTTGAAACATCTCAAGCATAAGACCGCTTAAAAAGCCAATAAACCACGCCAGATACGCATCGGCGACAGATAGACGGTTAGGTACAATAAAGGATCTGGATGATAATTCAGTCTCTAAAATATCAAGCCGTCTGGTGATATATGGCTCTAAATATACCTTATACTCCAAAGGCATGTCAGGACGCACAAGAGGCCACAAAATAAGTTTATGTAATTCATTTGCGCAAAAGCTCAGCCATTTCACAAGCTCATAAAATTGCGGATCATCCGGTTTTATGGATAACCCATTTACATCATTTTCATTGGCCCAAAGCAGGATGGCCACATTCTCTGTTATGATTGTGCCATCACTGAGCTCTAAAGTAGAGACTTGACCCAGAGGATTCTTCGCTAATAATGAGCCGCCTTCATCGACTGTTTTTGTGGCATAATCAACGGTCTTAGTGATATGAGAAATACCGCATAATTTAAATGCGGTGATGCAAGCCTCAGAGCAAGAGGTCGGCACATGATAAAGAATAGGAAGAGAGTTTGGCGACATGACACCATTCCTATAGCCTCCAGCTGAAGTTTCAAGTTCCGCAAAATATGATCGATGAAATTGGGATTTACGAATTCTCTTTCCCCGGTTTCTATTTGCGCCTAACAGGCCCTCATGTCAGAGATGAGTACAGATACAGCCCCGCAAAAAGCGGTGATGCCCGAGAGCTGGGGCGGCGAAATGCGCGCGCTCTTATGGCTTGGCCTCCCTATGGCAGGCGCGCAGTTCATTCAGTTTCTGGTCTTCTTTTTTGATACGGCCATGATTGGCCGTATTAGCCCTGAAGACGTCGCCGCCGCCTCCCTTGGCACCGTTATTTATTTCGCGCTTTGGATGTTGGGCTCAGGGCCTGTTAATGCTGTCGCGCCCTTAGTTGCGCAGGCCCTCGGCGCAGATCAAAACAGCACCCAAGATGCGCGGCGCTCTGTGCGCATGGCGCTATGGGTTGTCTTCTTAATGACGCCAGTGATTATTGTGTTGCTACTATTTACCGAGCCGCTCGCCTTATTTTTAGGGCAAGATCCTGTTGTGGCCCAAAAGGCGGGTGATTATGTTTTAGTCCTCGGACCTGGCCTCGCTTTTGCGCTGGGCACAATGGCGCTGCGCAATTTCTTAGCCTCGCTTGAGAAGACAATCATTCCCTTTATCTTGGTCTCTATCGTCACCGCGCTCAATATCGGGCTGAATTATATCTTCATCTTTGGTAATTTCGGCGCGCCCCGTCTTGAGCTTGTCGGCGCGGGTATTGCCTCCTCGCTCTCCTATATCTTTGGGTTCTTTTTATTCGCGGCCTATATTCGCCTGGATAAGCGTGCCAATAGCTTTCAGATATTTAGAAACTTTTGGAAATCCGATTGGCCGCGCTTCAAAGAGGTCATTGCGCTGGGTTGGCCTATTAGCCTGACAACATTCTTCGAAGGTATGCTATTTAATTCCGCTGTCATTATCGCGGGCGTTATTGGCGTTATGGAACAAGCCGCCTATCAAATCGCGCTTAATGTCGCCGCCCTTGCCTTCATGTTGCCTTGGGGCCTATCCATGGCGGGCGCCGTACGTATCGGCCTTGCAGAAGGGGCCAAGAACCAAGCCGCCATAAAGCGCTGCGCAGGCGTAACACTCATAGCGGCTATTTTTGCCATCATGTTGATGGCCGCGCCTGTCGTCATGATACCCGAAGCCATCACCGCTCTTTATCTAGATTTAGATAAGGCTGAAAACGCGCAAGTCATTACCCTCGTTTTGGGCTTCCTACCTATTGCCGCCGCCTTCATGTTATTTGATTCCGTTCAGGTTGCGGCCAATCAATTGCTGCGCGGGCTTAAGGATGTGCAATGGCCAATGGTTTTGACGGGAATTAGCTATTGGGCGATTGGCTTTCCGGTCGCCTATATCCTCGCCCTTAAAACCGATATTGGCGTAAACGGTATTTGGTATGGCCTGATGGCAGGCTTATTATCCGCCTCAATTTTATTGGGCGGACGGCTTAAACGGCGTATCAGCTAACCCTCTTCAATCGGTTCGGTGAGGAAATGCCGGCCTTTGCGGTCTTCTATTTCCAGCACCCAAAGATCCGGATCATCATCAATGCGGGTATTGATGTAATGATCAATATCGCGCTCTAGCGCAGGCCCTTTGGGCCACCATACACGCTCTCCGTTCATATTTCGAACTGGGCGGTAAACCGCCGCCTGACCATCAAGGGTCCTAACTTTCACAAGGCACGCCCCGGCATCTGGGTCACCCTTGCGAATAACGGCAGCGAAAGCGCCGTTTTGTTCGGCTTGGCGAATAAGGGCAGAGGTCCAAAACCCAGCTTTTAAGCTCAAAATCATGTCAAATTTATATCACAAATATTCGGATTTGGCATATCATTCTGGGGCCGCAAATCCCCTATAAATACAAGCCAAAACCCTAGGATTAAGCCCTATTTTCGGCGTTTTTAACTAATCCCATAAAATACACCGAATTGGCACTCATCTTGCTTCGTTAACTTCAGATTAATCATGAGGCGACGGACAATGTCCCAATTCAAGTACAAAACCCTTAAAACACTCGCGGTTTGTGCCCTTCTTGGCTCCGTCATGACGCCTATTCCTGCCTACGCAGCCATGTCTGGCTCGGAAGGCCGACATGCCATTTATAAAACAGCTCTAGGCGATATTGACGATATAGGTACTGCAATACTGGACTGGAAAAACCAATCAATTGAATTTAACTTTGATACGAATGACGCGGATTGGACAGATGGCCTTGAGTTACTTCTCTCAGCAGACCCAATTGGGAGAGTAAGCTCGCGTACGCCGCTTCTCGTGCAATTTAACAACGGCAAGCCCGTTCCTGTCGTCACGCGCGGACAGGGGTTTGACACGCGTATTAAATTGGACAAAGCAAAAATACGTCCGCGTCGCAATAAAATCAGATTTACATATAAAACCCCAACAGGCTCAGACTGTCTTTTGCCCGAACATGGCGGCTGGAATCTTAATTTCAAAGACAGCTTTATCGTTGTTAAAGCCCGCGCCAAATCAAGAAATTTAAACCTCAGAGATTTTGAAGCCCGGATTAAAAACGCTGCAACGGCCCCTCGGTCTGTGAGCATTCTCGCCAAGGGCAAAAATACAGCCAAGTTGCAGGCTTTAGCGGCACAAGGTATTGGAATGCGGGTCAAAAAATTACCTGAATTCAAGACCACAAAATCAAATTCAGACGTCGAAATTGTCCTTGCTAGCCGGGATAAACTCTATGGCTGGATCTCCAATAAGAAAATCTTAAATGACACCGGGGCGAAAGTCGTCTTGGATAAGGGTCGTCCCATGCGCCTCATTATCACGGGTGATACGGATGAAGAGGTTATGGCGACGGCCAAGGCTTTCGCCTCGCGTCCGCTTCCCATTAGCAACCGCTCAATAAGCAGCTTGGGCGAAACGAGTTTACAACTCCCCTATTCTGCTCGTCAAACTATCATCGACGGCGAGATGAATATCTCTGAGCTTGGCGGGAATTTTTTCGAAGAGGGCTGGGGTCCCAATGCAAAGCGTTTAAAATTTAACGTCACTGACCCTGCAGCAAGTACAGGGGAAATCCTGTTGCGTTTGGCAAACAATAAGAATGTGAGCGAAGACTCACGAGTTTCACTTAAGCTCAACGGGGAATCTTTAGGCTTTACCAAGCTCGATAAAATTAGAAAAACTGTTGCTTTTGATATTCCAGAAGGCACGCTTCAAGGCTCGAATAACGAGCTCACAATCACGCCAGAACTCAGCCCAGCGAAAGACTTAGGGTGTGGTGTCTCTGAAAACACGCCAGGCCTTTATTTAGGCAGCGGCTCTAAAATAACAATTAAAACACCTGACAACACACCCGTTGCCGAGCTCAGCAAATTAACCGCAACAGGCGCGCCTTTTTCAGTAGAGCACGGTAAAAACACAGCCGTTATTTTACCCGCGCGCGCCTCGCGTGACTATGGAACATCTCTTAAAGTTTTGGCTAAACTTGCCAAATCATCTGGCGGCGGCTGGACTGAAGCTGACTATGTTAGGTCTAAAAATTACACATCTCTGGCCCAGAAAAAGAACATTTTATTCGTCGGTCCAAGTTCTGCCCTTAATGGCCGTCTTCGTAGTTCTGCGCCCAAAGGCTTAACAGCAGCGCTTAAAGGCAAAGTTTTAAATGGTACAGGCCGCTTTGTTGCCGAAAATCTAC
>CAYXEB010000048.1:0-16790 GCA_964463835.1 uncultured Hellea sp.
TTCAGATATTCGTCAATTTTGACACTCTTCTAATGAGAGGCCCGGTGATCTTTAAACACGATGATTATACACTTTCTCCGCCTTGACGTGCCCCTAAAAAAAGCCCTGTAATAAAAGGGAAAAACCCTCTAACCTATTGTAATTTATTGCTTTATTTTGTCTGTGCCAATTTGTGCCAAGTTCAAATTTCGCACTTTAGAATATGGACATTACCATTCGTCTAAAGTGCAAATACGAGTTTGACAATGATACTATCACCTTCCCATCTGATCCAAAGCGCTGTGAGGAAGACTGTTTTGATAGGTCAGCCAAAATAGGGGTAAGTCTTATTTAGGGGCGCGCATCATTTCAGCGGTCACCCGATGGGCCGCAAGAGTTAGCATATGTCTTACGCACCATTTGGCATGAATATTGCTCCGCTCAAACTTAACCGCTTGGCTTTTGAAGCTCGGCGTAAAAATACCATGTAGCCCATCCCCTTAATGCTGGTTACTATGGTTAAGTCTGACGGGTGTTTCTAGGCATTCCTCCGTCAGACTGTTTCTCCCTATTGAATCGCGCAGAGGTACCCTTAAGCTATCCTTTCGAGAACGGGAGGCTGAGCAGGCCATGAACATTGCGGGCTTTTGGACGGGACAATATGGCTATGACGCGATAGTGGGTCTTGTTGTGGAATTTCATGCAGAGCTCGGCCAGCACGCCGACACGCTATCGGGCAATAGCACAGAGAAAAACACCTTTTCAGCGGGGGGCGGTCAGTTCCTGATTGCGGATCTCTTTGGAAAGGTGAACCGCATGAGCATTGATTTTACCAAGCAATATACAAACGCCGCGCCTGGGCAGCCCAAGATACACTATCAGGGTAAAATCTCAAAAGATGGGAATTTGATTACAGGTCAATGGAGAATGAAAGATCAATCTAGCGGAAGCTTTAAAATGACACGCGCGATTGAGCAAAAACCAAAAGCGAAAACTGTGACCTCGCGTAAGAGGGAGCGAGTTTAAGGTTCGCCGTAATAGTTAGCTAGGCTGGCGCAGGGTTTAAACCGTTAGAACTCTCGATTTGGGACGCCATCTTACCTCGATTAATATTATAAAAATCACCTAGCGCGGCGACGATCTTACGTGGTTTTTTAACGTTGAGGCGTCCGTGCCCGCAGCGAATATTATCTATTAAAATCATATCGCCCTTTTGCCAGGGAAAGAGCGTAGAATAATTCCATGCCGTATCGATTATGGCCTGTGTTTCAGCGTCGCTAATTTCGCTTCCGTCACCCCAGAGCGTTTTCAGAAAGACCTTCTTACGCGTGAATTGGCTCTTGACCAATCCCGTCAATGCTAGACGCGCGAGGGGGTTAAATCTGTGGCGGAATTTATACATGTCATGGGGCGTGGCATATCCATTTTGCAAGGTCAGGTTCAGGCATTTCTTGCCCGAGATAGGCTCAATGACGCAGGCTGGCAACGCGTTGCGCGTGATCAAACCGCCATCGTCTTGCCATTCAAACTCTAGGCCTTGTTGGCGGCAAGTTTGCTCGGCCTCCTCGCGGGTTTCGGCCTGTAGGCTATCCATCCAGGTTTTATAAACATTGAGAAAGCGCGCCTCTTTATTGACGAAATAGCGCTGATAAATGACGCCGAGGTTTTCGACCTTATCTTTAATCTCGGGCGGCAGGTTTTCAAATATTGCCGCGGCGTCAAAGATGGGGGTTTCGCCAGCGCGCTCGGGCGGCGCGTCGCAATAGAAAAAAAGCTTACGCGGGCGTCTTTGCACATAGCACATTTCTGTATGAAAGGGCACGACAAAGGGCCTAGGGATTTCAGTCGAGGTATAGAAATTCTTCGTTAAGCGCGTTCGTGGAGACGCACCAGCCAGATAAGTCTCAAACTGAACGTCCAAATTCTCCAGCAGCCTATTAGCGTCCTCAATCGTATGAAGCGGCCAGTTACGTAAGAGCACCGCGCCTTTATCGGCGAGTGTGTCTTTGAGAAATGTCAGGGAAGCTTCATCGCTAAGTTTATCCGTTCCGGCCTCCGGCTCATCAGCTTCGACCACGGCCATAGACGGATTTGAATTTAAATTATCCTTGGATAGCTCAGAGGGCTTTAAAGCTCTGGCTTGAAGCTTCGCCATTATTCCGACCCCAATTTAATATTATGAGAGGACACTACAAGTCGCCGCTAAAGAATCAAGCTGGATATTAATTATCAATATGCGCGGTTACGGCCGTATCGACCTCAAGCATCTTCAAAAATAATACTCTGCAAATTGGGGGGCTATACTATAAGCTCTTCGAAGACCTCAAAAGGAATCGCTCTATGTCTGACGACCGTACCCTAAATCGCCGCACCCTTATGCTGGGTGCATCCCTCGCCGCCGCCAGTTATGCGACCGCTTGCGCGCAAGGCCCAGGGAGCTCCGAAGCGCTTGCAGCTGACGCCGTGGATCTGACGGGCCTGTCTATTTTGATCACGGGATGCTCTTCTGGATTTGGCCGCTTAGGCGCCGAGCATTATGCGCGACTAGGCGCGAAAGTCTTTGCTACCATGCGAAACTTGCCTCGTCCCGAAGCCGTAGAGCTAGAAGCTCTAGCGAAAAAAGATGAGCTGGACATTTCCATATTCGAAATTGACGTAACAAAAGACGAACAAGTGAAAGCCGGCGTTGAAGCTGCCCTCAAAGCGGCTAATGGTAAGCTTGATGTTCTTATTAATAATGCCGGCATGTCCATTGCCGGGCCGATCGAAGCGCAAGACATGATCGCAACTCAGCTTATTTTTGATACAAATGTCTTTGGCGCGCAGCGTATGAACAAAGCTGTTCTCCCCTCTATGCGGGCCAATGGTAGCGGGTATGTTTTCAATATAAGCTCACAACTGGGCCGAATTATCATTCCGGGTTTTGGACAATATTCGCCTACTAAATTCGCGCTCGACGCGATGAGCGAGCAACTGGCCTATGAAGTCGCCCCCCACGGCATTGACGTTACAATTATTCAGCCTGGCGGCTACCCGACAAAAATCTGGTTTAACCAAAACGCGCCGTCAGCCCAGCTTAAGACCCGTTTGAGCAAAGACATCATAGACGCCTATCCGCATTACACCCAAGGCATGGGCAAAAGAGAGGCAGGCGGGGGCAAGGCTGACCCCATGGATATTCCGCGCGCCATTGCGGGCGCAATTGCTACGCCCAAAGACGCACGGCCTCTACGTATTGCCTTACATCCCGTAGCCCGCCCGCAAGACGCCATCAATAAAGTCTCAGCAAAAATGCAAATAGCCGTTCTAGGCGACTCCCCTGTGGGAAGTATCGTCAAAGGCGTCTTGGATTAATTAATCTCAACAGGCTTGCGGTTTAAAATCGAAACGTTCCCGACCAGCACCATAAGCATACCAATTATAAGCGTCGCCGTGATTTTCAAATCCTCAAATGTTACCGAGAGCAAGATCGCTATGACAGGAAAAGCAATCGTGGCATAACCAGCCTTATTCGCGCCTATGCGGCCAAGAAGTGTCAGATAGGCCCAGAACGCGATGACCGATCCAAATACGGCTAAATAGAGCAGCGAGGCTACATAAGGAAAAGACCAATCCATCGTAAAACTTTGCCCCTGCCCCAGCGAGATAAGTCCCGTAAAAGCACAACCGTAAAGCATGGCCCAAGCATTGCTCTCCATCACTGGTAAACGGCGTTTTTGCGCAGCTTGCGACACCATATTTCCAAGTGAAGCAAAATAGGCACCAAGCATTCCAATGATTGCTCCAATCAGCGTCGCATCGTTCAAAGATAACCCTTTAATCGAGGGCCAGAACATGAGGCTTAATCCTGCCAATCCAAGCACTGCACCAAATATAACACGCGGGCCTGAGCGCGTGCCAAAAAATATCCGCGCATTGAAAATATTCATCCAACTGAGCATGGAGAAGATAATCGCCATAAGCGCGGAGGTGATGTAAGTTTGGCCGACATAGACGCATATGTAATTCAAGCCGAAGAGTAAAAGTCCCATAGCAAGAAAAACTCCATGGGTTTTGAGACTAAATTTCAAATTCAATTTTTGCGTCCAGCACCACAGAAAAATTACAAAGGAGGCAATGGCGTAACGATATACAAGTGATACCTCCGCCGCGACGCTGCTCCCGATGATCTGTCCATTGGGATCAACTATTGAGGCAGGTATTTGAAACTCCACAGCAATCCAGGTTGACCCCCATATCAAGACCGTCAAAAGATAAAGCGAGAGATTGTTCATAGGGTGTGTCTAGGGGCTAGGCGTAAGGAAGGGAATGGATAACTTGATCTATTAAAATCGATTTATTACCAGTATTGACGCATGGGTGTTACCTGTCCTCAGACTCGCCGTAATGGTCAGCTAGGCTTCGAAAAAGATCGAGATTGACATTCATGGAATGGCTATAGCCGTCCTGCGGATTAGCAAATTCGCGGTCTGCAGCGTTTTTCGCGATGACTAAATTACGCGCTGGATTGATATAGACATATTGGCCGTAAATGCCCGAGGCTGTAAAATCGCCTTGATTGGGCCCCGTCTGGGGCATGGGTATCCACCATTGATAGCCATAGCCAACGCCGCGCTCGCTTTGAGTGGGCGCGCTATGGCGGGTTGAGGCCGCGACCCATTGAGCGGGAACGACTTGCTCTCCGTTAAATTTTCCGCCTTGCTCGAACATTTGTCCGAATTTGGCGTAATCACGCGTTGTCAGGTTCAGACCGCCCAAGGCAAAGGCAACGTTCTCACCGTCCGTGAGATAAAAAGGAGACCGCTCAAATCCAAGATGAGCCGAATAGTTTTCATTAAACAGCTCATGCAGGGTTTTGCCCGTTGCTTCGCGTAGCACCATCGCCGCGATATGGGTATCTATTGAAACATATTTCCAGCGCGATCCCGCAGGCGCTTCGCGTTTGGTGAGCTTGGTAGCGTAATCGTCCATCGATCCGCCCAGGCCTAAAATGCGGCCCATGTCATTTATATCAGACTTTGGGTCGAGATAGTCTTCGTCGAATTCAATGCCGCTGGCCATATTAAGGACATTGCGAATGGTTGCCCCTTCATAGGCTGAGCCTTTCAAGGCAGGGACATAGCTCTCGACCTTATCATCCAAAGACGCCACGGCGCCGGAGCTTAGCGCCGCGCCGTAGAGACCCGACATAAAGGACTTGGCCACAGACCAGCTAATGCGGCGATCATCAGCCGTTGTGCCTTTATAATAGCTCTCATGGATCAGCTTGCCGTCTTTTAGAATTACGAGACCGGTTGTATCGAGATCTTTGAGAGCTTGCGTGAGCGCGCGCGGTTTTCCCGCGATTGTTACAGTTTCGGGCAGCGGCTCTGGGTCCGTCTCCCACTGATAGGCAAAAGGCGAAGCGGCGAGTTCATGATGCAGAAAGGCCGTATCCATATTGGAGAAATTATGAACAATTTTATCGGCGTCAAAGAGGGTGTTTACGGTTTTAAGCCGCTGGATATTGTTCCAGTTCACCGCGACAAAGGCGCCGCCAAAAAGCAGCAATCCAACCGCGGCAATGCTAATTACTCTCTTTTTTCCCATAACTCCCCCCTATCTATTATAAGCGCCATTTCCAGCGCCCTATATCCGTCTTCCGCGGAAACTGGCACCTGTATACCATTAAGAATAGCCTGAACAAAGGCATTTGTTCCTGCGCCGAGGCTATCCTTTGCGATCGGATTTTGAGCGAAGTCAACATCTAAATCAAATGGGGTGTTATGGGTCAGGGTTTTGGCGTTAAAATCTATATGGACAGTGCCGCTGGGGTAGACGATTTCCATAGAGCGGCAGTTTTCATTCTCAGCGCGGCTGGCGTGAAGCCTAGCTTTGCAGCCTGAGGGAAATTCTAAAAACCCGAGACTTGCATCTGGGTGGTCTGACTGCACAGAGATAGCGTGCCCCGAAATCTTAGACGGGCTCTCACCTGTTAAAAGGCTGAGCAAATCCAGATCATGAACCATAAGGTCTAGCGTAACGGAGACATCTGTGCCGCGCTGCGAATATTTACCCATGCGGTAACCCGTTATCTTAACGGGGCGCTCTGGTACATCCTTCAAGCCGATAGCCTCGATGACAAAACGTTCTTGATGACCGACCTGAACCACAGCGCCGTTTGAGCGCGATAAGGCTAAAATCTTTTTGGTCTCTGATAATGAGGACGCGATGGGTTTTTCGATGAAGCAATGTTTGCCTTGGTCTAGCGCCTTTATAGCAAGCGCGCCGTGGGATTGTGCGGGGCTTGCAATAATAACAGCCTCCGCCCTGTCCAACAGCGATTCAAAGCTGGTACAAAGCTCTGTATTAAACCGTTTGGCAATCGCAATATTTTTATTAGGGGTATTATCATATATCCCGACTAGAGCAATTTGAGGATGGGCCTCGCATTTTTGGACATGAAATCTGCCAAATACGCCCGCGCCAACTACGCCAATTTTGAGTTTTGGATTCACAGCGCCTTAAACAGCATTCCCTATTATTTAGGCAAGCCCGAAATTCATCGAATTTCGTCAAAGAATCAGTTTCATCGGAAATTGAAGACGAGACATAAATGCTATTTATGCCGTAAAGAACTTCGAAATTGTCAAGAATAGTTGAGTTTTTTGAAATTAATTTCATTTTTATTTCTGGGCCCAAATCTACCCACGCTTATGAATATCTATAAATCGAGATCCTATCGGATAGAATATATAAATGTTGTTTACATCGTTAAAAAAACACGCCTTAGAGAGATTAAATATCTGAAAATACTAATCTTTTAGAACAATTTTTAATATTTTTTAATAGCATTCAAAGATCTTAATATTCACGAATATAAACATTTAAACCGAAAAAAAACCTCAAAAACCCTAGTTATAACGAGGTTTCGTCCTTCTTTTGCAGTTTCCATAAACAGTCAGATTTAACCTTGCGTTAACCTTAATCGTCATGATGAGGCCTATCGACTTAGCAATTTTTCTTAGTCGGGGTTCGACAAGGAGACTAACATGAACAAGAAACAACTCGTTGGCGCAGTCGCCGACCAATGCGGAACTAGCCAAGCTCAAGCTGGCGAATTTATTGCAGCATTCTGCGACACAATCGTTGGGGAATTAAAGCAAGGAAACGGCGTTGCTCTTCCAGGCTTTGGACAATTCATTGCCAAGCATCGTCCATCTCGCGAAATGCGCAACCCATCCACCGGAAAAATGATGATGAGTAAAGCCAAGAACGCTGCTCAGTTCAAACCATCCGCAAATTTAAAAGATCTCTAATTACGCTCCCACGTATGCGAGAGAAATCCGCTATGGTTTTCCATAGCGGAATTTTTTACCCCGCGAGGCGCGCCGCGTCTTCCTTGCGATATCCGCCAAGTTCTTCCGCAATTAAAAAGGCAAGTTCCAAAGCTTGGTCCGCATTTAGGCGTGGATCGCAATGGGTGTGATAGCGCGAAGATAAGTCTTCTTCACGAACAGCTCTAGCCGAACCGCCCAAACACTCCGTTACATTTTGCCCTGTCATTTCAAAATGAACACCCCCCGGCCAACAGCCTTCGCTGTGAAGTATTCTCATGAAAGTTTTCACTTCGGATAAAATATTATCTACGGGGCGAGTTTTATAACCAGATGTGGTTTTCACTGTATTTCCATGCATCGGGTCGCACGACCACACAACATGACGTCCTGCCGCTTTAATAGCACGCGCCAGAACTGGTAAACCCTTAGCGACTTTACTATGTCCATAACGCGCAATTAAGGTAATTTTGCCCGCTTCATTATTTGGGTTTAGCTTATCAATAAGTTTGAGTAGCTCATCGG
Organism: uncultured Hellea sp.; assembly: GCA_964463835.1. GTDB lineage: Bacteria > Pseudomonadota > Alphaproteobacteria > Caulobacterales > Maricaulaceae > Hellea. The sequence continues at coordinate 7,821 of CAYXEB010000048.1, forward strand.
ACTCTAACCCCTCACCTATTTTCATCGCAACTGGGTTTTCTATACCGCGCATAAATTCAACATGTGCATGATTGATTTGACGTGTTCTATTCCCAATCCAAAGCATATGAGCTGAGGTATCATACCATCGGCCTGAGGTACTATCGATCCGTGTCATCGCCTCTTCATAGCCAAGTAACAAGCCTTCGTGACTTGTGTAATAATCAGTAGATGCCATTTGAGGGGTTGTATCGGCCGTAACGCCGCAGGCTTCCATGAAATCCATGGCATCAGAAATTTTTTCGCACAGTTCTTTATATTTCTGGGTCTGCTCTGATTTATCCGTAAATCCCAACGTCCATTTGTGGATATTACGTAAATTTGCATAGCCCCCTGTCGAGAAAGCCCTCAATAGATTTAAGGTCGATGCAGATTGCCCATAAGCTTTAAGGAGCCTTTTGGGGTTTGGAATTCGGCTTTTCTCGTCGAACTCCATCGCGTTAATATTATCGCCCCGATAACTCGGCAGCGTAATGCCATCACGGACTTCGACGGGAGAACTTCTAGGCTTACCAAACTGCCCTGCGATGCGGCCCACTTTAACAACGGGCTTTCCAGCCCCATAAGTTAAAACCACGGCCATTTGCATCATTACGCGAAACATATCGCGTAAATTATCGGGATGAAATTCTTTAAAACTTTCCGCGCAATCTCCGCCTTGCAATAAAAAGGCTTTGCCTTGCGACACATCAGCTAGGCGCGCCTTTAAACGGCGAGCTTCACCCGCAAAAACAAGCGGCGGATAACCTTTCAAAGTCTTTTCAACCTCGGCCAATTTATCCAAATCAGGATAATCTTCCGGAATATGCTTTGCCGGTTTTGCGCGCCAGCTTGAAGGGGTCCATTTAGTCATGAGCCATGTCCATTAGGTCGAATATTGCTTATCAGTCGACTTCCTTAGCAAAGTAATTCACAAATGCCTAGCTAACTCTTTCCTTAAGGGTAACAATTTCTTCGGCCAATGTCGGATGGACAGCGCATGTTCGGTCAAAATCAGCTTTTGTTAGACCTGCTTTGACACATATGCCCAGGGCCTGAATTATTTCAGGACTATCATCTCCAACGATATGGATACCAATAACGCGCTCTTTTTTACCTTGGGTGATTAATTTCATCAAACAGCGTTGATCTTTCTCGGCTAATATATTCTTCATCGGCCTAAAGGATGTGGTGTAAACCTTCACCTTATCGCCATAGACCTCACGGGCCTGGCTTTCATTTAGGCCGACAACGCCGATGGGCGGACGCGTAAATACCGCGCTTGCAATATCACTGTGGTCATAAGCAGTGGGGTTATCATTATAAACGGTTTCAACAAATGCCGCGCCTTCTCTGATGGCAACGGGCGTTAAATTAACCCGGTCTGTTACGTCACCCACAGCATAAATATGTTTGACGTTACTTCTTGAATATTCGTCGACGATAACTGCGCCGTTTTTATCTGTGTCAACACCCGCATTTTCCAAGCCAAGACCAACTGTATGTGCTTTACGGCCTGTGGCCATAAATACCAGATCGGTACCAATTTTAGCCCCGTCGTCAAAGCTTACGATATATCCGCCTTTGGTTTGCTTTATCTCAGTTGGAGAGAGGTTAAACCGTATGTCTACACCAATAAGTTTTTGATGTACGCCAGCCATTTCGCGCACGTCATCATCAAAGCCATTGAGCAAAGCATCGCCTCGATAAGCCTGAACCACTTTCACGCCCATACCTGCAAAAATTCCCGCAAATTCAGACGCTATATAACCCCCGCCAATAACCAATATGCTTTCAGGCAATTCGTCCAAAAGGAAAGCATCGTCAGACATTATAGCGTGTTGCATACCTTTAATCTCAGGCATCCAAGGACGGCCACCCACCGCAATTAAGATTGTTTTAGCTGTGACTTCTTTTCCGCTTGTCGTTAGCCGCACTGTATGGGCATCGACAAATTCGGCGCGCTCCGAAAATAATGTCGCGCCGTTTTTCTCAAGGATATTGCCATAAATCCCCGATAGGCGTTTAACCTCGGTTTGAATAGAGTCCCGTAGCGAGGCCCAATCAAAGCTAGCGTTAGATAAAGACCACCCATATTTTTGCGCTGACTTAATAGCCGCGCCATATTCAGCTCCATAAACAAGATATTTTTTGGGAACGCAGCCGCGAACCACGCATGTCCCGCCCGGCTTGCTCTCTTCGGCAACGCCAACTTTTTTTCCTAATTGCGCAGCAAGTCTCGCAGAGCGTACGCCGCCAGAGCCCGCGCCAATGACGAATAGATCGAAGTCATATTTGGACATATTATTTACTCTCTGGCTAATTCCATGACTTTAGCATGGTCGGTTTCGCCTATTATTATCACATCTGCAAGATCAATAAAGATGCCATGTTCCATAACGCCTGGAATTTTATCAAGGCGGTGAGCCGTATCGGTAGGTTTTGGAATCTTTTTACACCGGCTATCTAATATATAATTTCCACCGTCGGTAATAAGAGGCCCGCTTCCGTCTTTTGCTTGCCGCAGAACCGTCTGCGCATCTTTACATCCGCTGCTCATAAGCGCGTCATGGATTTGTTCTGCCGTAAGCGCCATACCAAAAGGGTCCACCTCTATAGGAAGCGGAAACGCGCCTAATGTGTTCACCATTTTACTTTGATCGACAATGACCACCATACGGTTTGAAGCATGAGCAATGATTTTCTCGCGCAGTAAACAAGCTCCGCCGCCTTTTATAAGGCTAAATTGCGGATCTACCTCATCCGCACCGTCAATGGTGAGGTCTATACCGTCAACCTTATCAGGCTCTATCAAGGGGACCCCATTTTCACGCGCTACTTCGGCGGTGCGTTTTGATGTTGGAACGCCAAGCACCTTCATGCCCCCAGCTATGCGTTCTCCGAGACGTTCGAGAAAAATCTCCGCCGTTGACCCAGAGCCTAACCCCAACGTCATACCTGTTTCAACGAAATCTAACGCGGCCATTGCGGCATTTTCTTTAGCGACTGTCATAGGAGTTACTTTTTAGATTTTCGTTTTTTCTGCGCCGCATTATAGCGCTTTGCCCAGCCAGTTTTATTGACTTGCTTAGCACGCGCAACCGCTAAAGCGCCGGCTGGCACGTCTTTAGTTATGACTCCCCCGCTTCCTAAATATGCGCCTTTTCCAATTTTCACAGGCGCAACAAGCGAGCTATTGGTGCCGACAAAGGCCCCATCACCAATGGTCGTTTTATGTTTGAAGTAACCATCATAATTACAAGTAATTGTCCCTGCGCCAATATTAGCTCCCTCGCCAACTATTGCATCACCTATATATGATAGGTGGTTGATTTTACTACCTTTTCCAACTTTCGCCTTTTTGGTCTCAACAAAATTTCCAGCTTTACTGCCTGCGCCCATTTCGGTACCAGGTCTCAGTCTAGCAAAAGGGCCTACCTGCGCGCCCTCACCAATTTTCGTGCCTTCTATATGGCAAAACGGGTGGATGACGGCATGTTTCGCGATGCTTACGCCCGGCCCGAATACAACATTGGCGCCAATTTCGGCATCTTGCGCTATCTTCGTATCATAAGAAAAATAAATAGTATCTGGGTCTCTAAGCGTGACGCCCTTTTTGAGCATGGATTGACGAACCCCGACTTGGAATGACATCTCCGCAAGAGCTAGATCATATCTTGAGTTTACGCCCATGACTTCATCAGAGTTAGCGATAATCGCTTTCGCGCGCTTGTTTTTATATCTTAAAATTTCAACAATATCAGTAAGATAATACTCCCCTTTAAGGTTATTATTATCAACCCGGTCCAAGGCGTAGAACATGTTTTTAACGGAAGCGGCGACCACGCCGCTATTACACAGGCCTACTGCCAGCTCTTCGGGGCTTGCCTCTCTGGCTTCAACAATCGCCTTAAGCTCACCATCTTCAGTTATAAGGCGGCCATAGGCCCCTGGATCATCTGGCTCAAACCCGAGAACAGTGACATCAGCCCCTGTCTCCAAGCTTTTATATACGCGGTTTAAGGTTCTTTTCATAACAAAAGGCGTATCAGCATAAAGGATAGCTAGATTACCTTTAAAGCCCTTTAGAGCGCTCTTGGCACAGGATACCGCATGAGCGGTGCCTAATTGCGGTTCTTGAACAGCAATATCTAAGCCGAGGGATTCAGCTGCCGCCCTGACATCTTTATTCGCCTCGCCAACGACACAAACAATTTTTTCGGCGCCAACAGAGCGCGCCAGTTCAGCCACCCATTCCAGCATGGAGCGCCCGCCGACATGATGAAGGACTTTCGAACGCGTGGATTTCATACGCGTACTTTTACCAGCGGCAAGTATTACAGCTGCGCGAGGCGTGGTCATAATGAAGCTCCATCGATTCGTCTTATTGACTTGTTAGGCTCATAACCGATGATAACCACTAACGCACGATTCTATTTTGGCTAATTCATGAGAAACTTAAGCAAGATGTCCATCTGTTTAGACCTGGATGGCACTTTGATCGATACGGCTCCGGATTTGGTACGCGTCCTTGATCTCGTCATCGCCGAGGAAGGCTTGCCAGCGACTGATTTCACGCAGGCCCGAAAAGCAGTTGGGTATGGCTCACGCGCGCTTATCAAAGGCGCTTTTAAGCGAGCCGATCATAAAGTGTCTCAAGAACGCGAGGATGAGCTCCAGCAACTGTTCTTAAAGCTATATGCAGATGATATATGCCAGCTTAGCTTGCCATTTCCTGGGGTCGTCAACACGCTCAAGTTCTTGAAAAATAGTGGAGCAGAACTCTCAATATGTACAAATAAGCCAGGATATCTAGCCCGGCCGCTGATCGAAGCATTAGAGCTAACGTCCTTATTTCAGCGCATAGTTGGAAGTGATGACCTTGTAAGGAACAAACCATTTGCCGATCATATTTTTAAATCCGCAGGCCACCGTGGTAAAAATCGTCCAATTGTCATGGTCGGCGATAGCCGACCCGATGTACTTGCCGCAATGAGTGCCAAAGTGCCATCCATCGTGATGAGCTATGGATACTCAACAATTCCAGTCATAAAACTGGGAGCTGACTGCATTTTGCGAAACTTCCGTGAAATACCGTCAGCTTTAGAAAGGCTATTGCCTAGCTAGGCAAAGTTTTCTGTTGACCGGGTTGGAACACCATTAATCAAATTTGATCTTACGTCAGTCCGTGCAGAGCGCATAGATGCTAAGAAACCACCTTGGATAAGATTTACACGCACATCATGTCCGCGCTCCTGCCAATAAGTTTCGATTTGTTCCTTAAGACGCTCGGCGCCTTCTCTTGTGCAATAATCGCCTTTCATAGCAATCCTCATAATGTTTGCGAAGATAACGTCCCTGATATCGTCGCGGTGAACAATTCCACCCGTGCTTTGAATTTAGGGGGTGAGAAATCAGACTTCAAGAAAAATTATTCGTTTTTCGAATAACATTTTTGTAATGCTTGTTTTTAAGCAACTTTCAGCTTTCGTTCAGGAAAGGTGCAATACACGGTTAAATACGTGAATATAGCGTATATAATGCTTATTTTTGTAATTTTTCGCTTTTCAGATGTAAAAAATACAGCTATTCACATTACAAGAGCATCATTTGAATAACGAATAATAGAGGCGAACCATGCCCGATAAAATACATCACAGAATAAAGAATCGCCGCCAAGAGCTAGGACTGTCTCAAGAATCATTAGCCACAGCATGTAATGTCAGACAATCTTCCGTCGCGAACTGGGAACGCGGAGGTCATGTTCCCAGGGCGGGCAAAATCAATATAATTGCGAAAGCCCTAGACATAGAAGAAGTTTGGCTCGTAAGCGGCGAACACCCGACCAATGAAGGCCCCGTCAATAGTTATTTGAACACGCCCATTCGGCATATCCCCGTCCATAACTGGCCACCATCACAGTCAGATTTCGAAACACAAAAACCTATCGGCTATGTCACCATGACAATTGAACCGGAAAATGTATTTGCGCTTTTGGCCCCTGAAGACGGAACGCCTTTTAAGAAAGATACACTCTTGATGTTTTGCAAAGACTACAAGTCAAGCGAAGCTGGTGTATTCCTTGAGACCAGTAACTCTCAACTTGCTTTAAATTCGGCAGATAAAGCGGGCGAGAGCTGCATCGGCCGGCTGATTTATTCGCAATCAGCGCATTAGGCTAGCTGAGCCACCTCAGACAAGCTCTTCATATCCAGACTGGCCCCGCCAATCAGGGCGCCGTTGACATTAGACGTTGCTAATATTCCTTTTGCATTAGCCGGCTTTACGGATCCACCATATAAAATACGTGTCTTCGAACCGACTAAGGCGCGAATAGCCCCGTGCATTTCAGAGATATCATCTAGCGTGGCCGTTTTGCCCGTGCCAATTGCCCAGATAGGCTCATAGGCAATGACATAATCTTTAATATCTGGGACGGACTTCGCAATTTGCTTTGACACCACATCAATGGCCTGCCCCTTGTCGCGCTGGGCCAGACTTTCTCCGACACATATTATGGGCGTAAGGCTCGCTTTATGCGCTGCCATCGCTTTTTTACGTACATCTTCATTAGTTTCGCCCTCGGCGCGGCGCTCGGAGTGGCCCAAAATAACGTAATTAGCCCCGGCAGACTTAAGCATATCCGCGCTCACCTCGCCCGTATGAGCTCCGGACGGCTCGCTGTGACAGTTTTGAGCCCCGAGTAATATGCCTGCCTGCTCACAAGGTCGCACCATAGGCGCGATAAAAGGCAAAGGCGGGCATAAGAGAACCTCGATATGCGAACGCTTTGATATCGCATACAAGCGGTCAAATTCACTGGGCTTATCGACCCAGGACATATCTCCATGCATCTTCCAATTTCCAGCAATTAAAGGTAACATAAAGGTCTCCAATCCATGTATTCGCTCTTCTAAGTTCTACTCTACGATAAGGCTGTTTAAGAAGAGTAAAGTCTTGTATCCCCGCCGCCCCGTCGTTATTAAACCCCAAATCATTTCGAGGGACATATGGCCGAATCAATTGGCGGAAAAATTCGTAACGTAATGGTAGGCGTGCTTATCGGCCTCCTTGTTGTTGCCTTTGCTGTTTGGGGGGTAAATGATGTATTCACTCAGCGCGCCGGAAACTCTGTGTTGACAATAGGTGATACCAAAATATCAACGCAAGAGTTTGAAAACGCCTTTGAACGTGAGCTGCAAACCCTAAACCGGGACCAAGGGAGCTCAATTACTAACCAACAAGCCTATACCAGAGGCATGCACAACAGAGTTCTGCAAACCCTTATGACAGATGCGGTCATCGGTATTGATGCTGATGCGCTCGGCGTCGGCGTCAATAGACGTGTTGCCCGGAATGTCGTCAAAGAAATTCAATCCTTTCAAAATGAATTAACGGGTGAGTTCAGCGAAGAAAAATTAAATTCCCTGCTGGCTCAAAACCGCATTACGCGAAATCAATTTGAAGATGATATTTTCCGCTCACTAAGACGTCAACAAACGGTCCCTGCCATTATCGGCGGACTTGAAGCGCCGTCAGAATTTGCAACCCAGCGCTATAACTTCATCACCGAGCAGCGAAAGGCCAAAATTTTAACGCTGGCTAAAGACGCCGTTGCAGAGCCTGCTGAGCCAACGGAAGAAGAGCTTCGAAAATATGTAGATATAAATGGCGCAAAATACACGGCCCCTGAATATCGCCGCCTGACAATGCTGAGATTAGAGACATTTGACCTAACGCCAGATTTGGAGGCGACTGACGAAGAGATAAATGCTGCTTTTAATTATAGGATTGAGCTAGGCGAGCTTGGTTCGCCTGAAACCCGTACTGTCGTTCAAATTACAGCAAATGATGAAGGGAGTGCCAAAGCCGCAGCCGAGCGCCTCGCCCGCGGTGACGCCCCTGACGAGGTTGCTTCTGGTCTAGGCCTCGTTGCGCCGCAAATATTTGAAGATGCTAAGAAAGACGCTATTTTGGACCCAGAAACTGCTGACGCAGGTTTTGAAATGAAGGAAGGTGAAGCCAATTCAATTTTGGGAAGCTTGGGGACATATTATGCCGTTGGCGTTCAAAAAATAACACCGGCAGTCGTCCCTGATTTGGAAGATTCACGCGATGAAATTCGCCAAGCTGTGCTGACAGAAAAGGCGGCAGAAAAATTGTATGACATCACAGGCGAGATAGAAGACGCCATGGCCGATGGTCTTTCACTGGAAGAAATATCTGCCAAAGTTGATTGGCCTTTATCGTATTACGAGTTTATTGATCGGTCAGGCACAACACAAGACGGCATCAGAATGGCTGGATTTACTGCTATTCCTGGGATTGCTACAGACGATGTTTTATTGCGTGAAATATTCACGAGTGACCTTGGTTTTGAAACCGACCTCTTTGAAACATCCACGCAAGGTTACGCCGCTATCCGCGTTGATGATATCATTGACAGCAAATTACGTGATTTTGAAGACGTTAAAGAACGCGCCGCAATCGCTTGGAAAGATGAGAAAATTGGGGAAGCATTAGATGAACTTGCTATCGACCTTGCAGCAAAAATTCGCGGCGGTGAAAGCTTTGCTGAAATCTTAAATCAGGCAGATAAAGGCGTGACCGTAGATGATGTTGTCATCGTCAGATCCTCCCCGCCAAAAGATATTAGTCCGAGCGTTGTCGTAGCTATGCTCGACGGTGAAATTGGCACAATAGCGCGCGGCAAAGGCGTCACGATTCAAACGCGTCAAATCGGGCAACTATCAGAAATCATCCCCAACCAAGACGAAGTTGCTGGACAATTTTTAGATGTTCTCCAAGAACAAACAACAGCGGCAATAAGCTCCGACTTACAAAACGCTTACACACAGGCCATTCTGGCTGAAAATGAAGTCCGTGAGTTCCCTAGCAAGGTAAAAGAAGCTCTAGGAATTCAGACCGAAGAATAATGCCTGAAACCATTTT
>CAYXEB010000049.1:0-16488 GCA_964463835.1 uncultured Hellea sp.
CGCTTCAGATCGCGTAACCTAACGACCCTCGGCACATATTCAACAGTCAATAACGGGAAAACCCGTATTATTTTTCGCGTTTAACGCGTGATTTTCTATCTATTTCATGCGCAAAGTCTGGCCAATCCGTAGGAATCAAATCCCTAAATCCAGCCAATTTTTCAATACTTTGTTTAATAGACTTAGCCAGTTTACTTGGTTTTATAGCGACATGAACTATCGAGTCCCGCGCTAAGGTGTCTCCCAGTTCTTCGGCGGTAAAACAGCCAATAACCAGAGGGTCCGCGACCCCGATTTCTCGGTTAATTGCTTTTGCAAGAGTCCGTATTTTGCTGCGGCCATCTTCTGAACCATCTTTCGCTTCTATTCGAATAGAAATAACGCTTTCACGCGCCATGGATTGAACCTGATCAAACCCCATCGCGATAACCCCAGCTTTTTTAGCCATTTTAATCAACCCCAATACACGGCGTGCAAGAAGCCGTTCCGTCAGCTCAATCAAATCATCTTGAATTTTTGCTTGAGCTTTAAATCCGCGCGAGAACGATTTACTAACAATTGTTTTTTCCAAAGCGCCGCGATTAGCGCTCACCCAGACCCCCCTGCCCTGCAATTTACCTGCAATGTCAGGCGTTACTACCCCGTCGGGCGATAAGACAAAGCGTATCATTTGCTCTGGATTGCGGGTCTCTCCGCTGGCCAAGCACCGACGCTCACGTGGTTTGTGACCGCGTTTATCTTGGGATGATATAGGAGTTAATATAACCAAATTAGCTCTCAAATACATCCGCTGCTGTTAGCTCTGATTCCGCCGCTGGAGCTTCAGCTCCCTCCGCGTCTTCTTCTGCTTCAGGCTCTAAATCTTTCGCGTCAATCCAGCCTACTTTTACACGGGCCAGCATGATAAGCGCGGTCGCAGCCTCTTCATTGAGTTTGAAGCTTTCAAGAATTCCAGGCTCATGAACTTTCTCATCACCCTTCATTTCAAAATAACCTCGTAGGTCGTCAGGAACCAATCCAGCGACATCTTCGACCGTCTTTACCTCATGCTTACCGAATTCAACCGCCATCGGCAGCGTAACACCTTCAATCTCTAAAACATCATCAACAACACCTGCGGCCTTGCGGGCTGCGTCTTGCTCCTGAGCAATCCGGTCTAGATATTCACGTGCGCGGGTTTGTAACTCTTCAGCAGTCTCATCATCAAACCCTTCGATAGTTGTGAGGTCCTCTAAGGCGACATACCCGACTTCTTCCATGGTTTCGAAACCTTCCGAAACCAAGAGCTGCGCGATCATTTCATCGACATCCAAGCCCGTCATAAAGAGTTCTGAGCGTTCTTTAAATTCGATTTGGCGGCGCTCAGATTCTTGTTCTTCCGTTAGAATATCAATGGCCCAGCCTGAGAGCTGGCTGGCTAGGCGGACATTTTGCCCACGTCTACCAATCGCAAGTGATAATTGTTCATCAGGAACAACAACTTCAATTCGGTCATTGCCTTCATCAATAACAACTTTTGCGACTTCGGCGGGCTGCAAGGCATTGACAATGAATGTCGCCGCATCCTCTGTGAACGGGATAATATCAATGCGTTCACCTTGGAGTTCATTGACAACCGCTTGAACGCGAGACCCGCGCATCCCCACACAAGCCCCAACAGGATCGATGGAACCATCATTTGAATAAACGGCGATTTTGGCCCGAGACCCAGGATCGCGCGCAACGGACACAATTTGGATAATCCCTTCATAGACTTCCGGAACTTCCTGAGCAAAAAGCTGCGCCATGAATTGCGGATGGGCTCTTGAGAGGAAAATTTGGCTCCCGCGAGGCTCTTCGCGAACATCCATGATATATGAGCGAATACGGTCGCCGCCTTTAACATTTTCGCGCGGCAAAGCCTGATCGCGGCGGATAACACCCTCGGCGCGGCCAAGGTCGACAATAATATGGCCATATTCAACACGCTTGACGATGCCGTTGATGATTTCACCAACACGGTCTTTGAATTCTTCAAATTGGCGCGCCCGTTCAGCGTCGCGTATCTTGCCCATGATAATTTGCTTGGACATCTGGGCTTGTACGCGGCCAAATTCTAGAGGCGGTAGGGTGGTTGCGATCTCAAATCCAATTTCCGCTTCTGGATAATCAAGCTTAGCTGTCGCCAAATTTGTTTGCGTCGAATCGTTTTCCAGCTCTTCGTCTTCAACAACCGTCACAACCCGGCGTAGACTTTGCTCACCTGTTACGGGATCAAGTTTGGCACGAATATCGAGCTCAGCGCCATAGCGCAGACGGGCTGCTTTTTGAATCGCCTCTTCAATCGCCTCAAGGACAATTTCTTTATCAATCGATTTCTCATCGGCAACGGCTTTGGCAATTTGCAAAAGCTCTAATTTATTGGCACTAATTCCAGCTGTAGACATATACGTCTCCTCTAGCTCTTCTCATTTAACTCGTATTTCATCTTTGGCCTTTTGGGTCCGAAGATTGCTTTTTTGTCGCAGCTTTCGCGGCGGTTTTGGCTTTTTGACCCGCTTCAATTAGCGCATCAGTAATTAAGAGCTTAGCTTCTGAAATCCAGTCAAACGGGATTTGAGCAGTTTGCTCTTCATTCTCAAGATTTATCTCGATATTTTGTCCCTCTATCCCGGCCAAGACACCGCGAAACCGTTTACGGCCTTCAACAAACCTATCAAGCTCAAGGCGCGCCATATATCCTTCAAATGTCTGAAACGACTCTAAGTCAGTTAAAGGGCGATCAAGTCCTGGCGATGAGACCTCCAGATTATAGGCATCAGAAACTGGATCCTCAACTTCTAGCGTCGCCGATAATTCGCGGGAGAGGCGTTCGCAATCACTGACATCCATCAAACCGTCTGAACGACGTTCGGCCATAATCTGAATGGTTTTACGCTTACCTGACATAACGCGCACGCGAACGATCTGTAGCCCCAGATCATCAGCTATGGGCTCGGCGAGCCCGAAAATGCGTTCGTCGATATGTGTTTTTGTTTTCACTCACACTCCGATTGGCCCGAGCTTAAAGCATAAAAAAAACGGCCCATTTTGGGCCGCCTACTAAGCTTTAAAGCGCTTAGGGCGTTTTCTGTTAGGAGGTTCATAGGTTCGACAAACGTATTTGTCTACCCCTAATTAACCTTTTTTGTACGGAATTTAACGTTTAAAAAATTCAAAAAAATGACCCGAGCGCCCTTCTCTAAGAGCCTTCTCTAGATAACGCGTTGAGGGCCAATCATCTGGCCTATTACGCCAATCGGATTGCTGGGCAGCGGGCCAGTCAAAACCGCCATGGGCTTTGATACGTGTTAAACTCCAATCGACATAATGTAAGATATCACTTGCAAACCGAAACTTACCGTCTGGTTTCAGGATACGGTAAATTTCTTCAATAAAGGCTTCATTGATAATACGTCGTTTATGATGCCTCACCTTTGGCCAAGGGTCTGGAAAAAGAACAAAAACGCATTCGAGTGAACTTGACGGTAAAACCTCTAACACATCGCGCGCATCGCCTCGGTGCAACCTTACATTTGTTAGGTTTTTAAACGAAAGCCCTTTCACGGCTTTCGATACGCCATTCAAAAAGGGCTCTACTCCGAGCAATGTGACATGCGGATTTTGCTCGGCTTGCCACAACAAATGTTCAGCGCCGCCAAACCCAATTTCAAGCCAATAGGGCCCCGCTTCATTGGTAAAAGGATTCTCCCCCTTTGCGATGTCAGACGCTTTATCGACTGTCGGGAAAACGCGGCGCATTAGCTCAGTTTGGGCGGAGCTTAAAGGTTTCCCCTTCGTTCGTCCAAAGGTACGAAACCGCTCAGTTTCTTGACTATACATAAGGCTTTATTAAGCCTCTAAAACACGCTTGAAAAGTAGATTTACTCTTCTTCGCCGTTAGAGTCTTTCGCTAAAGAGCGCGCCAATTCAAGAATTTGCCGTCTAACGGCTTTATTCTTGATCTGCGAAACGGCCTTAGCCAAAGCCACACCATCTGTACTACGAATAAAATCATAGACAATTGGCAATTGGTCATTTGCTGAAAATTCGGTGACACTGCCTTCTTCCCCAAGGCCGTCAAAGAAAAATCCAACAGGCACATCTAATACCCGAGACATTCTCCACAAGCGGCTCGCGCCAACTCGGTTTGAACCCCGCTCATATTTTTGGACTTGCTGAAATGTGACACCAAGCTGGTCGCCCAGTTTCTCCTGACTCATTTTCATGACTTGTCGGCGCAAACGAACGCGAGAGCCTACATGAACATCGACTGGGTTAGCCGAACGCGGTGCATGTTTACTTTTCATGATAACTACTTCCCCATAGATTTGTAAAATTACAACTTTTTTTATTATTATATATGAATTGACTTAAATTAAAAATTACGATTCTTAATCGAGCCCCTTAACAATACCGTTGCGCAACATATAGCTATTAATAGGTTTATCAAGGTCAGAAGATAATTAAAATCCCCTCTAAACGGCGGAGTTTGTATTTTTTTCGGCAATTTGCCGTCGATGAATCGTGATTTTTTAGGTGTTACACTTTCTTTGTAACGCCCATATGGATCGATTATACCGCTGACACCATTGGAGGCCGCGCGAATAACTGGCAAGCCTTCTTCTATGGCGCGAAACCTAGACATATTTGCATGCTGCATCGGGCCTATGGAATCACCATACCAGGCATCATTTGATTGATTTAAAATCCATTCGGCGGACGGCCCATTTTTAGGACGCGGTGTCAGTCCCGAGAAAATAATCTCATAACAAATTTGCGGACTAACTTTGGGTAGACCCGGAAACGTCGCCAGCGTCTTTATTTTGGCGGCGGAAATAGATAATAGAGATGTTGAGATAACAGGCACCTTTCGGGCTTCCATCCACTTCCCGCCAGGAATAAACTCTCCAAAAGGTACAAGGCGTCGCTTATCATTAAAGGCTGCTATTGACGGGATGCCTCTTGCAGAAAACCTTACAGCCACAGAACTGTTATAATAATCATCTATGGTTTCACCTGTTCGCGCATCTTGTCTTTGCACAAGCCTAAGAGAATTTAACAGCCAGATAGGCGGCGTCACATCAACTTGAGAGAGCTCATATCCCATGACTGACATCAAGGATTCATTTTCAATGGCCAATCCTGTTACCGCCCCTTCTGGCCAAATTAAATGCGTTACATCCTCAATTCCTGGCGCTAGGGATTGGGTGAGAAAGGCGTTAACAATGTTAACAGAAGCCTGTGGGTCGAGCTTATCTTTCTGGTCAAATCGGATATGCGCAATTCTGAGATTTACATCTTCGACATAATGAATTTCAGCACCCGAGAGACGTAAATATCCGTGGGTAAAAACGCCGCCAAGAAGGATCAAAAAAGCAGCCAGATAAGCCCGTTTTTGATGCCTGAAAATCCCGCCATAGAGAAAGGCACTTAAAACAAAAACTAAGGCGCTTAATCCGTAAATTCCGCCTATTGAGGCGAATTGGGAGATGGGTCTCCCCGCTTCAAAAATATAGCCTGGCAGGTTCCAGGGAAATCCGCCAAAAAGATGTCCTCGGGTGATTTCGGCTAAGAAGAAAAGACTAAAGAATAAGGGCAATGCAACCATACTTTGCGGGCGAAACCGCGCAAAAATAGCGCCAGCCAGCCCCCAGAAAAACGCAAGCAGCGTCCCCAGAGCGAGGATCATAGGCGGCATAATAGGGATGAATTCCGGCCCTCTAGCGATAAAGGCCGAGCCAATCCAATAGGTCCCAGCTAAAAAATATCCTAGGGCATGCCAGAAGCCTACCGAGAACCCCGCCTTAATTGGCCGAGTTTCTTGACCTGCTAATACGAGCCGCGCCAGTAAAAATGCGAGAGAGATCATCATTAAAGGCCAAATATGAAAGGGGGCGAGACCTAAAACAGCCAGCGCGCCAAGCGCAAGCCCTGTAAAGCGGCCGCGCCAGCCTCCAATGTGTAACAAGGCTGTGGGTACCCAAGGAGGTCTTTGCATAATTATTCTGCAGCTGCGGCTGGCCTACCGACATCATTAATTCGCAGACGTTTCACGCGGCGCGCATCGGCGTCTAAGACTTCAAACTCTATCCCGTCAGGATGCGAGATAATTTCCCCGCGTTCAGGCACGCGGCCTGCTAAGGTAAACACAAGCCCGCCAAGCGTATCAACGTCTTCCTCTTCGTCATCTGTGGCAAACTCGCGGCCAATAGCCTCTTCAAAATCCTCAATCGTGATGCGGGCATCCGCTTCCCAGACCGTCTTACCCCCTTTGCCCGTCACAATTTGTACAACAGGCTCTTGCTCATCATGTTCATCGTCAATCTCGCCGACAATTTCTTCGATGAGGTCTTCAATTGTCACAAGGCCGTCTGTGCCGCCATATTCATCAACGACGATTGCCATATGGGTACGTTTGACCTGCATACGTTTGAGGAGGTCTTGGGCCAGCATAGAGGGGGGCACAAATAAGACAGGACGCTTGATATATTGGATAACTTTTTTATCTGGATAGTTTTTTGTGTTTCTACCCTTCGCCCCAAACATCAAATAAGGCATGACATCCTTTATGTGCACCATGCCTGTCGGCTCATCTAGGGTTTCTTTGTAAACGGGCAAACGTGAATGCCCCGCCTCTTTAAATGTCATGGTAAGCTCGCTCAGGCTCGCAATCGACTCCACGGCTACAATATCTGCGCGAGGAACCATCACATCATCGACACGCAGCAGGTGAAACCGCTCTGCGGCGTCGACCATTTCCTCTTTGGAGGCTTCATTATCTTTAGATATCGCTTGTTGCGCGCCATGAGCCGCGCCTTTTTCTGTTTCATCTATGAAAGACGCGCGGTTGAAAATTTTGCCAAAAAAACCTGGCGAAGTGTGGTCGGTGCTCATGTTACTTATATTCAGTCGTGAATTTCATAGGGATTGTCAATATCCAAAGCGGCTAAAGCTTGTATTTCGAGACCCTCCATTCGGGCAGCGTCTTTATCTGTTGCGTGGCCATAGCCTTGTAAATGTAAGAAACCATGAATAATAAGATGGACGGTATGATCCGCCACAGAGATCGATTTTTGCCGAGCTTCTGTTTCCACTGTTTCCAAGGCGATAACAACATCCCCTAACATTGCGGCAGGGACAGCTGCCGGACCTGCGGCGGGAAATGAGAGTACATTTGTGGCTCCGTCCTTTGAGCGATAATTCTGGTTAAGCTCTCTAATCTGAGCGTCAGAGACAAAGGCCAGGCTTAACTCCCCTAATTTCGGGTCAGATAAAGTCGCCAGCGCCTGCCCAACCGCTAGGGTAGATAAGTGCTCAAGGTTCGGTATAGCCACGCGCCAAGGCTGATGAGGGATGGCAACATCGATCTCAATAAGCAGGTCAGGCAGAAGGGGTTTAGACATGCGTTAGTCCCGCGCATCCTTTTCGTAGGCATTGACGATTTTACCCACCAAAGGATGGCGCACAACATCCGAGGCTTCAAAGACTATCTGGTCGATGCCTTTGATACCTTTTAGAATTTTGAGCGCGTGAGCGAGGCCTGAAGTGACGCCGTGAGGCAAATCTGATTGACTCGGATCGCCCGTTACGGCGTATTTCGCCCGTTCACCAAGACGCGTTAAAACCATTTTCATTTGCGAAATGGTGGCGTTTTGAGCTTCGTCAATGACGACAAAGGCATCAGAGAGCGTCCGTCCGCGCATAAAGGCGAGCGGGGCGACCTCAATATCCCCTGCTGCGCGGCGGCGATCAACCTCATCGCGGCCTAATACCATATGCAGCGCATCCCAGATGGGCTGCATATAGGGATCGACTTTTTCGTTCAAATCACCCGGTAAAAACCCGAGCCGCTCTCCAGCCTCAACCGCAGGACGGCAGGCGATAAACCGCGCGATTTCACCGCGCGCCAATAAAGACGCCCCGTAAGCGGTTGCCAAAAATGTCTTCCCGGTCCCGGCGGGGCCAACGCCAAAGCAAATCGTTTCATCGCGCAGGGCATGGATAAATTTTTCCTGACGCGGCGTTTTGGGCACAATGGGCGAGCGACGCGGAAAAGGAATGATTGCGTCCACCGCGGCCGCCTTTACCTTACCCTTGCCCATGGCTTTAATGAGCGCTCGAATATCGGTCGGCCCGCAAGGCCAGCCGCGCTCTAATCGCTGATATATCTCTTTGATCAATTCTCCCGCCCGCGCACGGCTCGGCGTGTCGCCATTAATATGCACAGCATTTCCAGGCGCTTCGATATAGACGCCAAAGGCATCTTCGATAAGGGCAAGGTTGGCATGATTTGGCCCGCAAAGCTTGCGCACCAAATCGGCATCCGCAAATTCAAATATCTCGGTCTGTTTACTCATAACCCCATTTAACAGTTTTGAGACGGAAAGCGAGACTGAATCGACGCCATATTTTTTGGGATTCCGATATATTGGTGGGGATTGGATGATTTAGAGACAATTCGCTCATTTGCACCGACATTGACAACGTCAACCTAAAAATCTATTTCTAGTAGCATAAAATAGGGTTAAAATCATGCAAAAATTAGTAAATTTAGCGATGGCTCTTATGCTTTTATCGGCTTGTGCGACAGCGCCAGACCCAGTTCCAACGCCAGCTGAATTTACGGGCGCGGCTGGACTCTTACCTGTAAATCAAAGTTCTAAATTTTTGGGATCTGGTATTTATAAAGAAGGGGACGTAATTGCAGAACGTGAAGTTAAACATTCTCGAACAGGGCGCTTAGGATCAGACTTAACTTATAAATCGACAATTTTAGCCTCCTCCACCATTCCGGCAGGGACCCAAATTTTTGCTCAACGGTTTAACCGATCCCGTTAACGTAGTTAGCATAATCAGCAAATAAAAAAACCCGACCGTATAAGATGTAAAAAATTGTCCGTCTTCACCTAATAATGGCAATCCCAAAAAGGCTATAAAAACCAATCCTGAAATTATAGACCCATTTTCTAATTTTGATTTATATAGCATTACGCCGCAATTGTTGCATTGTTTGCCATTCATAGTGTTCATCATATGTCGTTCCCAAAGACCTATTTTAGGAGATTTTGAACAATTTGGACAAACTGATGCAGCCATAACTTTAATATAAGGACTCGATATATCAAAGTATGAAGCAAATGATTTAATAGCTATAGAGGCAACCTATATGCGAATGTCTGCTTTTGGGTATAAGCGAACAGAACGTACGATTTACTTCTTATACTCCATTTGATAAAAGAGCCCATGTCCATAGCGGGATATATCACTATGATATGCTTGTTTTTTTAAAAATCGTTCACGTTCAATATTTGTTAAAGAACAATAGGTTTGGCGCTCTGCCAAAAGGTCTATATGTGGGCGGCCTAGGCAGTCAGAATCAGTCGCAGACGAAAATAACGGTTTTTTTACCCTAAACGCTTAAGACAGTCTTCTATTGGCGAGGGGACGTTAAAACAAACATGAATTACCAAGCCGCATCTTCCGACTATGCAAATCCCGAGGATTTCAAGCATGTCTATCAAGGAATGCCTGTCTTGGTCACCGGGCATAGTGGGTTTACGGGCGGTTGGCTTTGCCAATGGCTTATAGAAGCCGGCGCTAAAGTTTCTGGCTTGTCGCTTCCTCCCGTCACATCTCCTAATTTGCACAACCTGTGGAATCAGGACGAATTGGCCCCCTCCGAATGGCGTACGATAAATGAATATACCGCGGTCGAGTCTGCGGTGGATACGAATGCTCCGCAGGTCATATTTCACTTGGCTGCACAACCTCTGGTCAGCCGCGCATATGAAAACCCACTGGAGAGCTTTGAAACAAATGTAATGGGGACGGCGCATGTTTTAGAAGCGGCCCGACAGAGTCCATCCGTCAATGCCGTCGTGTGCGTCACGACCGACAAAGTTTATGCTGATCAAAATTGGCCTTGGGGATATCGCGAAACGGATCGTCTGGGCGGGAAAGACCCTTACAGTGCCTCAAAGTCGGCAGCTGAAATGGTAACGCGTGCCTATCAGAAAACCTTATCAGAGCGAACCAACGGCGTCACCATTAGCACGGCCAGAGGTGGAAACATTATTGGAGGCGGCGATTGGTCCGACAACAGAATCGTTCCGGATTTTGTTAGATCTCGCGTTCAAAACAAACCTCTGACCTTGCGTCAGCCCAACGCCATTCGGCCTTGGCAACATGTCATTGCATTATGTCATGGCTATCTTAGCCTTGGGTCATATTTGCTGGATAACGGCGCCGACGGCGCCCAAAACTTCAACTTCGGGCCACTCGATGAGGACACGAAGACGGTGGGCGAGCTAGTGGCCGCATTGTCGGAGAATTGGCCGGGATTAGATATCACCTATGGCGAAAGTGATTTTTTTGAAACAGATGTCTTACGTGTGGATAGCTCGAAGGCCCGTCAACTCTTGGGCTGGCAGCCTCCTGTGGATTTCAAACAGACGGTTGCGTGGACCGCACAATGGTATCGTGATTACTACGCCGCCCCCGAGCAGGCCGGTCAAGTTTGTCGTGAGCAAATCGCCGCATATTGCGAGGCTGCGTCTTGACGTCGCCGCAGAACATACTCGTTGCAGGTGCCGGCGGTTTTATCGGGAAAGCCCTCTGCAAGCACCTGGATAAGGTTTGGCCTGAGGTAAATCTGCACGCGCTCACGCGATCGACATCGAAAGTTCCAAGCTTCGTGCAAAAACACAATCTGAACGACTTGTCATTGCAAAGTGTTTTGGAAATTCTTCCTGCCTGTAAATTCGACGTAATTTACAATCTTGCAGCCGCAGGCGTTTCGCCAAATGACCGCGATTTAAACACGTTATTCGCCGTCAATACTGCCCTGCCCTCTACGCTTGTACAGTTAGCTCACAGGCACAAAGCTTCATTGATTCATGCCGGTAGCAGCGCAGAATATGCGCCGTCAGGTGAATTGTATTTGGATGAAAAACTGTCGTCTCTTGGACCTCACTCTCTGTATGGGACCACAAAAGCAGCGGGCGGAATGATGGCCTGTGCGGCGGCGAAACATCTAGGTGTTGATTTCCTCAACCTTCGGCTTTTCAATGTTTTCGGAGACGGAGAGGCCCCTCACCGACTTTTTCCAAGTCTTTTAAACGCCGCCCGCACGACTCAACCCCTGGCATTGTCTGATGGTGCACAAATCAGAGACTTCATTCATATAAAACAGGTTTGCCGCGCATTTGAGCTGGCGGCCTTGCCGTCAAAAAACAGCCCCCGCCAAATTGCGTTGAATATTTGCTCAGGCACGGCGATGAGCGTGAGGGATTTTTCACTCTCTGTTTTCAACGCTCTGTCAGCCGAAGAGAGCCTACTCAAATTTGGCGTTATTGAACGTCGTCCGGATGACCTTTTGAGAGTCGTCGGGAACCCGAATCGAGCCACTTCAGAGATTGGTTTCACTATACCTCTCTCTCTCGATGCTACTTTACGTGACGCCTTCAACCCAAGACGGGATGCCGCATGATGAAAAACCCATACGATAAAAGACCTTATCCAATGCGCAGGCTTATTTCTATTTCCATCCCCGTCTTCAACGAGGCGGAAAATATTGACGCCTTATGGAAGCGTCTGAATACGCTCGCGGAAAATGAGCCTCGTTATGAGTTTGAGTTTTTGTTCACGGACAATGCCAGCTCAGACTCAACTTTCGAGAAATTGGCCAAGAAAGCCTTGTCGGACTCCCGGATTCGGGTCCTGAGGTTTTCTCGAAATTATGGCTTCCAAATCTCTATCTTGATGAATTATTTAAATGCCAGAGGGGACGCGGCTGTACAAATTGATGCGGATTTACAAGATCCACCCGAATTAATTTCATCTTTCCTCAGAGAGTGGGAAAATGGGTATAAGGTCGTATATGGCATTCGAAAACGCGTGCCGGAGTTCTTTGCCCTGCGGTGGGCGCGGCGTGCCTATTACCGCACTGTCCGTTTCTTGAGCGAAACAGATATTCCGGTAGATGCGGGCGATTTTCGTCTCATTGACAGGACCATAATTGAAGAGTTGCGTGAAGTCCGTGAGCAGACACCATATTTGCGCGGCCTCATTGCGAACATGGGTTATGCGCAGCGCGGCATCCCATATGACCGCACAACCCGTCAAGCCGGAACATCTAAATTCAATCTCCTGTCGTTGATCTCTTTAGGCTTGGACGGGATCACCAGTCAGTCAACCCGGCCCTTGCGCGTTGTCACGCTTTTCGGCGTCGCTATCAGTATTTTGGCCTTTTTAGGTGTTGTCACATACGGATTGGTCTTTGCTTTCGCAGGCGACAAGCTACCTGACGGTTTCACTACCCTCACTTTTATCGGTCTCATTTCTCTCGGACTCAATGCTCTGTTTATTGGTCTGGTGGGGGAATATGTGGGCCGAATTTATAATAATACGCGCGGTCTGCCGATGGCCTTGATCGAGCGCATAATTGATCCCTTTGATACAGCTGCAACATCAACAAGTGACAGTCAAACCTCGGAGAATTCCACCCTCGAAACCGGAAAGATGCGCGCATGACCAAAGTAGTAATCTTAGCGGGCGGTTTCGGAACGCGGCTGTCAGAAGAAACAACGGCCTATCCCAAGCCTTTGGTGGAAATCGGTGGTAAGCCGATTATCTGGCATATCATGAAAATCTATGCTGAAGTCGGCTTCAATGATTTTGTCGTCTGTTGCGGTTATAAAGGCTCAATGCTCAAAAGCTATTTTGTAAATTACTTCACTGAAAACTACGATTTAACAGTGAATTTGGCACGGAATGATGTCGAATTTCATGGCAACCCCTCCGAAGACTGGAAAGTCACGCTGGTTGATACAGGCCTGCATACCATGACGGGCGGGCGTTTGAAACGTGTTCGGGATTACCTGGGCGATGAAACTTTCTGCATGACCTACGGGGATGGTGTCGCCGCTATTAACCCCCGCGAGGTTTTCGATTTTCATAAGTCTCACGGGAAGAAAGCAACAATCACGGCTGTGCCCTCCCCGGGCCGTTTCGGCGTTTTGGAAGTTACCTCAGACTCCGTTGTGAGCGCTTTCAGAGAGAAACCCCATAATGAGATCGGGCGTATCAATGGCGGATTCTTTGTGTTGGAGCCTTCCGCCATCGACTATGTTGGCGGCGATAACACTGTGTGGGAACGTGATCCATTAGAAAAACTATCCGAAGACGGAGAACTCCAAGCTTATGACTTTGAAGGCTTCTGGCGTCCCATGGATACCCTGCGGGATAAACGCGAGTTGGAAGGCCTTTGGAATACAAATCAAGCAGCGTGGAAGGTCTGGTAATGTCTGCTCCGAACCAAAATGCCGTCGCCGCAGAATTTGATAGCTACCAACGACATTATGCCGAAACGGTTGATGCAGCACTGGCTCTGCCGGGATTAAAGGTCGATTTTTTTACGCGCGTCAAAGTCGATTATTTTATCGACATCCTTACCGCTGATCTTGGAGACCCGTCAAAACTTCGAATCTTAGACGTAGGGTGCGGAATTGGATTATATCATAAATATTTATCGGAACGTGTTGGAGAGCTCTGCGGCGTAGATGTTTCAAAGGCATCTATTGCCCGTGCCCGTGGAACCAATGAGAACGTCGCCTATGAGAATTATACAGGCGGGCGGTTACCTTATGAGGATAATAGTTTTGATGCTGCGGTGACGATTTGTGTCATGCATCATGTGCCACCTGCATCATGGGTACATTTCATGTCTGAGATGAAACGCGTTGTAAAATCAGGTGGGATTACCGTTGTTTTTGAACATAATCCCTTCAACCCTCTGACGCGAAGAATCGTAGACAGATGCCCCTTTGATGCTGATGCTGTTCTATTAAAGCCGAAAACATTATCTGAATTAATGCTGGATGCGAAGTTGACTGAAGTTACGCCGAGATATATTTTCAGTGTCCCTGCGGCTAACAAAGCATTGCGTCATATGGATCGTGTTTTCTCTCGCTTTCCAACCGGCGCACAATATTATTGCAAAGGGCGCAAAGCATAGTGGTCCGGGCGCTGGTCTTTAAACTCTTCCGTTTTGGTTTAACGGGTGCGGTTTGCTCTCTTTTATATGCTGTCCTGGCGCATAGTTTTATTAAAATCGGGGGGCTTGATCCGGTGTTTTCCAGTACTGCAGCATATGGTTTGACGATTCCCGTATCATTTATCGGTCAAAAATATTTTACATTCAGGGCGCGCGGAAAGCTTAGGTCGGAACTCCAAGGATTTATCTTACTGCACGCCGCAGGTCTCATGGTTGCAACGGCGCTTATGGCAACTGTTGAGTCAACATCTTATGATCCGCTGTTCGGCATTCTGGCCGTCATGATTGCAGTTCCCCTGCTCAGCTTTCTTCTGATGAATACTTACGTCTTTAAAAAATCGGAATCGAATTCATGAGTCCACAACGAACAGTCGAGCCTTTCGCCGCCAATGAGCTCATAAGTTTGCCGACTAAGCTTGCGGCTTTGTTAATTTTCATTGTCGCCATATTCTATAATTTTTCAATTTATTTCGTCCATGATAATGATTGGATTTTATATATGGCCCGACAAAGCTTTGAAGGAAAAAAGGCTTATGTCGATTATTACGAACTCAACCCACCCCTAATTATCTGGTTGAATATACCAGCTGTGACCTTAGCGAAACTCACGGGTGTTTCTCTGGCGACTGCTCTGAAAATATATATATTTTCTATGATTACCTTGGTTTTGCTTTTGACTCAAAAGCTCATCGAGCGATGTAAACCTCCCGCTCCGCAAGCTCTCTTTCTCGCCCTTACATTTGTTCTTACTATTCTTCCGGCCGAGCAGTTTGGTCAACGTGAACATTTCATGTTGATACTGTTAATTCCATATATCTTCCTGATCGCAGCCAGAGCTAAAAAAATAAAGTTCACCAAATCATGGGTGATAACGAGTGCAGTATGCGCCGCGATTGCAATTTGCATAAAGCCATACTTCGTACTTATTCCCGCATTCTGCGAATTGTATCTCTTATATTTACTGGGGTCCCAAACCTTTAAGCGGACAGAGCCATACATAATGGTTGTCATCGGCCTGACTTATCTTGCAAGCATTTTCATCCTTACACCGGAATACATCTCAGTTATCATTAAACACGTCCGCGTCGTATATCAGGCAGGGATTGGAACAACCCAGCAAGTTATGGCAACGACGTTAGTTCCGTCAGCAATGGCTTTGGCCTTCGCCCTCATCGCAAATATATATTTGAAAGTGAAATTTCGAGATGTTTCACCCGTGTATATTGTGATTTTTTTGGTCGCCCTGGCAAACTTTGTAATTTTTATGGTCCAATTCAAAGGGTGGCCAAACCACATCTATCCATTACATGCTCTAGCGATAACTTTAGTCGTTATTTTGCTCATGAGATTATGTGTGTTTTACAAAAGGAGTCCTCAATTGATAATCGCTGTATTGGGTGTCTCATTTATACTCCCTTTATATGGCATGAGCATATATCGCATACCTATGGTCAAGCCGTATTCAAATTTCACGGAATATTTCGAGCAGCGTATAAAAGAGTTTGAAGAAAATAATCCAGAGGATGAAAGAAATGTCGAGAGCGTCCTAGTCATTTCAGCCTTAATTCAAACAGGGTTTCCGTTGGTGAATGAGTCGGGCTTAGATTGGGGTTCACGGCTTCCTTCAATGTGGATGACACCGGGTATTCAAAAACTGAAAAGATCGGGCAATCTGAGCCGTGAAGTCTTGGAGTCCGAAGCTTTCAGTCAGACGACTGTCGGGCAAGATTTAGCAACACGAAAACCGGATCTTGTTTTCGTCCACATTTCTAAAAACAAACAATTCTTCGGTTTTCCATATGATTACATCGAAGATTATAGCCAGAATGAAACATTTCTAGCGGCCTGGAGTGCCTATGAGTTCGTCACGAGTGATAACGCCTTTGCTTTGTATCGACGTCGATAAAGCTGGCTTTGTCAACCGACGACCAGATTTGGACAAATCCGCACTAAATGTACAAGTGTCAGCTACGCTAACCATCTGCTAAAAGATATAAACCACGTCTAAATTTGAGGCATCCTTTTATTCCGTTAAGGATAAAACAGACTTTAGCTGAGCGTCCTAAAATCGCTTTGAAACATCTCTCGTTTCTCAAACAGATATCAGTTAGATTAATGTTGATTTGGTGCCTGTTTTTAGGTTCAGAAAATTTCAAAAAACGCATTATGGGCGCACATATGCTGTTTCTGGACTTTTACGGGATAAAACTTCACTTAAAAAATATTGGGAAATACCGAAAGCTGAACGCAAGAAAATTTTCCATAACGCGGATTGGTAAGAGTCAAAAGCAGGCCCGTTGGATACCTAACCTAAGGGCCAATATGCCCCGTTTGCGCTGTTACGTTATGAGCAGTTTTCTTTAGTACTGGTACCACTCCAACTGACTCACCATTCTTTTTAAGAGTGACTCCCT
>CAYXEB010000050.1:0-16088 GCA_964463835.1 uncultured Hellea sp.
AACCCTCGCGGGCTGTCCACTTTTTGGGCAGGTTGCCGCCCGCCACGTTGATTTTATCTTTGATTAATTCAACGACCCAACCTGCGTTGGTGAGCGGTACTTTTTGCGAATTTTTTAGAAAATCCGACTCCCACTGCAGCACAGCTACGCCTTGATTTGGAACGAAGCTTCCCTACCGCGTTAGAAATCACAAAATAGCAACTTGACACTCCTCAGAACATCTGTAGAACAAATATCAATGTTGCTGCTTTGTTCGAGGTGATTCCACCTCTGAAAGGAGAAAATAAAATGCTAACGCAAAAACAAAAAGATTTACTTTTACTCATTGATCGTAAGATCAAAGCCGTCGGGGTTCCGCCCTCTTATGATGAAATGAAAGACGCTTTGGGTCTTGCTAGTAAATCAGGTATTCATCGCCTTATCACAGCCCTAGAGGAACGCGGATTTATTCGCCGTCTTCCTAACAAAGCCCGCGCGCTAGAAGTGCTTAAACTCCCCGAAGACTTTAGACCTCAAAATAAAAGTCTTGTCGCGGCGAATGACACCTACGAAGTCCCCTTTGTCGGTAAAATTGCAGCGGGTAATCCGATAGCTGCCATTGAAGACAGCTATAACATGATTTCCGTTCCGCCTAATATGATGGGGCCCGATCATTTCGCGCTCGAAATTGAAGGCGAGTCGATGATTGAAGCTGGCATTTTAGACGGTGACATTGTCATAGTGAAAAAAGCCAATACCGCGCGCAACAATCAAATTGTTGTGGCGCTCGTCGATCAAGAGGAAGCCACGCTAAAGCGCATTTACAAAAGCGGGCAAACCATTGAACTTATTCCAGAAAATAAAGATTTTGAAACGAAGACTTTCGGCCCTGACCGCGTTGAAGTTCAAGGCATTCTTGTCGGGCTCGTGCGTAAATATCACTAGGCCTCGATTTAAGTTTAAGACACTCAAAATTTAAGACCAAGGGCGCGCGCGGCGCCCTTTTTTATTGGCGGGGCGCAGCTCTACCCCCTCGTCTGAGATATAGACGTCATGGGCGCCAGAGGTTCTAAAAACCTTGTCGTCCAATAATGCGGCCTCGCATCCGCGCCGCGCTCGCGGCCCCGCCCGACGCTGTGTCAATATTACAATATCGGCGCTATCGCATTCTATCGGAACTTCCGAAGGGTGGTGCACAATAGAGACGCGCTGGCCCTTGACCTCAAACCGGCACGCCAGCGTATCACATGAGGCGAGCTCATCTTGGTATCGCCGAATATCACTTTTGACCAACCCCGCTTTTTGCATAAATTGCTCCCGTCCATAACGGTCGCTGCGCTTGCGACCAACATATAGAACATCCCCCTCCTCTCCATCCCAGAACGCCACTTGCCCGCTATCGGAGACGCGCATATCGGGTCGCGGCGTTTGGCTCCAAACAACAAAACAGAGCGCGCCGATTGCAAATCCAGTATAACGGCGCAGCCCAGATCCAAGCGTGGCCAGTAAAAAGGCAATACCAAACACGCCGATTATCCAGGCCGGCGCGGCCCAGACATGTAAAACCGCCCCCGGCCATGCGGACACCCATGATGCAACTTTCAAGAGCACTGATAGCCCCCACCCCATAACTGCGAGAGGCACTGCTTCAAGCCCAAAAGGCATAGCGACCAACGCCGCTAAGGCGGCGGGCATAACCAGAAAGGTAAAAATCGGCATAGCGAATAGATTTCCAAACAGGCTGTAATTCGCGATGCGGTGAAAATGGAGCACCGCGAAACCAGAGGTGGCGGTACCCGCAACAAAGCTCGTCACCGTCAACGTCGAAATCCAGCTCAAAAAGGTCTGCCACAAGCCCTTTCGCGGACGATAGCCGCGCTTATCTGTCCATTCACGGTAAACAATCACCAAGGCTGCAACCGCCGCAAAGGACATTTGAAACCCGACCGATATAAGACTTTCGGGATGAAAACTAAGTGTTATGAGCGCCGCAACAGAGACGGAACGCATAGAGAAGGCTCGCCGTCCCAAAATAACAGCGAGAAAAACAATGATAGCCATAATATAGGCCCGCTGGGTCGCCACCGACCCTCCCGATAATATGAGGTATAGCGTGGCAACACAGGCCCCGATAATAGCGGCTGGCTTTCGAATATCATAACGGCGCGATAATGGCGCTATCATGGCCAAGAGTAAGGCTGCCACGAAATAGCTTCCGCCGGCTAACAAGCCCATATGAAGCCCCGAAATTGCTAAAACATGGGCTAATCCCGCAATCCGCAAATGTTCCGTTTGTGTCTCGGGGATATAGCTGCGCACCCCCGTCATAAGCGCGGCTTGCAGTCCCGCCGTTTCCGGCGGAGCGATCGCCCGAATACGGTCGGCCAGCCCATATCGAAAACGCACCAGTGCGCGCTTATATTGCTCGCTTATAGACCGCATCGTCACTTCAGCGGCTATGGGTTTACCTATGGCAAAGCCATATCCCCCAATTTGTTGATAAAAGGCGCGCCGCGCTGGGTCATATCCATCAGGCACAACGGGGCCCGGCGGGGCGGATAATATCGCGCGAATTGATACGCCGTCCCCCGCGTCAAACCCTTCCGTTTTAGCTCGAAAACGCACCCGTTTGGGCGTCACCGCCTCACCTAAGTCCGATAAATTATGAACACGTATCTGCCAGCGAAACCCACTCCCCGATTTTTCAACGCTTTCAATCCAGCCCGTCACGTCATAACTGCGCTCATAAGTAGGAAGCTTGGGCCGTTTCACCGCAGCAGAGTGCCAAGCCGCTCGTCCGCAACCTAAAAACAATAAAAAAACAATGAGAACAATGGCGTATAAAGATGAGTGAATCCTATGAGCGATTGACAAAATCAGGAATACGCCCCCTATTCCGGCCAATAGCAAAGATAACTTAGGTTCAAAGGGCAATGAAAAATAAATTGCAATACCCGCTGCAAAGCTAGCAACTCCCCAATCAAAATTTTGATAATGCGGTGCACGCCAGCTCTGCAATAATGCCGCTAGTTTTTGCCCGATTATGCTATTATTCATTCGCATCTTATGAGATAGGAACCCCAGAATACCTACCCCAACTCTTTGAGCCTAACCACTGGATATGACAACAGAAAAAACAATCACCCGTTTCGCGCCGTCCCCGACGGGGTTTCTTCATATCGGGGGTGTTCGCACGGCTCTTTTCAATTACTACTACGCCAAACATACGGGCGGAGAGTTTCATCTACGGATTGAAGACACAGACAAAGCCCGTTCAACAGATGCCGCGACCCAAGCGATAATTGATGGACTAAATTGGCTTGGCCTACATCACGACGGCGCAATCGTTTACCAAAGCAAAAATGCGCAGGCCCATATAGACGCGGCCATGGCATTGCTGGAAAGTGGTAAAGCCTATCGCTGCTATGCAACCGCTAAAGAGTTAGAAACGCTTCGCGCGAAGGCTCAAGAAAACGGGACCGCTTTTAGAAGCCCGTATCGAGATCAGCTAGAGGCAGTTGATAAGCCTTATACAATTCGCTTTCGGGTCCCTGATGGAGAAACTAAAATTTCCGATCTGGTTCAGGGCGATGTTAGCTGGGACAATAAAAATTTTGATGACCTCGTTTTGCTGCGGGCAGACGGAACCCCGACATATATGCTTGCTGTTGTTGTTGATGATCATAATATGGGCGTCACTCATGTTATCCGCGGCGACGATCACCTGATTAATGCTGGTCGGCAAACGGTCATTTACAAAGCTCTTGAATGGGACATACCCGTCTGGGCGCATGTCCCGCTTATTCACGGCCCAGATGGCAAGAAACTATCTAAACGACATGGCGCATTGGGTGCAGAGGCTTATCGAGATATGGGATACCTCCCAGGCGGACTTAAGAATTACCTCTTAAAGCTCGGCTGGGCACACGGCAATGAAGAGCTATTTTTTTCTGATGAGGAGATTGCCAAAGTTTTTCAATTAACTGGCATTAACACCGCGCCTGCGCGCTTGGATTTTGACAAAATGGACTACATCAATAGCCAACATATTTTATACGCAGAGAACGAGGACTTATTTGAGCACGCCCTCACCTTCTTAACGGATATAAATGGCAGAGAGCTGTCAAATTCTCTTAAACACCGTATTCACAGCGCAATGGACACACTAAAACCGAGAGCAAAAACGCTCAAGGACCTTGCAGTACAAGCTCGCTATTTGCTTTTACCCCGCCCGATTGAGATTACTGGCAAAGCGGCCAAACCCCTAAGAAAAGAAGGAGCGCTAATACATCTATCAGCTTTGACTTTGCAGTTAAAATCTATAAAAGAGTCCGAATGGAAAGAAGTTGTGATACAAAAACTGCTTCAAGACTATGTAGATAAACAGAAAATTGGCTTTGGCAAAGTCGGACAGCCCTTGCGAGCGGCATTAACTGGCGGCGCACCTTCACCTGATTTATCTTGGGTACTTACCCTGCTTGGAAAAGACGAAACGCTAGCCCGTTTGAACGACGTGTTAGGCGAAAAATAACAAAGGAATAGAGAGACACACATGGAAAATAAAATCGAAAACATAGGTATGGCCAAAGTCACTATCGGGAAAGATAGCTATGAGTTACCGATAATGTCAGGTTCTATGGGCGTCCCGGGTATTGATGTGAGGGCTTTACATAAACACTCAGGTCATTTTACCTTTGATCCAGGTTTCACTTCCACCTGTTCCACAGAATCTCAGATTACATTTATTGACGGTCAAAAAGGTCAACTTCTTCATCGCGGTTATTCAATTGAAGAGTTAGCCGAAAACTCAACCTTCTTAGAAGTCGCCTATCTGATGATTAATGGCGAGCTACCTAATAAAGCGGAAAATGCGGCTTTCACAAAGTCAATTACCGAACATACTCTGCTACATAACCAAATAGAACGATTCTTTTATGGGTTTCGCCGCGACAGTCACCCGATGGCAATGCTTTGCGGGACCGTCGGCGCTCTTTCAGGGTTTTATCATGATGACACTCATACGACCGTCGATGACGCCCGCAACATCGCGATGCACCGCTTAATTGCGAAGATGCCAACAATTGCTGCGAGTTGCTACAAATACTCTATTGGGCAACCCTTTGTATATCCAAATAACGAGCTTTCTTACGCCGAAAACTTCTTGCATATGTGCTTCTCGGTCCCGGCAGAAAAGTACAAAGTCAGTAAAACGATTGTTGATGCTATGGATAAAATTTTTATCCTTCATGCTGATCACGAACAAAATGCATCTACCTCTACAGTTCGCCTCGCGGGTTCAAGCGGAGCTAACCCTTATGCCTGTATTGCCGCGGGCGTTGCTTGTCTTTGGGGACCAAGTCATGGCGGAGCGAATGAAGCTTGCCTGAACATGTTACGCGAAATTGGAACGGTTGACCGCATCCCTGAATTTATCGCACGTGCGAAAGACAAATCTGACCCGTTCCGGCTTATGGGTTTTGGCCACCGCGTTTATAAAAACTTTGATCCTCGCTCACGGGTCCTCCAGAAAGTTGCTCATAATGTTCTTGAAGAACTCAACCTAGACAATCCTATTTTGGAAGTTGCTAAAGAACTTGAAAAGATTGCTCTGGAAGATGAATACTTCATTTCCAAAAAGCTTTATCCGAATGTCGATTTCTACTCAGGCATCGTCTTATCTGCCCTAGGCTTCCCAACATCCATGTTCACTGTGCTCTTTGCCTTGGCCAGAACAGTTGGGTGGATTTCACAATGGAATGAGATGCTTGAAGATCCAAGCCAACGTATTGGACGTCCAAGACAGCTTTATACAGGTGCTACGCCGCGCGATTACGTACCGCTTAATAAGCGCTAGATAGGATATTAGCTATGGCTTTGGCGGCGCGCTGACTTGCGTAGCCGCCTTTACCGCGCATGATTCGCGTTTGATTAATAAGTATTTTCGACGTCTTTGTTCTAAGCTCTGGATCTTTGAGATATTCCACAAGGGCCCCGCTTAAGTTTTGAACTGTGGCTTCATTTTGAATATATTCGGGCATGAGCGTCTTTTTGGCGGCAATATTCACAATCGAAATATAATCTGGTTTATAAAGGTGTTTCGCAAAACTATAAGTTACAGGGTTTAGCTTATAAGCGACAACAGTTGGCACGCCTGCACAAGCTAATTGCGTTGTGATTGTTCCTGAACAGGCAAGCGCCATATCACTCGCGGAAAAAACGTCGAACTTTCGATGTTCGGGAAGTATTATTACATCTTTCAGCCCGGCCTGTTTTTTAGCAATGGTGCTAAGTTCACTCGCTATATTATTCGATATTGGGCTAAGGATTATCACATTTTCAATTTCGCTTCTCACCTTGTCTAAGGCCTCAGAAAATGTCGGAACTAGCGTGTTAATCTCGGACATGCGACTACCGAAAAATACCGAAAGGACTAATCGATCAGCGTCAATAGAATACTCCTGTCTTAAAACCGAAGCGTTTCCAGTGAAATAGTCTGTGTCCAGAACAGGGTTTCCGACATAGGTTGTGACTAAACCGTGTTTTTCGAAATATGGCGAATCGAAACTATGAATAGTTAGTAAGTGATCAACGCAACTCGCTAAAATTTTAGAACGCCCTTCGCGCATCGCCCAGACTTGCGGCGCAAGATACTTTATAATTTTGCCTCTAAAACCTCTTTGTTTCAGTCGTTTCGCAACCCGGATCATAAACCCCCAGCTATCAATTAAAACAACTGCGTCGGGGTTATTCGTCAGTATTGACGTTACAGTCTCATTCACCCGTTTCATTATTAAAGGATATGATTTCAAACCTTCAACGAAGCCTAATATAGCAAGACCAGAAACATCTACTAAAGACCGAAGGCCCTCGGCCTCCATAGCCGCACCGCCTATTCCAATACATTGAATATACGGGGTTTCTTTTTTTATATATCCGATTAATTCTGCGCCTAAATGGTCAGCGGAGTTCTCTATGGCAACGATATAAAGGCTTTTGCTCACGTAGTTGATTTAGGCAATCCAGCAATGAAAAGCCCCTTGTCATCAGCAAGCTGAATAACCTTATCTTGCTCTAAAAGAAAAGCTCGGCCGCCCTCAGCAACAATTCCTGCCAGCCCCGCAGCAGCAGCTTTCTCAACTGTACGAGGCCCTATTGTTGGTAGATCCACGCGGGTTTCTTGCCCTGGCTTGACCATTTTCGCTAAAACGCCCGAGCGCGCTTGCGCTGAACCCCGTATTTCTTCAGGTAAGGTCAAAACACGGTCCAGCATCGCATCTGTTCCTTCTTGCGCCTCAACCGTCAGCACAACCCCATGGTTGACGATTGCGGCCTGCCCGATATCTAAAGCCCCAATTTTCGATGCGATCTCGCACGCTTTTCTGACATCATTTCTATGCTTATCAGCTATATCCACTTTTCCTAAAATACCTTCGGGCAGTAATAAGCTCTGGCATAAAGACTGCGGTGACAAGACCTCAAAGCCTTCTTTTTCAAATAAAGACAGGAGGTATCTCATTAAGGCATCATCGCCCTTTTGTGCAGCCTTGATGGCGCCGGGCATGTAAACCACGCCTTTAAAATCCGGCTTTAGAGTTTTGAAGTTCGGGCGCTTTACAATCCCTGCGAAACAAATATGCGTACAATTTTTCTTTTTGAAGTATTTTACAATTTTACCAAATTCAGAGACTCTATATGATTGAATGTCATTATATACATCAATATATTGATCAATCTGTGCAAACCCCTGCAGCGCAACGACGTAGAGTTCATGCCCCTCGAGAGACGCCGCATATGCCACATGCTTGGGTAAATCGCCCCCGCCTGCTATCACACCTATATTCAAAGATTTAAGCTCCACTGCGCGGCATGCAAATTGACCTGTTTTTCTTTGTTCTTACAAACTCAACAATATCCATTACGAGTTGATGATCTGAATAAAGTTTAGTCACATCAGTCAGACGTTCAGAAAATGTACCTTCTTGCGCAAACAGCAGACGATAGGCCGAACGTAAATCACGTATTTTATCCTTAGAAAATCCGCGCCGTTTTAACCCCACTATATTTAGACCTGCCAAATAAGCAGCATTGCCTCGAACGGAGCCATAAGGAATAACGTCAGTCGTGACGGTGGCCATACCGCCAATAAAGGCATGAGCGCCTATTCGGGTATGTTGATGTATGGCACATAGCCCGCCCAATACGGCATAATCACCGATGGTGACATTCCCGCCTATTTGCGCTCCGTTTGAAACAACAACATTATTTCCCATTTGCCCTTCATGTGCTAAATGCGTTCCAACCATAAAATAGCAATCATTGCCGATGCGCGTGACAACTTCCCCTGCATCGGAGCCCGGGTGAATATTGACATTTTCGCGAAAGACCGACCTTTCACCGATAATGATGCTAACTGCGCCGCCCTTATGTTTAAAATCTTGAGGCGGGTGCCCCATCGAAACAAAGGGGTAAAGGGTACAATCAGCCCCGATAAAAATATTACCCGTCAAGTTAACCTGGGCGATTAATTTGACATTTTTTCCTAATTTAACCTCCGGCCCTATCACGCAAAGCGGACCGATATTTACGCCTGATGCTAGCTCGGCTTTGGGGTCAACAAAAGAGGATGGATGGATTATTGTTGTCAAAATCATTCCTTCTCATATTGCATTTCCGCCGCCGCAAATTTGAGCGAGGCTGCAACTTTATCATTAACAAGAGCAGTCCCAGAAAACTTGTAAAAGGGTAGCCTGATTTTTTCGATAGTAACATTAACAGTAAGCATTTCACCTGGATAAACAGGTCGCCGAAATTTAACAGCATCGACATTCGAAAACGCAATAAACTTATTTTCAGACAGACCGCGAGTAAGTGAAACAAGGAGAGCTCCAGCTTGTGCAACAGTCTCAATAATTAATACGCCAGGCATAATGGGTTTACTGGGAAAATGACCTTTAAAAAACTCCGCATCGGCTCTGACATCTGATTCAATTTTTATAAAATCATCACTCAATTCGACGACGCGGTCGATAAACAGCATTGGATCGCGATGTGGTAGGTAATCTTTTATGTATGGCCGTAGCAACGGAAGCTTATGAACTTTTTGCACTGTTATGTCTTCGGCTTTTTTATAAGTTTTCGAGTGGCGCTTACAACACGCATATGCTCCCTTATGGGCATTGCTGGAAGACCGCTCCAAATTTCGCCCGCAGGAATATCGTGCATAACCCCTGATTTGGCCGCTATAGATGCTCCGTCACCAACATGAATATGGTCCGCCAGACCAACATTTCCACCAAGCTGCGCCCCTTTACCAATTACGCAACTCCCGGAAATACCTACGTGTCCTGCAATAACTGTTTTCTCGCCAATCGAGACATTATGAGCCACCTGAACTAGGTTATCTATTTTCACATCGTCGGCAAGAATCGTATCACCGAGCTGTCCTCGGTCAACACAGCTCTGAGCACCAATTGAAACACGGTTCCCCATTAAAACCCGCCCAAAGTGCGGGATAACGACAACACCAGTTTCATCTTTTGCAATACCAAAGCCAGAGCTTCCAATCGTACAATGAGGTTTAATTTCGCAATCTTCGCCGACAATCGCGCACTCAATATAGCTATGAGCCCCTATACTGGTTCCGCGCTTTATATGAACCCCTGGTCCGATGACGACATAGGGAGCAATTTTAACCTCGTCTTCAATGACAACTCCTCCTGACAGAATTGCAGTCGGATGTACACGAGCAGAGGGAGAAATATCGGGATCGGTCTCGATATCAATTGCGGTTAGTGTTTCGAACATTTTTGCCATCGCCCGAGCAAAGTGTCCTCTAGGTGCATTTGTAACTAACGGAATGATATGCCGCGCGCCAGCCAACTCAGCTAATTTGGGCGAAATAAAACAAGCTGTCGCTTTAGCTGTTTGTAGCCGATCTTTGTGCCGCTTATTATCAAGAAAACTAATATCGCCTGGCTTACTATTCCCTAATTCAGAAATACCTTGGATACTAACATCACCAAATTTTGCATGGGGAACTTCAACGTCTAAACCCTCTATAAGGTCAGACAATGAAAACTGACCTTTCGATCTATAAAAGCGGGTATCAATCATTCCCGCTCCATAACTCAAATGGCGTCAAATTGGTGTCAATTTAGGTTACCGTGTTTTACGGTTATGACTTACGTGGGAGACGTTCACGCGTAACAGGAACCGTTTTCATTTGGCTATTTAGGCGGCTGATAACGGTATCCGTTACATCGACAGGATCACCGTAGATTACCAAAGAGCGTTCCAAAACAACATCGGCATTGCGTTCGGCAACAATCGATTTTAAAATCACACGCAAACGGTCCTGAACTTTTTGAACAGCCTTTTGCTCCGTAATCTGCATTTCTTTTTGTTTATATGCGAGGTCAACCTTAACTGCTTGCTGATCTTTGCGGAAGGACTGAAGTTGCGCCTGCAATGCAGTATCTCCTTTCAATGAATCAATTGATTTTCCTTTAAGCTGAGCTTCCAAAGATTTACCTTTACTCTCAAGCGGCGAGGCTTTGGCTTTGGCTTCTGACTCCATAGACTTTCCGATTGTCTCAAGCTGTCGCTTAATGTGTTTACCTACTTCAGAGTCGCGCAAGACCCTCCCAGTATCAACAACAAGAATTGTGCTTTGTGCAAAGGCCGAAGCACTGAATAATATAGCAGCGCCAAATCCTAAAAGAGTACGAAAGATAGTTTTAGATAAAGTCATGATTAAAACCTCGTGCGGGTTGTAAATTGAAATGATTTTCGTTCATCGAAATCAAATTGGCGAACAGGTTTGGTAAAATCAAACCGGATAGGACCGAAGGGGCTTTCCCAAAAAACACTGGCGCCAACGGTCGCCCGAATCGCGAGAGAGTCTTCAGTTCGTTGAAAGAGAGCTTGATTTGTAAGTTGCTCACCCGTAACGGGGTCGATGCCTGTATCAAATTCAAATTCTTCATCTAGCAATCCTACCGTACCCGCCTCAGCGAACAAACTACCCAATAAATTTGGAATACCAACAGGAAAACTCACCTCGGTCGCAGCTAACCCAAAAGCTGTTCCTCCTAGTGAATTTAAACGGCTTACAACATCACCTGTAAGAGGGTCATATTGTACGACGCGCGGGCCGATGCCGGCGTTGTCGAACCCTCGGAAATCAAAGTTGCCCTTAAAATATCTATCATTAATGGAAACTGGGTCACCGCCCCAGCCTCGAATATACCCGGCTGAAACCGTGGCACTGGCAATAACATCCTTAAACAGCCCACGATATGCATTCGCCTCAAAGTCGGTTCTTAGGTATTTGACATCGCCCCCAACCCCAGCAAGGTCTTGGCTAAACCGAACATCAAATCCTCGAGTCGGAGAAATAGGGTCATTGCGACGATCCCAACCAAAAGTATATCCGAAGATTGAGGACAATCGACCGCCAACCTGCTCACAAAGAGACGTCAGCGAACTCTGCAGCGTCGTATCGATTGTCGTACAATCCGTTCCAGGCAATTCAATATCTTCTTGGCGAAGAGAGTATCTGGTAGACAATGTAGTATTTTCAGTTAGTGGAAACGCTAACGTGACCTGTCCGCCTGTCCGAGATTGACGGAAACCCGCCTCGTCCAAGAAATCAATAACAACATCGAAAACTTCGAAACCTGCCGCAAGATTACGCCCCAAAAACCTCGGCTCCGTAAATCTTAAGTCAATCTCTCGTCTGTTTGATGATGCCCGGATTACAAAACGAAGTAACTGCCCACGTCCTCGTAAATTTCTTTGTGTTATGGATAGGTCAACTAAGAAGGCATCAGCAGATGAGAAACCGGCTGAAAAAGAGAGCTCACCCGTGGGCTGCTCTTTAACCGCGACTTCAACAATAGCTCTATCGGGCGCAGAACCTTGAGTCTCCGTAATTTCAACCTCTTCAAAAAACCGTAATGCTCGTACTCGGTTACGAGATCTATCGAGCAAAATTCGATTAAAAGCGTCTCCTTCAACAAGCTCTAACTCTCGGCGAATAACATAATCAAGTGTCGTTGTGTTTCCAACCACATCAATTCGCTCTATGTAAACTCGAGGACCTTCTACAACATTGAAAACCAGGTCTACAGTTTTCTCATCTCTATTCCGTTTGATATTGGGTTGAATATCGACAAAGGCATAACCTGACGTACCAGCGACAAAATTCAGTGTATCAATGACATCTTCAACAACACTCGCATTATAAATTGTACCCGGTTTGATACTAATAAGTCGTTCTAGGAAATCTGAGCTTAAATCATCTAATTCCGTCTCAACCTTAATATCCCCCCAAGTATATTCTTCACCCTCATCAACAGTAAAAGTTATATAAAAGTCTTCCTGGTCTGGCGTCAGTTCAGCAACAGCTGAAACAACTCTGAAGTCTGCAAACCCTCTGTTTGTATAAAATGTCCGTAACTGTTCACGGTCAAATTCAAGTCTTCCAGGGTCATAATTGTCATTAGAAGAGAAGAACTTATACCAAGTCGACTCTTCCGTCGCCATTTCCTTACGAAGTCTGCGATCGTCAAATTCAGCATTACCTATAATATTGATTCTGCGCACACCTGTTACGGGACCTTCTGAAATTTCAAAAATCAAATCAACACGGTTTTGGGGTTGTTGTACAACCTTGGGAGATATCGTGGCACCGAAACGCCCAGATTGGCGGTATAATTCAATTATTCTTTGAACGTCTTCCTGGATATTTGAACGGGTAAATATCGCCCGTGGTTCAGCTTCAATTTCGTCTGTTATCTTATCGCTTTTAAGTGACTTATTTCCTTCTAGAATAACGCGATTAATAATGGGGTTTTCGATCACCCGAATAAGCACATTTCCATCTCTTGGATCTATGGCAACGTCTGCAAATAAGCCTGTTGCAAATAAGGTTTTAACCGACAAATCGATACGCTCTTCACTATAGGGGTCCCCTGGCGCAAATAGCAGGTAAGATGCGACCGTATTAGCCTCAACCCGTTGATTACCCTGGACCTGAATATTCTTGATAATTTGAGGCAGAGGAATTGGTGTGGGTGGTTCATCCTGAGAGAAGGACATAACAGATACAGACGCCGCAACGAAACAAGTCAAGATTACCATAATCTTGCGCGAGGCGCTCATCCATATTTTAAGAAAATCTTTCATATTTATCCACTTAGGAGAACATACTGGCGACATAACCGATATCGTTCACCGTTAAAATAACAAAAAGTGTAAGCAGAAGCGCAAACCCTAATCGAAACCCAAACTCCTGTTTTTTCTGACTCAACGGCCTTCCCGCGATGGCTTCATAGCCGTAATAGAGTAAATGTCCACCATCTAGGACTGGAATTGGCATTAAATTTGCGAAACCTAAGGCGATTGAAAGAGACGCAGCAATTGATAAAAGTCGAATTGTGAGTAATTTTAAACGCTCCCCTAATCCGACATCGCTCCTTGCGGCATCAACGGCCGTTTTTCCTGTTAAGGTCGCAATTTTTACGACGCTTCCTAATTGTTTTCCATCCTCCTTACCCGCGAAAATTCGTCCAATATATGTTGCAGTCATACCAATCGTATCACCAACTTCATTTATGCCATATCCAAAAGCTGTCAGAGGATTATAGGTAATTTGGATTATTTTGGCCTCACTTGAACTTCGAATTCCAATACGGCCCGTTGATGATTTGCCCCCAACGAAATCTTTCTCTTCAACTCTCTTAGGTGTTAGCGCCAATGTAATACGTTCACCATTGCGGTCTATAATGGTCTCTATAGTACTATCGCTTTTCAAAACGACATATTTGCTTAAATCTGTAAACAGACTTACATCTTTTCCGTCCATCATTAAAATTCGATCACCAGGCAATATACCTGCGTCTTCAGCAGCGCTTCCGTCCATCACTTCGCCAACCAACGATTCGATCGTAAAGGAGCCGAGAGCAAGTCCAAGACCCGCAAATATAAACACCGCTAATATGAAATTAAACATTGGACCCGCGAAAACCACTAGAGCTCTTTGCCATAAAGGTTTAAAATGAAAAATTTCGTCCAGTTTAACGTCTTCATCATTTTCAAATTTAGATTTAATCTCGTCCAATGCCTCTTGGTCAGGATTACTTGCACCGCCAGCGTCTCCCAAGAATTTTACATATCCTCCAAGGGGAATACGGCCAATGGACCAATTGGTTCCATTTTTAGCAGTCCACTCTACAATTGGTTTCCCAAACCCTACTGAAAATCGATCAACAGCGACATTAAAAAAACGCGCAATGGAGTAGTGACCAAGCTCGTGGAAATAAACGAGAAATGAGAGCACTAGAACAAAACTCGTCAGAAAAATAAATGTATCTATAATTCCAGTAATCATAATAAGTTATAACAATAATCCTCAGAGCCCGTCTTCATATTTTCACAGTCTAACAATCTGCTCATGCGCCGTCCGGCGTGCGGCGTGATCTGTCACAATAATATCTGCGACTTCAACGGGAGACGTACCAAAACATGACTTTGCCGCATGTTGATCTAATGCACTTTCCACAATTTTGGGAATATCTAAAAAGGATATTTGATTTTGCAGAAAGGCCGCTACAGCCATTTCATTAGCTGCATTCAAAACGCAGGGAGCCTTTCCGCCCGCTTCAAGCGCCTCTCTCGCCAACCTGAGAGCAGGAAATTTCACAAAGTCAGGTTCAAAAAATGTCAGACCGCTCATTTTTGCTAAATCTAATCTTTCAACGGGAGCTTGCATGCGGTCCGGCCACCCTAAAGCATATGCAATTGGGGTGCGCATATCCGGGGAGCCAAGCTGTGCTAAAACAGACCCATCAATATATTCGACCATAGAATGAATGATTGATTGCGGGTGGACGATCACATCAATCTCTTTTGAAGGTCTGTTAAACAAATAACTCGCTTCTATCAGTTCAAGCCCTTTATTCATCAAAGTCGCGGAATCAATCGATATTTTTGCTCCCATGCTCCAAACAGGGTGCGCTAGGGCGTTCTCACGTGTTACATACTGTAAATCTTTAATAGGTGTATCTCGGAATGGTCCTCCGCTTGCTGTTAATATTAAGCGCTTAACACCTTTGGGCTTGTCACGTTCCAAGACCTGAAAAATTGCATTATGCTCTGAATCAACAGGTAACAAAGTGGCCCCTTTATCCAAAACACGCTGCATAAATAAATCACCAGCGCAAACCAAGCACTCCTTGTTCGCTAGTCCTAATTGAAGTCCTTGATCCACGGCGGCAAGGGTCGGTTCCAAGCCAGCAGCTCCAATTATAGCAGCCATACAAAAATCTGTAGACCTGCTAGCAGCTTCAATTATAGCCTCAGGTCCAATCCCGACTTCAACTGGGTACCCCGCCAAGGCTGACTTTAATTCTTTTGCATTTTCCGGGTCCGCCAAGGCTACAAACTCAGCCCTAAACTCAATGGCCTGAGCGGCTAGTTTTTCGGCATTTTTATTCGCCGTTAACGACACGACCTTTAGAGTATCTGGCTCGGCGCGTTGTACTAAGTCTAAGGTATTTTCCCCAATAGAACCCGTTGATCCCAATATCGTTACACGTTTAGTCATATATCCCTATAAAGTCCAAATATTTGGCGCAAAGAATAGAATTATCGCGGCGCCAACAACGGCTAACATAAGGCTGTCCAGTCTATCAAGAACGCCGCCATGGCCTGGCAATAAATTTCCTGCATCTTTTACCTTCAATATTCTTTTTAAACTGCTTTCTAAAAGATCACCAAGAACGGAAAGAACCACAATCGGTACCGCTATTAACATCCCCAATATCCACCCAAGCCCTATTATACCCCCGACAAATCCCCCCATAGCAACACCAAATAATAGACCGGAAATAAATCCGGACCATGTCTTATTTGGACTTAATTTCGGGGCTAACTTTGGTCCTTTAAAATAAGACCCGCCAAAATACGCCCCAACATCAGCAGCAACTACCACGGAAATAATGAAAATAAGTTTTGTGAAGCCCTCGGTCGCAAATCCGGATTCCATACCGCGCAAGGCGACAATAGCAATACAAGGAAAAATAATGTATAAATATCCTAAACCCGCC
>CAYXEB010000051.1:0-16081 GCA_964463835.1 uncultured Hellea sp.
CAATAATATAGCGAAACATTTCCGAGACGCGGGTCATTTTACCTGGGCTTTCACGTGGCCATTTATCGGGTTGCAAAGCGGAGGGGTAGAAGAGATGAATATCGGATTCGAGCAACACCGTATCTCCCTTTTCTTGCCATTTCTTGAGCATAGGGACACGCGGTGGCTTTACTGTATTAAGCCCGCCATAACTTGGAGGTTCAGGCCAAAACTCTTCGATTGTAAAGTTGAAAGGGTCATTGGCAATTGGGACTGTACGCACAATCTCACCAGTATAGGGGTTTTCAATTTCTTCCAAAATTTCGCCCGTTTTGAGATCTGTGTAGAATCCTACTTCACGAAGGAGTTTCCTATAGGCCCCGTTTTCCCAAGGTATGAGCCTCGTGACTGAGAATCCTTCAAAACCACAAATTTCAAGGTTTTTCTTACCTGGAACCACACCGATCGCTTTGCCTTTAAACCACCCGATTTTTTCTTTGGAAAAATCCAAATTACCATGAATACGAGCCAATGCGTCGCGATTCCATATGGGGTTTTTATAATCCAAGACCAACGGTTTTTTTGTTGATTGATTATCTGGCTGAGTTGTTTGGTTCGCGTTTTGAGTGCAGGCGGCTGCAGATACCGCGGTAAGAGCGGCCGTGGCCGTTAAGGCTTGCCGTCTTGTGAAATTTGTTTTCTTGAAGGTCATTCTCTCTCCTAGCCTCATGTCTAATCTGCTTATCTTCTTTTAGAAAGATAATGCTGGCCGTTTGGTTTGATTTCATAGTTTAATCGTTAGGCGAGGAATATTGATGTATGGGCTTCAACCTCACTGGGCGGATTGTAATGAGAATTCGAGAATAAAACTGTAGGAGACTATCTTGAACCTTGTGAAAGAAAAAATGCCACAGCACGGTGGTTCTGAAGGCATTTGGGAAGGCGTTTATATCTATCAGGATGTAGAAGGAAATGAGCTGGATCGCCATAAGTCTCGCCTGACGCATGTATTCCCAAAAGACCGGCCCTATGATTATGATCAAAGAAATCAATATGAATGGGAAAATGGTAAGACTGAAGATTTCAGGTTCTCGTTCAAAATGACGGGTGATGACGAGTCCGGTTATGAAATGGCCTTTGAAAATGAAAGATCTAAAGGGCTAGTGTGGGAAGAGCCTTTACGTATTGGAGACTTAGCAACGGTTCGTGTGTCTTGGCATCGAACGACTATAGAGGGCTACACGCCCTTTGATGTACCATCAGCAATGATTCATGAACAGATTCAAATGGACAAAGATTACAAACATCGTGGCCGCGTGTGGCAATGGTATATAGACGGAGAGTTGATCGGAAGGACAATTATCAAAGAACATCGCGTCGGATAGTGTAGACAAAACGTTTGGAGGTAATAAATATGGGAAAAATGGCTAAGATTAAACTATCCTCTGTTTTAGATGTCCCGCCGCCCATCACGGAAGCGACGCGCCATGGCGTCTATCCAAATATGGCCCATGACGAACGCGCCCGCTTTAACTTCGAAGCTTGTCTTTATAAATTGATTGCCAAGGAAATCTCTCCAGGTAATGCGCTGGCTTATGAAAAGCGTGTTTTGCCCGCCTTTGAAAAAGAACATGGACGAAAACCTGAAACGCGCCATGATGTCCGAAAGGCCATGAATGAAGACCCTCTTCATAATTTCTGGGGCGCTCTTCGTCGTAATACAATGGAAATGCGTCAGGTGAACGGTCAGCATGTCACGTTAAGACAACTTGATAGTCTTGCCCAGCGGGCTGAAGATATTAATTCTGGTTCTAATCGGCTTATGCTGGACCCATCCGTCGAGGTGCCGTCCTATGTAAAAGCTGTCGATCATCACTGTATGCCCGGGAGCTATCATCGTGAACTGATTGAGGGCGATGTCTCACCCGCGGCTAATTACGATGCGGGCTTTTTCATAACAACGGGCGGGACAATTGGTGGTTTATGTGACGGGGCAGGGAAATCCATAGCGCAATGGCTTCAAGATCAAGATGAAAGTTTTAAACCAAAGCGCATCCTTGATATTGGCTGCGCCCTTGGCAATAGTCTTCTGCCAATTGCAGAAGCCTTTCCTGAGGCAGATATTGTGGCCATAGATATTTCAGCGCCAATGCTTCGTTATGGCCATGCACGGGCGACGTCTTT
The DNA here is from genome assembly GCA_964463835.1 of uncultured Hellea sp. GTDB lineage: Bacteria > Pseudomonadota > Alphaproteobacteria > Caulobacterales > Maricaulaceae > Hellea. Next base: position 2,164 of record CAYXEB010000051.1, read on the forward strand.
GGGTGTGAAAAATATTACTTTTATGCAGATGTCGGGTGAAGATTTATCAACCTTCGCAGATGAAAGTTTTGATTTTGCCATGACATCTATTTTCTTACATGAGCTTTCGACAAAATCCTTGCCAAAAATCATGGGTGAAGCCTACCGCGTCTTATCAACGGGCGGGGCTATGCTGCATCTCGAACAGCCGCAATATACCGAAGATATGCCGATTTATGAGCAATTTATTCGAGATTGGGATTCCTATAATAATAATGAGCCTTTTTGGTCGGCTATGCATGAAATTGATCTTGATGAGCTTTTGAAAGATCTTGGTTTTGCCCCTGAAAACATTTCCCATGCAGCATTACGTGCCGGTGATTTTGATATGGCCAATGAGGAACATGGCCGCGCCCCAGCATGGCATGCTTATGTTGCAAAGAAGACATAAAATATGTTGTCTCCAACAGAAATACAAAGTTTAGCCCTTAATAAAGCCAAGGGTAAAAGACCCACATATTTGGACGAAAATGCGAATGATCATTTACTCGCTATGGTCATGGTCTTGGCGGAAGAGCTTGCCGTGACCCGCGAGCGTGCTGATACGCTTGAGCGTTTACTTGAGGGGCAAGGCGTAGTTACGCGCGATGCGATTGAAACATATATACCTGATTCTGAGATTGGCGCGCAGCGACAAGTCAAGCACTCGGAATTTATTTCGCGGTTGCTACGCTCCCTTCGCCATGAAGTCGACGCACTGAGTGGTGATAATCAGTCGACAGAAGAAATCGTTGACTTTTTGAAAAAGAACTAAGGTTGTCTGATGGCAAATAATGATGCTGTGATACCTGATGAGCTTGGTTCAAGAACACGGCATGTTGAAACGAGTCTGGCTATAGTCGATTTTGTACTCGACACCAATTTCGAAAATCTATCAGCAGAAGCCATAAAATATCTCAAAATATATATAATGGATACTTTGGCGGTGGGTGTTGCAGGACGCTGTTCGGCGGGGTCTGATATACTGCTCAAAGCTGTTGAAACTTGGGGGTGGGGCGAACAATCTCGCGTTATTGGGATGCCCGGTATGCGCGCCGCTGCTCCGACGGCGGCCTTTCTAAACGGCTATAATATTCATGCCCTCGAATGGGACGGACTTCACGAATATTCAGTTGTGATAGCTCTTTGTGTGCCAATGGCTGCAATGATGGCCGAGGCTGACCAAAACCCAGTTTCTGGAACAGATTTTCTTGCGGCGTTTTGTGTGGCCGTTGAAGTCGCGGTTACGCTTGGTGGGGCTTCGAAGACGGCTCCAAGATTTTTCAGGCCCGCTGTCGCAGGTTTGATGGGCGCGGCGATGGGCATAGCCAAGATGAGGGGATATTCCCGTAAGCGAACGTTACAAGTCTTAGGTTTGGCCTATTCACAGGCTTCGGGAACCATGCAGGCTCATTGGGAGGGCGTGATGATGCTCGCTATGCAAGTTGGCGTATCGGCACGCGCGGCTATTTGCGCTGCGGATATGGCCGCCGCAGGCGCGCAAGCGCCTATTGATGTTCTGCTTGGAAAGTTTGGTTTTTTCACGTTGATGGAGACGGCAAATAATATAGATGCCTCACTTGCCGCGATGGGCGGGGCGGGTCAAAATGTTTGGAAAATTACGGAGACGGCGCATAAGCCTTACCCTGCGGGGCGGGCTACGCAATCTGTACTGACGATGTTTAATGACATTTTTTCCAAGCATAAAATTGATGTCAGTGGAATTGAAGAGATTAAGGTAGAGGTGCCGCCTCTGATTATGCTTTTGGTTGGACGCCCACTGACGGAAAGTATGACTTCATCTTATGCGCGGCTATGCCTTAAATATGTCGGACCTATGTGGCTTTTGAACGGGAAAGTTGATCCGCGGCTATATCCTGAGGGTGAGGGGGCCAGTGATGAGATCAAAGAGCTCGGCGAGCGGTTCAATATAGTCTTGAATGACATTACGGACCCTAATGCGTTAGGGCCACAATCTTGTACAATTAAGATGAAATCTGGTCAGAAATATTCGGCTTTTTGTGATATTCCTTACGGCTCTCCGGGGAACCGTATGAATAAAACAGCGCGGGAAGATAAAGTGCGCATGTGCTTTGAGGTCGGCGATAGACAGGCTAACCCACAAGCACTTATTGATGCGGTAGAAATGATTGAAGATATGAAAGATATACGCGAGTTGTTTTCAACCGTGTGTGATTAAAGGAAACAAAAATGGCCTTAACAAGAGAGCAACTTATAGAGATGGCAGTTGATAAATATTTTATTGGTGCCAATAAAAATGACGCTGAGGAAATGTGCAGTGTTTTGTCCAAAGACTCTGTCATGCGGTTTACGTCAGCTAAATATCGTTATGAGGGGTGGGATTCAATCCTAATCCATCTTCAGGAATTTACATCCACCTTCAAAGTTATTAATTTTCATGAATTTGTAAATGTCGTTGACGTTCAAAATCAATCCATCGCAGTCCGGTTCCAAGTTCATCTTGAAGATTATGATGGGGAAAAACTGATGATGAGTAATTGTAATTTCTTTCAAGCCAATGATGATGGACTGTTTAACGACTGCTTGATCTATAATAGTGCGCCATTGGAAAAAGGTTTTGAAGCGGGAAGCGCTGTTTAATCTATCGGTAGGTGAATAGACTCAATTGAAGAGCCGGACCGAGGTCAGCTACATCTAAAGTGAAGTTAAAAAATTTCGGGAAAAATTATGTCTAATGTGATCGAGTCAAAGGGTGAGTTTTCCGATGGTTGGAAACTTGTCTTTGCATCTTTTATTGGTATGATGGCAGGCCTGACGGCTTTACCATTTTATACTTATGGATTTTTTACTAGCCCTTTAGAAGCTGAGTTTGGCTGGACGCGGGAACAGACCCAATCAGGTCTTCTGTTCCAAACCATAGGCGTTCTTGCCATGCTCCCAATATTGGGATGGGCCTGCGATAAATTTGGCGCTCGTAAAATCGCGCTTGTATCTATGAGCCTCTTCGCTGTGACATTCGCTATGATGTCGCAAAATGGCGGCAATATTTGGCAATATTACGCGACTGTGTTTGCCTTTGGCGTCTTGGGCGTTGGAACTTTACCGATCACATGGACGCGCGTTATCAATGGGGCCTTCAATAAAAACCGTGGTCTTGCGTTGGGGTTAGCACTGATGGGCACCGGGTTTATGGGTTCCTTAGTGGCTGTTGTTACACCGTGGAGTATTGAAGCATACGGGTGGCGAACGACATATATTATACTAGCGTCGTTTCCTGCCTTAATTGGTCTGCCTATTATTTTTGCCTTTTTTAAAGAGAAAGTCGTTTCGGCTAATGAGGCTGTTGCGGCCATGGCTAACTTAACAGGTGTATCCTTGCAAGAAGCGTTGAAGGATTACCGGTTTTGGTTAATTGCAATTGGTTTTTTAGTGATTTCTTTTGGGATTGGCGGATCCATTACAAACTTACCTCCACTATTTTCAGAAGCTGGATATGATGGCAAGCAAGTCGGCGCATTTATGAGTGTTATTGGCATGTCTGTTATAATTGGACGTGTCAGCACTGGTTTTTTTCTTGATAGGTTTTGGGGGCCGGCGGTGGCGGCGATCTTGATGTCTTTGCCAGCGTTCTCTTGCTTTATATTATCCACGGGTAGCCCGTCTGTGGCGATGGCATATTTTGTGACTATCTTAATTGGATTTGCTGCGGGTGCGGAGTTTGACATTATTGCCTATCTAGCCTCGCGTTATTTTGGTCTTAAAAATTATGGTAAGATTTATAGCTTGCTTTACGCAGCATTTGCACTTGGCGCTGCCATTGCACCCGCTATCTTTGGTCGGGCCCATGATAAATTTGGAAATTATGACCGAATTTTCCTGATTAGCGCGATTTTGTTCCTACTCGGAAGCGTCATCTTGTTAGGTTTAGGGAAATACCCTGTATTTGCTAAGGAACAAGCCTAAGAGGACGCTATGGGAAAATTTACAGGTAAAACGGCTGTCATTACAGGCTCGGGCCGCGAAAAAGGATTGGGTCAAGCCATTGCGATTAAATTGGCATCGGAAGGTGCTAATATCGTTGTCTCAGACATTGGAAGGTCTCGAGATAAGGCGACCGAAGATATCCATATTGGCTCTACGGATGCGATGGAAGCTGTCGCTACGAGCTTGCGCGACTATGGCGTGAATGTCACGACCTGCGTTGCCGATGTACGCGATAGGTCCGATATGCAAGCATTGGCAAACCACACGATTAAACAACATGGTTCGCTTGATATTTGGGTCAATAATGCAGGGATAGGCTATATTATGAGTCCTATTCTGGAGGTCACTGAAGATGATTGGCGGGCTGTTATTGATGTAAATTTAACGGGCTGTTTTTGGGGCTTACAGGCGGCTGCAAAAGCGATGATGACGCAAAAAACGGGTGGGCGGATTATCAACATTGCTAGCCAAGCCGCTAAATCTGGGTTCCCATTTGCGCAAGCTTATTGCTCGTCAAAACATGGGCTTGTTGGACTAACGCGTTCCGCGTCTATAGAATTGGGGCCAGAGAATATTACCGTGAATAATATCTGTCCAAATCACGTCACGACGGGGTTGGGCGATTGGCAAAATAAATTCACTTCTAAGGCACTTGGTTTGACCGAAGAAGAATATCTTCAAAGAATGAGAAATAAAATTCCATTACGACGTGTAGGTATGCCTGAAGATACAGCCAATGCAGTCGCGTTTTTATGCTCTGAAGAGGCCAGTTATATTACGGGCGAAAGCTTGAATGTTTCGGGTGGAGAAGAACCACATTAAGCTGTTCTACAAGTGGGCTGTCTTTTAGATGATCGCGCAAACCGTTTTTTCTTCTAAGTAGTTCTCAATGGCTTGCGCGCCGCTATCACGCCCCCAGCCTGATTGCTTCATCCCGCCAATCGGCAGGCTTGCGTCATACATGGCGTGGGAATTTATCCAGACAGTGCCTGCGCGAATATCTGCGGCAAGACGATGTGCCGTTGACAGGCTTTCTGTCCAGACACTGGCCGCGAGGCCATATTGCGAATTATTGGAGAGTTCTGTCACTTCAGATATATCATTAAACCGAGTACAGGTGATGACAGGGCCAAAGACCTCTTCTTGGACAATTTCCATATCTTGCTTCACATTGGCAATAACTGTGGGGGCGATGAAACAGCTATCACGCTCACCGCCTGTTACAATAGAGGCCCCAGCTTTTTTAGCGCGGTTTATAAAACCGCTCACACTATCAGCTTGGGCATTGCTAACAAGAGGGCCCATTTGTGTGTTGGGATCCAGACCATGTCCAAGTTGCATGGCTTTGGCGGATTCTGAGAGACCTTCAACGACTTTATCGAACACACCGGTTTGGGCATATAAGCGAGAACCAGCAATACAGACCTGACCGCCATTAAAGAAAATCGCATTCGCCGCTCCCGGCGTAGCATAATTTAAATCTGCATCATCCAAGACAATAATAGGCGACTTGCCGCCCAATTCAAGTGTGACTTTTTTAAGGTTACCTTTGGCTGCATCTAAAATGGCGCGCCCTGTTTTGGTTGATCCCGTGAAAGAGACCTTATCGACATCCATATGCGAGGCTAAGGCCGCGCCTGTTTTATGCCCATAACCCGTCACGATATTCAGAACGCCGGGCGGGAAACCAGCTTCAATAAATAACTGGCCTAACCGAATAGCGGTAAGGGAAGTATTTTCCGCTGGTTTCAGAACAACTGTACAGCCCGCCGCGAGGGCTGGCGCTAATTTCATAGCGGTAAGGACAAGCGGGGAATTCCAAGGTACAATAGCTGCGACAACGCCTATGGCTTCTTTGCTCGTATAAGCGAAAACCTTTTTACCCTCTGGCTGGTAGGCGATTGAGGAAGGGATGGTTGCGCCCTGAATTTTCGTCGCCATACCGCTAAAATAACGAAATTGTTCTGCCGCTCCGGGGATTTCTGCCCAACGTCCGACGTAAAGTGGTTTGCCTTGATCAAGCGTTTCTAACTCAGCCAGTTCGTCAATATTCGTTTCAATGAGTTCCGCTATTTTCCAAAGTAACTTACCTCGTGCCGAAGGAGTCATGCTGGCCCATTCGCCAGATTTAAAAGCCGTCCGTGCGGCTTTGACAGCAGCGTCCACATCGGCCTTTGTCCCTGATTGAATATAGGCTAGGGTTTCGCCTGTGGCAGGGTCCAATGTGGCGATGGGGTCTGACCCGCTTGAGGTAACCCATTCATTATTGATGAGCAGCTGTTTTGTGTTGTCTTTCAAAAATGCAAGCGTTGCGGGTTGCGCCGGTTTTGGGGTTGTTATTGATAACTTCATTATGCTCCCTTTAAGGCGTAGCTTTGCATGTAATTAAAGCTAAACTATGATGTGAATTTTAATTGCGGAATAAAAGCCGAAAATTCTCGAAGAGTGACTAAATTCATTGAAATTCAGATGAGTGATTATCGATATTTCATCAGCTTTTTGTAATGTATTTGCTTTTGTCGCTATTATCACTAGGTGATTATCTTAAGGTTTAAGGTAAGGCAGGGTAAGTCTTTGTTTAGGTAGTAAAGTCGCTACGGAGGTAACATGCCTAAGTTTAACAGTTTTAGCAGGATTCTAGGTATAGCGTTACTAGGAACCTTTAATCTTATTGCGTGTTCAAAAACAGACATAAATACCGGAGAGTTAGTTCCCACGACCGGTGAATTTACAGAAGCAGAAGAAGCGTTTTATCTAAAGCGCTATGAGACTTTAGTGCAGGCGTTTAAAACCGGTGCTGATACGACCACCTATGACACTGAAGTTAGATTTGGAGAACGCTTAATTGCGAGTCCCTTAAAGCGTGGCAAGTCTGTAAAACTATCTTCAAAGGTTCTGGATGAACTTGTGGAATATGCCAAGGAAGCAGGCTCGGATAGCTTTATCGTTTATGAAAATGGACAGATTGTTAGTGAATCATATTTTGACGACATCAATGAACAGAGTTTTATAAATTCAAAGTCGCTTGCGAAACCGCTGGGCGTCGTTGCGGTGGGTCGCGCGATAGAGACTGGGTACATTAAAAGCCTAGATCAATCCGTGGCTGACTTTATTGTAGAGTGGCAAGGCACGCAGAAGGCTGACATTACGATAAACCATGTTTTGTCGATGCGCACAGGCCTCTTACCCCAAGGACCGGCCTTTAAACCAGATAATGTATTAAACCGAGCCTATCTCCATCCGCGCCATGATGAAGTTATTATTCATGAATATCCGTTGGTAAGTACGCCGGGGGAACGTTATGATTATTCGAACGCCAATAGCGAACTTGTTTCTGTGATTATCGAACGGGCTACAGGCATGGCTTATCAGGATTGGTTGGTTGAGCAGGTGTTCAAACCCTTGAGTATGGCGGGAGGAAAAATTTGGATTAACCGTGAAGGCGGCGTTGCACACTCTGGCTGTTGCGTTGGATTGCCGAGTGAGAGCTATCTGAAACTCGCCGTATTGATATTAAATAAGGGGCAATGGGACGGTAAGACCTATTTATCCACCGACTTTATGAAGCAGGTTACCACACCGACTGCGCATAATAAATTTGCAGGGATGGGGCTTTATGTCGGCACTCATTATAAGAAATTCCGAGGAGCCGCTAACCCTGATTTGGATGTTTTGAATGGCAGTTTCCATAGTGAACCTTATGTTGATAAAGACCTTCTATTGTTTGATGGCAATGGAAGTCAGGTTGCTTATATAATGCCGTCTCGGGATATTATCCTAATGCGTTTAGGATCAACGCCGCCCAAAGACTTTAAATGGGATAATGCTTTTATGCCGAATTTAGTTGCGCGCTCGTTACAGGAATAACGTTATGACGAAAACCGCGATAGATGCATTATATAAGCCCAGCTTCGCGGAGAGCTGCCGACAAAGCTTTGTCGCGGCTCTAAAAGGCTATGTGAACGGACCGATGGAAGGTCAACTTGCAGCTCTTTATAACGCTAAGCTTGCGCCAGAATTTGAAAATAAGACGGGCCGTCTTCCTGGCAATGTTGAAGAAGCTACCGAGGTTTTTGAGGAAACAGATTTATATCCATTGTGGGGCTCAATGGTTTATACGTCACAAGATTTACTTTGGGAAACGATAGGCCAGTCCGTTGACCGCTTACGTCCGAAATATGAAGCTCTTGCAGCAAATTTGAACTCCAAAGAGGCATTAGGTTCATTAGAATTAAATGGGGAACTGAAACTGCCTGAACCTATTTCTTCAACTGAAATTCACCGGCAGCCGGGCGGTTATTTTTATCAAGAAAACGGCCAAGATTTGACATCTGCTTTGCAATATTTTGCCAGTATTGAGCTTTACCGCAAAGCCAAGGGATTAAGCTCTGGCGCCAAAACGGGCGAACCAGGCATGACCCGTTTTATTGTCAGCGCTTTGAAAGATAAATTCCCTGATGTGAAACCAAAGCGAATTCTAGACTTAGGCTGCGCCGTGGGAACTGAAACGATTGGGTTAAAAGAAGCTTTTCCAGATGCTGAAATACATGGACTAGATATTAGCGGCCCCTTTCTCAGATTCGCCCATCTTTGGGCTGAAGAAAATAAAGTGCCTGCACATTACCGTCAAGCCGACGCGCGCGATACACAATACCCTGATGGGCATTTCGACCTAATTATTTCCCATATCCTTTTTCATGAAACATGGGAGGATATTCTGCCTCAAATCATGGTTGAGGCTAACCGGATTTTGGCGAAGGGCGGGGTCTTCTTTAATGCAGACGTGCCTTATCAACCTCACCGAATGCCAATGACGAAACAGGTCACAAATTCTTGGCAAGTTAAAAATAATGGGGAGCCGTTTTGGGCCGGCTTCATCAATACGGATGTTAAGGCCGCGCTTTCGCAGGCTGGGTTTGAGCCAGACAATATATTTGATTATTATGTCCCGCTTGGCCAAGGTGATTATTATTTCTTTGGTGCAAAGAACTAGGCATTAAATTAAACGTTAAATACGCATCTGCATAAGGGCTCAAATGGTAAAAAAAGCGACGGATAAACGCGTGGATGCCTTGATAAAGGACCCCTCGCGCGTGAAACCAGATTTCATCGCTAATCCAAGTATGGACAAAATTATTTCTGTCGTGTTGCGCCTTGCGATGGAAAATACCGTCTTAAGAGACCGCATCGTTCGTCAAGAAAAATTACTGGTGAGCAAAGGTGTATTATCGGCCCAAGACCTAGAAACATATGAGCCTGACAAAGACACCGCTTTGGAATCTCAAACGGAGAGTTTTGAACTCATACGCGCGATTATAAATGATCTGGAATAGCCGAAAACTAAGGAATTGAAATGGCGAAAGATGCTTATGCATGGCGGTTAAAATTTGGCGTGCTAGGGCCATCAACCAATACAATTGTTCAGCCTGAATTTGACGATATGCGCCCTGCTGGCGTGACGAACCATTATAGCCGTATTCAAAATGAAAACGCGCAGGCCATATCGAATGAGCTGTTTATGTCAGGGGCAAGGCGGATTGGAAAACTGACCTATGACGCCATAGATTGGGTTATGAACGCTAAGCCCGACTATTTGGTCATGGGCATGTCTGCGGTGACATTTGACGGCGGCGGCGCGGGGGCGGAACAATTTATTAAAGATGTCAAAGCCCGCTCGGGTGGATTGGGCGTTAGCGTCGGTTCACATTCTACGCGAGATGCGTTAAAGGCTTATGGTGGAATTAAAAAAATTGCACTCATTTCGCCTTATTGGCCCGCCATGAACGAGACTGTGACGGGTTATTTTAAAGAATATGGCATTGAGGTTGCGCGAGATATTAGCCTGAAATGCCGAAGTTGGACCGCAATTGCTGAAGTGTCTGAGCAAAGGTTGATGGATAGTCTTCGCCAATTAAACGGCGATGATGTAGATGCGATTGTTCAGGTCGGCACAAACCTTTGTATGTCCCGCCTAGCAGGCGAGGCCGAGCGCTGGCTGGGTAAACCCGTTATAGCAATTAATACGGCAACTTATTGGCATGCGCTACGCACTAATGGTATAAATGATAAAATCCAAGGGTTTGGCCGCTTATTATCTGAGTTTTAGCGGCTTAATTTTCGAACAGTGGTTAAAGCGAGATTATTAAGACACACGGCTTTTTACAGAGATAACCTAAAGACGTAAAATAAGTTTGAGAAAAACAATGCTTGATGAAATAAAGTCGGACTTAGTATCTGCTATAAATAAGACTGGAGAAGACGGAACGTATTCGGAAATCACCTATGAAACAATTCAGGACTTAATGGATAAGCTTGCGGCTCTCACGCCCACCCCAAGTCCCTTTGACAACCAAGAGTTCATAACAGATCATTGGGCGACGCTATACGCACAATTTGGACCTCGTCATACGGCAGGTAAGTCTGTGGCGCATGATAATATGTTTCATTTTGTCTCCTGGTCAAAATTGCCAAAGGTACCTTTTCATAACCTGGACTTACGCCAGGAAATCCATCACGAAACGGGCGATTACAATAATGTTCATTTGATACAACCCATTGGCGGGGGCATGGATTGTTTTTATACGGTTTACGGACGCTACAGAGTGGAGGCAGACTTACCGAAGCGTTATGTCGTCGATTTTTACCGTGGCCAAATTCGCGGTCAAAATGGGGAGAGCGCTGACGAGATTAAAGCAGCCTTTGGGTTTGATCCTGATGTCGACATTGATTTTGAGCTCAAAAGCCCGCCGCTGCATTCGGATATAGTTTATTGCGACGAAGATATGCGGATAAATTATGGAAGCGTTGGCGGAAAATATATTCTTACGCGTAAAAAGAGCCTTTGGCTTAGCGTTGAGCCGCCGCAGACCGAGCTCCCATAGAATGGCAACAAGATCGGTCTCTGTGCCAGAAAGCATCACATTAAAAAATGAGATAAGCTGGGCTATTGGCTCTACCGCCACAGGCGCGACCACCAATGCGCTCACTATTTTTGCGCTATTTTTTCTAACCTCTCATGTTGGATTGGCGGCTGGAATTGCAGGTCTTCTTATATTTGCAACAAAATTATATGACGCTATTTCTGATCCGATTATGGGGCGTATTACCGATAATTGGCAAGGTCGTAAGGGACGCCGTTCTCCATTTTTGTGTTGGGGGGCTTTGTTTCTGGGTGTTAGTTTTTTCTTTTTCTTTAGTCTATCGCCAATGAGCACGGGCTTAGCCATTCCCGTGGTTTTGTTTTTACTGGTCATGATAAGTACAGGCTATACGATATTTGCTGTCCCTTATCTGGCCTTAGCACCTGATATAGCGCCTAGCTATGACGGACGCACTCGCCTTATGTCCTATCGCGTATTTTTCTTGATGATGGGTGTGCTTGTTGGGGTCTTATTGGTGCCAAAGCTGGTCGACTTTGGGGACGGCTTTCGCCTAATGGGCTTTATAGTCGGCATAATTGTTATTGTGGTTGGTGTTATCGCTTTTTTAGGTATCCGAAAGTTTGACGCATCCTTACCAGTGCCTGAACGCAACAAAGAGAGCTTTGGACAAATGGCAGTCAACTCCGTAGCGCAATTTAAATCCGTGTTTGAGACGAAACCATTTGCTGTTTTGACTCTTGTAAAGCTACTGCAATTTGTGGTTCTCGCGATTGTTTTAGCAAGTTCGCCTTACTTTTTTACCTTTGTTCTTAAAAAGTCGGTGTCTGAGTTAGGTACATATATGGGTACTTTCAGCATGTCGGGTATAATTGCTATCCCATTTTTAAGAGTTTTTATTAAAGCCATGGGGAAGCGCACGGCCTATATGATTTTTCTTTTATGCTATGCTATTGGACTTTTGAGTTGGTACTTTTGGATACCGAGCGAGCCGATTATTTTCTTTTATGCGCGGGCGATTTTAATCGGTATTGTGTCCACGGGGACATTGTTTTGCGCCTTAGCGTTGCTGCCTGATACAATGGAATATGACCGTCTGATATCGGGGCAATCCCGTGAAGGCACCATAAGCGGTGTTTTTACTTTGGTAGAAAAAATATCAAGCGCTTTTGGTCCTTTGCTTGTCGGGGTCCTTTTGCAGGCAACAGGTTTGATAACCTCAAACGATCCCGCAACCGTGCAGCCCGAGCAGGCGTTAACGGCCATTCGTTTGGCTGCTTCAATTATTCCTGCGCTCATCACGTTGTTATGTATCGTCGTTCTTATGAAATATCGGCTTACGCCACAAATGCTGGAAGATTTTAGATAGGATTAGATTATGGTTCATTTTATTGCTCCCAAACCTTTGGCGCAGGTTTTAAAAAATCATGCAGTCAAATACGAAAAGCAAACGCCCAGCTTGATAAATGGTAAGCGTGTTATCGGAACGGGACCTTCTTGGGATGTTATCTATCCAGCGACCGAAGAAGTTTTAGGCAGCTGCAGTAGCGCATCAACCGAGCAAGTTGATCAGGCTGTTAGCTCGGCTAAGGCTGCATTTGAAGGAGGTGCCTGGCGCGATACATCTCTCGCGCACCGTCAAACCGTGTTTTATAAAATCTCAGAATTGTTCCAAAAGTACGCCCACGAGCTGGCGGCCTTACAGGCCTTGGAAACAGGTATTCCTTATCAGCAGTTTAAGGGTATGCATGCTCTGCGCGCCTCCGAGAACTTTAGATTTTTCTCCGATGCGGCAACGTCGCTCTCGGGCAAGACCTTTCAGCAAACGGGTCGTTATCTTAGTCTGACGATGCAACAGCCGATAGGTGTTGGCTTAGTCATATCTCCGTGGAATGCCCCGCTAATCTTGGCAGGCATGAAAATAGCCGCCTGTTTGATTTCAGGAAATTCCTGCGTCGTGAAACCGTCAGAATATACGCCGCTAAGCCAGCTGCGCATGGTTGAAATAATCATTGAAGCCGGCGTTCCGGCCGATGTCATTCATTTGTTAAATGGGACAGGCGCTGTAACGGGGGCAGCGCTAACTTTACATCCTGATATCGACGCCATCAATTTTGTTGGCGGGACTGAGACTGGCAAACGGATCATGAGGAATGCCGCCGATGGTTTGAAAAAAATATCATTAGAGCTAGGCGGAAAATCTGCCAATGTCATCATGGCAGATTGCGATATTGAGGCCGCAATTGATGGGTCTCTACTGGGCATATTTGCAGGTAATGGCGAGCAATGTTTGGCGGGTTCGCGCATATTGATACAGTCCTCTATATATGATGAGGTCGTTGAGAAATTGGTAAAGCGCGCTAAGAACTTGAGAGTTGGGGACCCATTTGAAGATGTCGAAATTGGTCCGCTTGCCTTTAAAGCGCATTATAACCGCGTTTTAGATTTTGCCACTAAAGCCGTGAGCGATGGAGATGAAATATTATGCGGGGGCGGGGCGCCCAAACAGGCAAAGACTGGCTATTTTTTCGAACCTGTCATGGCCCGCGCCAAAAGTAATAGCGCCCGTATTTGCCAAGAAGAAATATTTGGTCCCTTCGCAGCTCTTGTAAAGTTCGAAACGCTTGAAGAGGCCGTAGACATAGCGAATGATTCTGACTTCGGCCTTGTCTCTTATGTCTGGACACAGGATATTGATAAGATGATGCAATTTGCTCAACAGGTGAGGGCAGGGACTGTCTGGGTAAATACAGCCATGTCGCGCGATCTGAGAGCGCCCTTCGGCGGATATAAGTTATCAGGCTTAGGCCGTGATGGATTAGAAGAATCTATCCATCTCTTTACTGAAGAGAAAACAGTTATGATACCGGCTCAGAAACTGGCTTTCCCGAAGTTGGGACAGGGGTAAGATTAAGACACTCAATCAACTCAAGAAAATGAGTTAATCCGTTAATTTGAATTCGACAGTAAATTTTAAAAGCGCTGCCAATATGAAAAAGCCTCCCAAATTTGGGAGGCTTTAAATGTTTGTATCGCTTAGGGTAGCGTTAGAACTT